>CAJUPK010000104.1 GCA_910588415.1 uncultured Oscillospiraceae bacterium | reverse complement strand
GGTGGACCAGGGCGGCGGAGGCACCGTGGCCTATGACGTGGCCCGGCTGAATGCGGATGTCATTGATATCGGCGTGCCGGTGCTGTCCATGCACGCCCCCTTCGAGGTGATCTCCAAGATCGACCTGTTCAGCGCCTATCAGGCATTCAAGGCATATTTCGAGGCAAAGTAAGACAGCCCTCTTAGTTGTGGCGTGGGCTTAATACTGGATGACGTGGCATGGCCAGCATGTAAGAAGGATTGTCCTACGCCGTAACCTGGCATGGATGCCGCCGCTGTGATGATCCCATATTTTGCCACAGGGATGATGTCCTTTTGGGCGCAGTTCTGCGCTTTTAAATGAAATAGCAAAAAAGAGCACGGCCGGAGGAATCCTCTGGCCGTGCTTTTTTCGGGTTAGAACCTGTAAACAAGAGGGATACATTCACGGCAGGGGCCCCTTAATCTCCTTCTTGTGCTGGGCATGGATACCAATGTGGCCAATACCCAGTATCACCACCGCTGCAAACAGAAATAGGTTTCTTCCATACACAGCCAGCAACAGAAAAGCCAGGACGGGCAGAGTGGCGCCAGCCAAAGGGATGCCCAGAAAGCTGCTGTAAAAAACCTCCATGGTTTGCGGGCTGCGAAAATAGCGGACCCAATAGAGCTCGTACAGCAGCATGGAGACCCCCGCTGCCCACAGCCAAAGGTCCCAAAGCCGGGGAGAACTTGGATTAAAGTCGGAGAAACTCACGGCCAGAACCGTGACCGTTGCCTGGCCTATGCGTTCCAGCCAGAGCAGAAAGGGATTCTCGCGGGCAGCATATACATCATAGTCAGCTGGCTTGTGCCTGCTCCACAAAATGTTGGGAATAAACAGTAGGAACAGCATAAGAACGCCTATGTAGGAAAAACCTACATGCACAGAAACACCTCCCAAAAGCAGCCTATGGAGAAGAAGTAGCGCGCAGTTCTCGAAAAAAATCGGCCAGCAGCTGCCGAGACTGCTCTTCCATAAAGCCCCGGTATACCGCGATTTTCGGCGCGGCTGGCAGTTCCAGAAGATTTGCCGCTGTGCCGCAGCAGCCTGCCGCCGGATCATCAACGCCATAGATAATCCGGCCTATCCGGGCGTTGATGGCCGCACCTGTACACATAGGACAGGGCTCTAAGGTCACATAGAGCTGAGCGCCTGTAAGCCGCCAAGTGCCCAGGCGCTGGCAGGCACTGGCAATGGCCTCTATCTCTGCGTGGGCCAAGGCGTGACGGTCTGCCTCCCGGCGGTTGCGGCCCTGGCCAATCACCTGGCCATGCAGGGCCACCACAGCGCCCACCGGAACCTCTCCGGCTTGGGCGGCCTCTACTGCCAGAGCCAGAGCCTGCAGCATAAAGCGCTTTTCCGGTAAAAACTCCAGCTCCATCAGAATATAAGCAAGAATCTTGCCCCGGTCTCCAAAAGCACCAGGAATACCAGGCCCCAAAAAGCCGGAGCGGTAAAAATGCACACAGCAGACTCGCCCCGGCGCAGAGGGGGCAGAGAGGTGCTGGCGGCAGCAGGTTCAGGCGCCGGTGTACTTCCTGGCAGAGCAGTCTGGCGGCGCTTTCTTCTATGCCCCATAATCAGCAGCAGAAGGAAAGCAGCCAAGCCCAGCCCCAGGGGCACAATAGAGAGAAGCTCTTGGAATAGCTCCGCCTGGTTGGCGCCAACCAGCAGCTCCCCATAGCCGCCCAGCGTAGCGATTCCATTATTGGCGGCGTGGATGGCGATACTGACCCAGAGATTTTTGGTTTTGGCATAGGCCACTCCCATACCTAGCCCTGCAATAGAGGCGAATATAACGCTGGACAGACTAAGGTGAGCCATGCCAAAGAGAATGGAGGAACCCGCCAACGCAAAGCCAGCGCCAAAGCGCTGCAGGGAGGAGAAAAGCACTCCTCGGAAGGCAAACTCTTCAATCAGAGGAACCAGCACCGCCACACCTAAAAGCTCAATGACAAGGTTTAGCCAGCTGTCCCCACTGCCCAAAGAGGAGTTCAGCGGGCTGGCCCCAGCGGATTCCAGCAGGTCTTCCAGCAGAAAGGCGGGATAGTTTCCAGCTATACACAGCCCAAGTCCAGCAAAAACATAGAGCAGGGAGGTGAGAAAGCCAGCTTTTTCAAAGCGCAGGGCTTGGTTCCAATCTCCCTTGCTTGCCAGCATATAAACCAGAAAGGGACCTGCCGTACACAGGGGAGAGAGCATAATAGCCAATATGGACAGGCTCAAATCGTCCTCCAGAACAGTCCAGATGTCCAGAGCTAGGCAGATCTGCATAATGGCCATTTGCAGCAAGGTGCTTAGGCCGCAAGAGGCCAAAATCAGCAGGCTCATACGGTTCACCGCCCGCCTGCCTCCAGTTTTGCGGGGGTCCTTTTGCCGCAGGGCAAAACTGGGCGCGGCCTGCGGCATGGGTCTTACCGGAACATAGGGCAGATAGGCCGCGGGAGCCGCCCAAGGCCCGCTTCCTTGAGCGGAAGGCGGGGCGTAGGCCGCGTTTCCCCAGGAAGGGGGGGCAGGAGAAGCCGGGCCTCCGGGGGTGGCGGGAGGACAAACAGCATATCCAGGCGCGGCTCCCCAGGCAGGATTCCCCCCGTTTGCTGGGGCAGAGGGTCCTGCCTGGGGCTGGCTGGTCGGCTGGCCATACACGGCAGGATAGTAAAAAGCCGGATTGTTGAATGGGTTCATAGAATTTTGTAACACCTTTCTCCCTGCCAGTGTTTCAAACCGGACAGGGCAAGCTGAGATGGGCCGTTTACGGGCCAAAAGCCTAGGGGCTTACAGCATGATCTGGCAGACTTCTTTGGCAAATTCCGCGGGATTCTCCAAAGGAGTACCCTCCAGCAGCAGAGCCTGGCCGTACAGCACCCGGGCATAGAGAGCCAGCTGGTCCTTGTCGTCCTGCATGGCCTGCAGCTTGGAGAAGATCCCGTGCTCCGGGTTCAGCTCCAGTACCCGCTGGGCATGGACCTTTTCTCCAGCTGGCATGGCGTTCAGAACCTTCTCCATCTCGCTGGAAAGCCCGCCCTGGGTGCTGATCCAAGCGGCGTGGCCCTTCAGGCCCCCGCCCAGCCGTACCTCCTGCACCTTGCCGGAAAGAGCTTCCGCCAGGGCAGCCAGCAGATCCTTGTTTTCGCCAGCCAGTTTTTCCGTTTGGGCTTTTTCCTCGTCACTCTGCAGGTCCAGGCCTTCAGCGGAAATGTTTTTGAAGGGCTTCTCCTGGTATTTTTCCAACATCCGCAGGGCAAATTCATCCACGCTGTCCGTCAGGCAAAGCAGCTCCCAGCCCTTTTCAGCCAGGGCTTCTGCCTGGGGCAGGGCCAGAATGCGTTCCACAGTCTCGCCGCAGCCATAGTAGATGCTGTCCTGCTCTGGCTTCATCCGGGAGACATATTCAGATAGGCTCACCAGCTTCTTTTCCGCGGAACTGGTAAACAGTAGCAGGTCCTGCAGCTCTTCCTTTTTCTGGCCGTAATTGTCATAGACTCCATATTTCAGCTGCAGGCCAAAGCTTTTCCAAAATTCCTCGTACTTCTCCCGGTCGTTTTGCAGCATGGATTTCAGCTCGCTGGCAATCTTCTTTTCCAGCCGGTTGGCAATCAGTTTTAACTGCCGGTCATGCTGCAGCATCTCCCGGGAGATGTTTAGGGAGAGATCCTGTGAGTCCACCAGGCCCTTCACAAAGCTAAAGCAATCCGGCAGCAGGTCCGGGCACTTATCCATAATCAGCACACCGCTGGCATACAGCTGCAGGCCCTTTTCAAAGCTGCGGGTGTAATAGTCGTAGGGAGCGGTTTTGGGCAGGAACAGCAGGGCGCTGTAGGTGGCAGCGCCTTCGGTAGAACTGCGGATGACCCGCAGCGGCTCCTGCCAATCGTAAAACTTTTCTTTATAAAAGCTGTTTAAGGCCTCGTCCGTTACCTCCGACTTGGCTTTTTTCCAGATGGGGGTCATGGAGTTCAGGGTCTCGTCCTCAAAATAGTTCTCGTATTCCGGGTCTTTGCCATCGGTTCCGGTGCCCTCCTTCAACTTGCTTTTCTGCATCTCCATTTTAATGGGGTAGCGGATGTAATCGGAGTAGCGCTTGATCAAACCGCTGAGCCGATACTGCTCCAAAAACTCAGAATACTTCTCCTCATCGCCGTCAGGCTTCAGGGTAAGGGTGATGCGTGTACCGCGGTCAGGCCAGTCGCTTTCCATAATTTCATAGCCGTCCAGGCCCTCCGACACCCAGGCCCAGGCCTGGTCCGCGCCAAAGGCCCGGCTTTCCACCACCACTTTGGCGCTCACCATAAAGGCGGAATAGAAGCCCACGCCAAACTGGCCGATGATGTCCACATCCTCCTGCTGTTGGTTTTCCCGTTTGAATTGGAGAGAACCGCTTTTGGCGATAACGCCCAAATTGCTCTCCAGCTCCTCCCGGGTCATGCCCACGCCATTGTCCGTGATTGTAAGGATGCGTGCCTCCTTATCCGCGGCAATGCGGATGAAAAAGTCCTCCCGGTTCAAGCCTGTGGCGCCGCCGCTGACGCTCTGATAATAGAGCTTGTCAATAGCGTCGCTGGCGTTAGAGATCAGCTCCCGCAGGAAGATTTCCTTATGGGTGTAGATAGAATTGATCATTAAGTCCATAAGACGTTTGGATTCTGCCTGAAATTCTTTCAGTGCCATGCAGTAAGACTTCCTTTCAGATGAAAATGTAATGTATAGATGATATAGTAAGCTTTGCAGAAGCAAAACCAGGTTAACAAGAGTAAGATTGCATTACATTATAACATACTCAGACAGAATGTTCAAGCGGTTGATCGAGTAAGAGAGGGACGTGCCGCTGATTGTTAAGAGCCTCCTAAGAGGGGAGAGCGGTGAGACTGAAATTTCTTTTCACTTTGCCCGTTTATTTTCCGACAGCTATTGACAGGGCCTGGCTGTTTTGCTATACTACCAAAAGTATGGCCAAAATTTGACAGAGGAATGAGGAGGTCGAAACATTTGGAAATTTTCACAAAACTAAACCGGCTTTTGTTCCCCCAATCGGTGGAATATGAGAAGCTGGGGGCAAAGAAAGCCATTGCCTTGGGGTTTCAGCACGCTTTTGCCATGAGCTGTGCCACCATTCTGGTGCCCCTGCTCACTGGGCTGGATGTGGGCGTGGCCCTGTTCTGCGCAGGCTGCGGTACGATTATCTTCCACCTGTGTACCGGGGGGCGGATGCCTACCTTTCTTGGCAGCTCCTTTGCTTTCATCTCCGCCCTGTGCGGGGTGATTGGCAACTCTGCCTTTGGGGCCACCAAGGATGAGCAGATTGCCGCGGCCATGGGAGGAATCATCGCCTCTGGCGTGTTTTACCTGATCCTGGCCTTGGTGATCTGGCTCTTTGGCAAGGGGCTCATCGACAAGCTGTTCCCTCCGGTGGTGCGGGGCGTGGGCATCACGCTCATTGGCCTGAACCTGGCCTCCTCAGCTATCAACAATATCCAGACCCAGTACGGCCCCGATGGCAATGCCCTGGCCGTCTTTGGCGATGGATATGACATGACCACCTATGTGTGGGCCTGGGTGCTGGCAGCGGTCGTGTGCCTGACCGCCGTGGTACTCTCCAGCTGCGGCAGGGGAATGGTGAAGATGTCCTCCATTGTGATTGCGCTGGTGAGCGGCTATGTGCTGGCCCTGATTGTCACCAAAACCGGGCTGGCTCCCGCCGGGCTGATGGACACTTCCGTTATTGCTGGGTACGGCTGGCTGCAGGCGCCGCACTTTGTCCTGCCTACGTTCAACATCACGGCTATTGGTATGATCGCCCCCATTGCCATTGTCACCTGTGTGGAGCATGTGGGTGATGTGTATGCCAACGGCGCGGTGGTCAACAAGAAGTTTACAGAGAAGCCCGGCCTGCACCGCACCCTGATGGGCGATGGTCTGGCCACTGTGTTTGCCGGTTTCGTAGGCGGCCCTCCCAACACCACCTACAGCGAAAACACCGCTGTGCTGGCGGCCACTGGCAACTACAACCCAGCCTCTCTGCGGATAGCGGCGGTTGTGGCCATTGCGGTCAGCTTTTTGGGCAAGGCCATTGGCGTCATCCAGTCAGTGCCCAACTGTGTGCTGGGCGGGGCCTGCATTGTGCTGTACGGCATGATCGCCTCGGTGGGCCTGCGGACCTTGGTGGAGAACCACGTGGACTTCACCAAAAACCGCAACCTGTGTATTGCCGCTGTCATGCTGGTACTGGCCATTGGCGGGGCGGTCATCGGCAACGCCACTTTCAGCTTTTCCAACATTGGGCTGGGCATCATCGTGGGCATCCTTTTGAATCTGGTGATCCCAGACAAGCAGGAGGGCAAAGGCATGGTAGCCCACTCTGTGGAAGAAGGGGAGATCATTCCGGAGAAAAAATCCCGCTGAGCGGCAGAGAATTGAAACGTCAAGGGAGGAAGCGAGCGGCTTCCTCCCTGCTTTTTGTGCCGCGCATAACAGGAGTACAATAACAGTAAAAAAATAATTCTTCTGGCAGTCTTGCTTATAACAGGGTATCATGCTATACTGAGAACTGTAAGCACGGTTCGGAAAAAAACCGGGCCTTTTGAATAATTTTTATAAAAAATTTGGAGGAAAAACAAAATGGGAAAAATCGTGAACGTAGCCGTAGTAGGCTGCGGCGGTATGGGCGGCGGACACGCTGTAGCGATCTCCACTGGCAGCGGCCAGGCGTTGTGGATGACAGACGGCTCTAAGGGCCGGGAGCTGGCGCCGGGCGATACGGATTTGAAGGCCAAGATGGCTCTCAGCGGCACTTTTGACATCAAAGAGGAGCGCCAGGAGTGGGCCAGAAAGCAGGGCTTCCACACCTACAACAGCTTTGAGGAGATTCTGGACGATCCCCAAGTGGATGTGGTGCTGGTAGCTACCCCTAACGACAGCCACAAGGACCTGGCCATTCGTGCCATGCGGGCTGGCAAGCATGTGCTTTGCGAAAAACCCGTTATGATGAACAGCAAGGACCTGGAGGATGTCATGGAAGTGGTCAAAGAGACAGGTAAGGTGTTCTACCCCCGGCAGAATCGCCGCTGGGATAAGGACTACCTGACCATGAAGAAGCTCTATGACGAGAAAACTCTGGGCGAGGTGTTCCACGTAGAATCCCGCTATCATGGCTCCCGGGGTATTCCTGGCGACTGGCGGGGCATCAAAGCCATGGGCGGCGGCATGATGTTCGACTGGGGCGTGCATCTGTTGGACCGGATGGTACAGATGATCCCCGGGAAAATCAAGAAGGTATATGCCAAGATGACCCATGTCACCAATGACGAGGTGGATGACGGCTTTATTATGAACATGACCTTTGAAAACGGCGTTACCGCCACGGTGGAGGTAGGCACCTGCAACTTCATCAACCTGCCCCACTGGTACATGGCTGGCACCAAGGGCACCGCTGTCATCAACGACTTCCAGGATCCGGGCCACATGGTGCTTCTGCGCAGCTGGGAGGACAAGGACGCCACACCCATCCTGATGGGCGAGGGCCTCTCCAAGACCATGGCCCCCCGGAACCAGGATACCATGGACGACCTGCCGCTGCCGGACTTGGAGTATGACCGCAACCAGCTGTATTCCAACCTGTGCGACGTGGTCAACGGCGAGGCGGAGCAGATTGTAAAGACAGAGGAGGCTCTCCGTATTCTGCGGCTGATGGAGGCTGCGCTGGAATCTGACGAGAAGGGAATCGTGGTAGATTTTGAGTAAGCTGTTGAAAAATCTCAATGTGCCGGAATATCCGGTGGATGTAGTGCTGGACACCGATACGTACAACGAGATTGACGATCAGTTCGCTTTGGCCTATCTCATGCTTTCCAAAGAGCTGCACACCCAGGCCATCTATGCAGCGCCCTTTTTTAACGAGAACTCCTCCGGTCCGGAGGACGGGATGCGGAAAAGCTATGAGGAGATCTTCAAGGTGCTGGACCTGCTGGGAGCCAAGACAGAGGTTTTCCATGGCTCTCCCCGGTATCTGTCGGACGAGAAGACCCCGGTACCCTCTCCAGCGGCCGAGGACCTTTGCCGCCGTGCCAAGGCGTATTCGCCGGACCACCCTCTCTATGTGGTGGCCATTGGCGCTATCACCAATGTTGCCTCGGCCATTTTGATGGACCCCATAGTGGCGGAGAACACGGTAGTGGTCTGGCTGGGGGGCAATGGCTATCACTATCACAATGCCGATGAGTTCAACCTGTCTCAGGATATCGCTGCCGCCCGGGTGGTGATAAGCAGCGGGGTGCCCTTTGTGCAGCTGCCCTGCATGGGGGTGGTCAGCGGATTTTCCACTACCCGCCCAGAGCTGGAGTTCTGGCTGAAGGGGAAAAATCCCTTGGCGGACTATCTGGTGGAAAACACCGTCCAGGCCGCGGAGAGCTATGCCCACGGAACCGCTTGGAGCCGGGTGATTTGGGATGTGACGGCCGTGGCGTGGCTGCTGAACCGGGACGACCGCTTTATGCTGTCCCGGATTGTGCCCGCCTGTCTGCCAGCCTATGATGGCCTCTATGAAATGGGCCGGCAGGGCCTTCCTATACGGTATGTGTACCAAATCCATCGGGACGCACTGTTTACGGACCTGTTTACCAAACTGGCGGCAGGCACCCAGCCTGTATAGAAAGCAAAATCACATAAAAAAGATTCGTCCACCGAAAGGCGGGCGAATCTTTTGCTTTTCTATATTCCCAAAAGCGCTTTGGCGATATTAAAATAGATGGTAAGCGCAATGGCGTCTACAATGGTGGTAATCAGGGGGCTGGCCATGACAGCCGGGTCAAATCCCAGGCGCTTGGCCAGCACAGGCAGGCAGCTGCCTACAATGTTGGCTACCAATACCACGGCCAGCAGGGTGGCGCACACTACAGCGGCTACCATCAGGCCTACCCGGTCCAAAAGCATCAGCTTTACAAAGTTGGCGGCCGCCAGGGTACAGCCGTTCAGCAGG
>CAJUPK010000103.1 GCA_910588415.1 uncultured Oscillospiraceae bacterium | reverse complement strand
CCCGCCTTGCTGTTAAGGCTTGCTTGATTTAGTCCTATTTTATCATAGCCATCAATAAAAATTCGTATTGGCATTGTGCGGCCTCCTTTCTTTGTCATTTTATGAGAGAAGGCCGGAAAGAGTTAAGGATATAGTTAACGCAGTTCAAAAGAGGTATCACCTCTTTTGAACTGCGGCGCGGGCGTGCCCGCGCCGCCCTGCTTGAAAATCAGTAGATACCGATTTTCAAGTGCGTTTACTATACAGCAGGAACAGGGGAAGAGACAGCCTGGAATTCCCCTAAGCTGTCTCTTCCCCTGTTTCCTATTTTGCTTTTTTACGGCAGGTATCCGCTATTTTTTCAGGGCTTCTCTGGTAATCCGGCCCATCTCCTGCCGCTGTGCCTCCATCTGCTTTACCAGGTGGAACTGGTTTCTGGCGCGGTCCAAATTCTGGCCTGGCCGGGAGGTACGGAAGTACACGTCCCCGTTGATGTAATCCGCCAGGAAACGGGTGCCCACCTCGAAGGTCATGGCCCAGGCGCCGTCAGGCAGGGTGTCCAGCTCAGTTTCCGTCAGGGCGTCCCCGGCAGCGGACAAGAATCCCTCTGTATAAGCTTGGTACAGCTCCAGGTCAAACTGCACCTTGCTAAGATCTGTCTCGTCCTCGGCGGCAGTAGAAGCTCCGGCGCGGATGGAATCGCCAAAGTCAAAGGCCGTCAGGCCGGGCATTACGGTGTCCAGGTCAATGACACACACGGCCTTGCCAGTGGCATCGTCAAACAGGATATTGCTCATCTTTGTGTCGTTATGGGTGACCCGCAGGGGCAGCCTGCCCTGGCCCAACAGGCCCATCAGCAGGCCGGCCTGTTCCCGGCGGCTGAATACAAAGTCCAGCTCTGCCTGCACCTCTTTGGCACGGCCCTGGGGGTCGGCGGCCATTGCGTCTTCCAGCTGGCGCAGCCGGGCGGGGGTATTGTGAAAGTCCGGGATGATCTCATGGAGGGTATCCGCTGGGTAGCCGCTGAGCATGGCCTGAAAAGCGCCAAAAGCCCTGCCGGCCTCCCGCAGTTTTTCCGGGCTGTCCGGGGTTTCAAAAGAGGTGGTGTTTCCAATATTCCATGTGCAGCGCCAGTAGTTTCCCTTGTCGTCCAGGAAGAAGGGTTCTCCGTTTACGGTGCGCACTACCTGCAGGGTCTCCCGGGCAGGGTTGCCGCCGGATTCCAGCAGTTTTTTTCGCAAAAACTCTGTAACGCCCAGCATATTTTCCATAATATGCTCTGGATGCGGAAAAACAAAATGGTTGATTCGCTGCAGGATGTACTTGTCCCCAGCCAGGTAGGTATCGTTGATGTGGCCGCCGTGGATGACTTGAAGCTCTACTGTGGGTTCCAGCCCAAAGGCCGCCAGAACGGGGCTGGGAAGTGTAACATGGCTCATTGACCTCTCTCCTAACATTGTGATGTGATGCTGTTTTATTGTTTTGATTTTAAGGAATTTGCATTAAGTTATAGGTTTTGAGAGCAAGGGAAAAAGTTTCGCCAGCCTTTTCAAAGGCTGCGTGGTGTGGAGCAGAGCTCCACGTGCTTGCGCGACAGCGCCAGAAACGTCCAAGTTAACCATTTTCTTTGAAAATGGTTAAAAAGGGCGTATGGTATGTGTTGAGCCTCCGGACGCACAGGGCGCGTCCTACGGCAAGGCCGTGGGACTTTGTCCCACACCCTACCAGGGGCCTAACGCCCCTGGACCGCGCAATAAACTCTCAAAACCTATAGATGAAAGATTCCTACGGAAAAGCTCTGCCTAAAACCGCAGCAGGGCCCGGATGATGACTTCCTCCTGGGTGCCGGATACAGTCAGGCTGCCGCTGTGGCCCAGCACGATCTCAGCGGTATTGTCCAGCCCCCGCAGTTCTGTCTCCTCTGGGGGCGCGTCGTCAAACAGCCAGGCCAGCAGGTCTGTGAGCTTCTTGCCTTTGGGAGAAAACTTCTGCTTCTCTGGCAGGCTGCCGGAGAACACGGTCTCCAATCGCAGGGAGTCCTCCCCCGGTATGGCGGTAAACCGCAGGCGGCGGGGACCCTCGCCCTCAAAGACCGCGGCGTCCCCGCAGGCGCGGGTCAGCATTTCGTTTACCAGGACGCACAGTTCAGCGGTCCGCACTGGCCCGTCCGCGTCCCCGGCGTTGCACTGAAATTCTATCCCGTTTTGGGCCGCGAAAGCCGCCTTGGTGGCAATCACAGCGTTTAAATAGGGGTTTTTGTGATAGGCGGTTAAAATGGGGTTCAGCTGGAGGCTGCGCTTGATCTGTGTGATATAATCCGGCGCTTGGTCCGCCTGCCCGCTCTGCAGCAGCTGGGCCACAGTGTCCAGGGCATATTCGCCGCCTTTCTGGGCAGCCCGCACCTCCCGCACACTGGCCAGCATGTCCACAAAATCCCCAGACTCCATCTCCAGCATCTGCTCCCGGGCGGCCTGCTGGGCGGCACGGGCCTGCCAGCGGCCAGCCTGGTAGATACTGCGGAAGCAGAAGATCAGCGCCCCATATACCGCTGTAGCCAGCAGCAGCCGGTGAGAAGGGGTGCGGATGCCAAAGAGCGGGTCCAGCCGGCCCAGGCACAGCAGGTATTCCAGCAGCGTCAGCAACAGCATTCCGGCCAAAAACAGGGAGGGGCCCCGCTCGCTGAACCGCTGCAGAGGCCGGTAGAGGCAGAGGCCCATCAAGATGTATACCAGCAGGGTGAGCAGCAGGGTGAGAAACCCACCCAGGGCCCCGGCCGTGGAAAAGGGCAGCGCGCCCAGCAACAAAGGGATGAACAGCAGGGCATAGGCAAAGTTTCCCACGCATAGAGCGGAGACAAACAGCTTTTGCAGCAGGTTATTGGTATGTATGAACACCGAGGCCACAAAAAAGACCGCCACTCCCAGCACGCAGGGCAGCTGCTCTGCCAGCGTGGGGCCGTTTAGCTGGTCCTTCAGCAGGGCAGAAGAGAGAACAGACAGGGTAAAGGCCCCTGCCAGCACCCCCACGGTGGTCCAGATTCGGTAGCGGTCCTGCAGAAGGGTCATAAAGAGACCCCAAACGCAGAAAAAAAGGACGGGAAAAGTAACCATGGCTTCACACTCCTGATAGACTGCGGTCTAGCTGCAGCAGACCTGTTAAGCCCCTGCAGAACGGCAATGGCAGCGCGGTTCTTACTAAGAGGCCGGAAGGAAACCGCTCCTCTTAAACCAGCGGACGCAGGACCAGACTGTCATCCAGCGGGCTGGGTTCCAAGAGCGTTTTCTATAAAACACAACAGGCTGCAGGGCATAGCCTACAGCCTATTGTATCATACTTTCATCACTAATACTAGACCAAAATTAAAATATAGTGATTTCGCCTGTGTTATATAGCACAAATTGTAAAATATGCTCAAATTTCGGGAGTAAACTCTAAGTGAGACTCAGCCAAAGACAGCTAATCCGCAAAAAGCCCGGTAGACAGGTACCGGTCCCCACCGTCTGGCAGCAGAGCCACAATGGTCTTGCCGCGGTTTTCCGGCAGTTTCGCCAGCTTCACCGCTGCCCACAAGGCCGCGCCGGAGGAGGTGCCTGCCAGTAGTCCTTCAGTTTTTCCCATCAGCCGCCCCATGGCAAAGGCGTCCTCGTCGGTCACGGCAATGGTCTGGTCAATCACCCTTCTGTCAAGCACCTCTGGCACAAAGCCCGCGCCAATGCCCTGCAGCTCGTGGGGGCCCGGCTGGCCTCCGCTGAGTACCGGCGAGGAGGCAGGCTCTACAGCCACAATCTCCACCCCCGGCTTTTTGGCTTTCAGATACTGCCCCACCCCGGTGATGGTGCCCCCTGTGCCCACGCCAGCCACAAATATGTCGATTTGGCCCTGGGTGTCCTCCCAAAGCTCCGGCCCGGTGGTAGCCGCGTGAGCAGCGGGATTGGCGGGATTGGTAAACTGGCTGGGGATAAAGCTGCCCGGGGTCTCCTTGGCCAGCTGTTCGGCCTGGGCAATGGCCCCGGCCATGCCCAGCTTCCCGTCTGAGAGTACCAGCTGGGCGCCATAGGCCTTCATCAGCAGGCGGCGCTCCTGGCTCATGGTGTCGGGCATCACAATGATCACCCGGTACCCCCTGGCAGCAGCCACACTGCACAGGCCAATGCCCGTGTTCCCAGAGGTGGGTTCTATGATCACAGCCCCAGGCTTCAGCAGGCCCTTGACCTCCGCATCGTCCAGCATGGTTTTTGCCACCCGGTCTTTTATGCTTCCCGCTGGGTTCAGGCCTTCCACCTTTGCCAGCAGCCGGGCCTCCAGGCCCAGCTTTTTTTCCATACGTGCCAGCTCTACCAGGGGTGTATGCCCGATGAGCTGTTCCACGGAAGAATAAATGGTTCCCATTTTGTACCCTCCTGTTCTATGCCGCACCGCTTTCCAGGATTGCCGGAAAGGCAGCCGCTGTGTATGGTTTTTGGAAATATTTTTTGAGAGCTTGGCCGTGCGGTCCAAGAGCGAGGAGGATTGCCAGTGGCAATCCTTCTGACCCAGCGCGAGCCAGGTTCCTGGCAGGGTGTAGGGTTTTGTATCACAGAGCCAACTCATATCCATTTTCAAAGAAAATAGCTAAAAAGCTGACGCATACATAAGGCCTCCATGCGCACAGGGCGCACTCCGGCAAGGCTGCGAGACGCCGTTAAGGCGCGCTCTGCCACTTTTGAAAAAGTGGACAAAACTTTTCCTTTGCGCTCTCAAAACCCATATTTAGGGTATAGCGGCGCGTCATTTTGTTTCTGAATAGGGCGCATAGGGCCCCTCTTCATGTATATGCAGGGATATGCGCCCATGCAACAGCAGGGGGAGGCAGTCAGTCCTCCCAGCCCTTGCACACATCCACCCATGCCCTGCTGCCAGAGTATGCCTCCAGCTCCGGAATGGTCAGCTCAATGGCGCTGTTGCCGCTGCCGCAGGCAGGGAACACAGTCTCAAAGCGTTTTAAGGATTCGTCTAAATAGACCTCTACTCCTGGGTTTATACCAAAGGGGCACACACCGCCCACCTTGTGGCCTACCAGACATTCCGCCTGGTCTGGCGTAAGCATTTTTGCCTTTGCCCCAAACTGCGCCTTATATTTGGAATTGTGGATTTTTGTGTCCCCTGCCGCCACGATCAGGATTACCCGGTCTTCTACTATAAACGAGAGCGTTTTTGCAATCCGGCAGGGCTGGCAGTTTAGGGCCTGGGCGGCCAGCTCTACGGTGGCGCTGGAGACGTCAAATTCCCGTATCCGGTCCGCTATGCCAAGGGGACGGAAGTAGTCCCTTACTTTCTCAATGGCCATGGCTTCCTCCTTGCGCTTGGGGCATCAGGGCTTTACGCTGCAAAAGTCAAAACCCTGCTCCATCTCTTGAGAGAGCCGCACCAGAAAGGCACTGAGCAGCTGGATGCAGTTCTCTATATCCTGCCAGCTGCCCACCTCTACCGAGCTGTGCATGTACCGCAGAGGAATGGACACCAACGCCATGGGGATGCCCAGGCCCGCCCGGTTTACGGTGTCTCCATCCGTGCCGGTGCGGCCACTGGCCACCTCCCACTGCAGGTCCATGTGCAGCTCCTCTGCCACAGTTTCCAGCAGGGCGTTCATCTTCTTGTTGACCACAGAGGCCCTGCACAGCACCGGGCCGCCGCCCAGCTTGACCTCCCCGGTCTCAGCGGGGTCTGTGCCCGGCGCGTCGCTGGCCCAGGTCACGTCCACGGCAATGGCGCAGTCCGGCTGGATCCGGGCCGCGGCATAATAGGCGCCCCGGCCGCTGGTCTCCTCCCCCACCGTGGTGGCGGCGTATATGCCGATAGAAGCACCCTGCCTGGCCGCCTCTTTAGCCGCTTCCAGCACCACGAAGGCCCCGGTGCGGTCATCCAGGGCCCGGCAGGTAAAGCGGCCGTTCAGCAGCTCCCGGACCTGTACATCCGCGCAGACCGGGTCGCCCACAGACACCACCTGGGCCGCCTCCTCCTGGGTGGCCGCGCCAATGTCCACCAGCAGGTCGCTGACCTCGGTCTTCTCCTTTTTCAGCAGGTCAGAGGAGGTGGCTATCACGCCGCTGACCAGATTTCCCTGGTGCCAGACCTGCACCGGAGAGCCAATGTACAGCCGGGGCCGCACACCGCCAGCGCCCATCAGGTGCAGCAGGCCGGACTGGTCTATGTGGGTTACCACAAAGCCAATCTCATCGATGTGCCCGCAGAGCAGGATTTTATGCCTGGCCTCTGGGTTTACCACAGACACCGCGTTGCCGCTGGGGTCCGTCAGCTGGGCCTGGGCAAAATCCTTGCCAAAGGCCAGGGCTTTTTTCTGAATGGCCTCCTCGTATCCGCTGACCGAGGGGGTGGACAGCAGTTCCTTCAAAAACGCACGATCCATATGTGAATACCTCTTTTCTCTACTAATGATAGCGGTCGCCCTGTACGGCGGGCGTCTCCGCTAAGCCAGGCGCTGGGCCAGCCAGTCCAGAATATCCTGGCAGGGCTCCTCTTTCCCGTTTTCGTTTAAGATCTCATGACGCATCCCAGGGTACAGCTTCAGCCGCACATCCCGGACGCCAGCGGCCCGAAGCATTTCCGCCACCTGCCGGGGTCCCTCTCCGTACTGTCCTACTGGGTCCTGGTCCCCGGCCACTAGAAACACGGGCAGCTCTTGGGGAACCCGCCTGGCCCAGGAGGGGGAGGATATCTCGGAGAGACCGGTAAACAGGTCCCTGTACCCGGCTGCGGTAAAGGGAAAATTGCTCAGGGGATCAGCCTCAAAGTCCCTGCACACCTGGTCGTCTGTGGAGAGCCAGGCGGAGGCGTTTACTGGGTTTGCAATGCGCTTGTTGTAGCCCGTGGTGGCCAGCTGGTTCAGCTTTTTTCCTGTGGAGCGGGGCCCCATGATCCGGGCCTGCAGAGAGGCCATAGCCTTTCCCGCTGGGACTGCCGGGTTTTTACCCATGGTGCCGCAGAGCACGCAGCCCTTCAGCTCCTGGCCGTACCGGGCGATATAGGACCGGGACAGGAAGGACCCCATGCTGTGGCCCATCAAAAATACCGGCAGGCCTGGGTGCCGCTCCCCTGCCTGGCAGGCCAGGGCGTGCAGGTCCCTGACCACACATTCCCAGCCGTCCTTGTCCGCGAAATGTCCTTTTATCTGGGCCGAGCGGCCATGTCCGGCATGGTCGTTCATGTACACGGCAAACCCGTGCTCTGCCATAAACCGGGCGAAAGGGTCATAGCGGCCGCTGTGCTCAGCCATACCGTGGGCAATGACCAGCACAGCCCGGGGCTCCTCTTCCACCCAGCTGCGGGAGAAGATCTGCCCCCAGCCGCTGCTGGCCGGGCGGAACCATTCTTGAACCGTAACAGACATACAGATAACCTCCTGAAAGGAAAAATCAAAACACGGGGAAGCCCCCTGCATTTTTGGAACAGGCGTAGAAACGGGTTAAAGCAGATTAGAACAGGTCCAGCACATGGCAGGGCTTGGAATAGAAGACCTGCTCCAGCGGGGCGTGGGGATTGCACACTTGGATGTCTGGGGTGATGGCAAGGCTGGCAGCGTCCCGGGCGCCGCCCAGCAAAACAGACAGGTTGCCCACGTCCAGGCAGAGGTCCGGCTTTTCTCCTGTGCGCTCTACCTGGTTCTCCTGCCCAGGGGCAAAGGCCAGGGCAAAGGTATCGTTGTTCTCCGGGATGATCCCGTCCGAGACCCCCAGGACCAATCGGCCCTCCCCTTTGCAGCGGCACAGCTTTAAGAGGGTCTCCACATTGACGGCCCGGCTCATGCCGTTTAAAACGGGCTTGCAGTCTATGGAGCTGACCTCTGGCAGCAAGGCGGCCAGATTCCAGGCAGGCGGGGCCAGGAACTGGATGCTCTCAAAATTGGCGATAAACGCGGTGCGTACAAAGCCCAGCAGGCCCAGCATGGCCGTAACGTCCTTACAGATGAAGGCGTCGCAGGCCTGGAAGCTGGGTGTGCAGTGCAGGGAGTTCTTGTCCCGGGTACCCACCATAAACCCGCCGGGCACGCCGTCGCTGTCTGACCAGAGGAAGATCCACCGCTTATCGTTCAGAGGTTTATCCCCCTCCAGGTTTTTTTGGAAGACCTCCCGCAGGCAGGAGAAATTCACGTCTCCATAGGCCTGGTTGTAGAGGTCCAGCAGCACGCCCAGGTCCTCCCCGGGGAACAGCTGGCGCACGGTGCCGCCCACTTCTGGCAGGCCCCGCAGGTCCTGAAGCTGCACAGTCCAGCTGACGCTCCGCCCGGCAGGGGCAAAGCCGAACTGCCGGTAGTAGCGGGTGCTGAAGGGGTAGAGATGGGACAGGGCATAGCCCTCTTGGTACAGGTCCCGCAGGGACAGCTCTATGCAGGCCCGGATGGCCCCGCCCCGGCGGTGGGCGGGCAGGGTGGCCACGCCGCCTACGCCGCCCATTTTGACCACATGGCCGTCAAAGCGCACCTGCTTGCGGTTCATCACCAGAGAGGCCACAGGGGGGCTGCTCTCTCCGGGTTCTGTGAGGAATGTCCCGTACAGTTCCTCTTTGGGGTCAGGCTCTGCGGTTTTGGATTTCTCCTGCTCCTTCTCAAACTCAAAGGGGCTCTCAAAGGCCACGGCCATGTTCAGCCCGGCCCGCCAATACTCGTCAGGCGTTAATTTTCTGGCAAACATTCTGGATACCTCCTGTTGATTGTGGTGGGTAAAAATGGTATACTTTCTGAGAGCAAGGGAAAAAGTTTCGCCAGCCTTTTCAAAGGCTGCGAGGTGTGGAGCAGAGCTCCACGGTCTTGCGCTTTAGCGCCAGAAACGTCGTCAGACCAGTTAACCATTTTCTTTGAAAATGGTTAAAAAGGGCATATGGTATGTGTTAGGCCTCCGTGCGCACAGTTCGCGCACTCCGGCAAGACCTTGGGGCTTTGCCCCAAACCCTACCAGGGGCCTAACGCCCCTGGACCGCGCAAACATACTCTCAGTAAAGTATACTTCTCTTTGTAGTATGCGTCAGCAGCTTGGGCAGGGCTGGGGCGCTGGCTGCCTTCCCAGGGGCTCATAGGGCCTGCTTACACGTTAAACCTAAAAACTATAAACCGAACTTTCATCATGTCTATACAGTTCCGTCCTTTCACATTAAGTTGAATTTCTTCTACTTTACCAGTTCAATATATACCATAAAATCCAGATTGCGT
>CAJUPK010000102.1 GCA_910588415.1 uncultured Oscillospiraceae bacterium | reverse complement strand
GTATGCAAATCAAGTCGAATCAGGATGTGCGGGAGTACAAGGAGGTGGTCTACTTTGGTATGACCCTCCGGCAGCTTATTTTCTCTGCTTGGCCGGGGCCGCTGCCCTGGGGGTGTACCTGCTATGCAGCCGCAGGATGTCCATGGAGGCTGTGAGCTGGCTGTGCGTGGCGGCGGCTGTGCCCTTTGGGGCTTTTGGGTTTGTGCGCTGGCATGGTATGCCCTTTGAACGCATGATAGGGGTTTACATCCGCTCCCGGCTGGTGCTGAACAGGCCCCTCTTTTTCCGGCCCGACAACCCGCTCCGGCAAGCCGTACAGACAAACTCTACCAAGAAAGGAATATTGACACAGGCAACAGCCTGATTTGCTACAGCTTGAGCGGCCTGCGGGACCAGATGAAACCCATTGGCACCATCATCACCCTGGACCACCTGCTGGGCCGGGTCATGCGCAACTACAAGGCCGGAAAAATCACCTTTGTGTATGCGGACGAGTTCGCCCTGCTGTTCCAGGACGAGGACACCGGCAAGTTTTTCTCCAACCTCTGGCGCAGAATCCGCAAGTACAACGGCTACTGCACCGGCGCTACCCAAATCATATGGTTACTGTGGACTCTGTGGCTGTCCAGAAAAAGCGTCTGACATGCAATCCTGTTCTTGCTGCTTATCACGAGGAAAAATGCAAATCAACGCCGGAAAAAGTTGCCACGTGTGCTATGATGTGCAAAATTTCCAACATTTTTTGGTGTCCTCTGCAACCAGCAGCCTTTTGAATTGCGTCAGCCACAAGAACATAGCAAGCGACTTGGATTGATTCCCAAGGAGTGATTTGGCTGTACAATAATGTAAGAAACTGCCGGATTATGACATCTCGCCTGAAAACTTTTCACCTGCATATAATACCCTACTATATAAGGTATATATGATCCTTTGGCTGGAAAATCCCATCTGGGCACTCGATTACACGGAGGTCCTCCAGTTTCAATAAAATACGGTTAATTTTTGAGTCTGGCCAATGTACACCTTGTGTTTCTGCCAAGTGCTGGTTCACTTTATCAAAGATTTCTGTATTATCAAAATATCTGTTATTTTGATAATATGAGCGGCATAGAAATAGATATATCACCGTCATATCTTCATCCAAGATATGAACAAACACATCCAGAAGGATATTTAGAACGGTAAACATGATTATGAACTCATTTCCGCCTATGCTTGAAAGAATTTTATATATTACACCAAAAAACAGCTTAACGTTAAATCTCTTTCGCTTAACTACAATTACTTTTCCATCTGCTGTATAAAAACTTGCCCTGCTAAAATCGCCGTCCAAAGGGAGCAGTTCTGTCTCTATTTCTATACAGTTCCCTATTGCATCTTGAAATTCGCAGACTTTTTCATCTTCCATTGTGCGTAATTGTGCCATAGACAGTTCATGCTTCAGGGTTTTATGAAGCTCATTTGGATCTATATCCAAAAGCTTGCACTTTTCATCATACGTCAATTGTACCATTAGGAATTTCCTCCTTCATTCATTTGCAATAAGAATACAGCCCATTCGCCGCTTTGAGCAAAAGGCATTTCGTCATCCTGAACTTGCTGCAGACAATCTGCCATATCAATGCTTATATAGTCCCAATCCGATAAAATTTCCCTTTTTGTGATTGTCCGCATAATTCTTTGTGCATGGAAAAAAGCTGTACAAACCCTCCCATATCGAAGCAGATTTTTATAAAAGCAGACCATGAAAAATGCACTAACATCGTCTTGTGTTTCCACCCATGTAGAAATGCTGAAACGGGCACCAGCCTTTTTAGCTGCAAGCTGCAAACTGCTTTTTATATCATACTCCCACGATTCCTCGCTGGTTTCACATGCGGAAAAGACAACTAATTTAGCGTCACTCCAATCCATCCCAGATATATCTGCAGGTGTTAAAGCGGTATAAGCGTTTTGCTCATTTTTAGCAAACACAAGTACCCTTGTCCCAACTTCATTCAATTTTTTTGCATGTGTTGCAAAATGAATGATGTTCTTTCCCCTCCACAGGCTTTGCTCTTTGGGCGCCTTTTGATTCAAAAGGACCTGCCCCCCCGTCAAATTCCCCAGGATTTTAACCTCCTTTTCAGAGAATGGAAGGTCTGAAAGTGGTTTGCAAAATGGGCTGCCGCTCCACTCTGTTCCATCCCCATCAAATTTTGATATGCCCAAAAATATGCTGTTCGAAAAGTCCCGTACAGCTATATCGTCTCCCACATCTTTTGCAGTGTTACAATATATAATATTACACAAATCACTCCAATACCGTGTATCATCGATTCGCAGCAGAGCTGCAGATGCCTGCAAAGGTATTGTATCTGTGCAGATATATATAGTATCTGTATCTTTAAGAAAAGGGTTTAATCGAATCCAAGCTGCTTGTTCCGTTTTGGAAATGTGGTCTGATTCAAACGCCTCCCCTAATCGTTTATTCAGTACATCCAATCGGCCGTCCCAAAGCTCCTCGATCCTAAATTTCGAGAATAGACCGCAAGGCCGGTGCAATACAAAATGAATTTGATATAGAGTCTCAAAAAGATCTGAAGAAGTACATCCAGAAATCGTAGATCGGTCGATCAATTCGTATCTTCTGTAGTCAAAACATTCTATAATCAAACTTTTCCTACCAATGGTAAGATCGTTGATGGAGAGCCATTTTTTATGTTTTGTCAAAGAAGAAGGATTTTGTGGCCCACAGACCAATTGAAAATATAAATACTTAAAATTCAGCACAAATTCGTATAGTTCTTTCGTTGTAATGCCCATTTCCGGATATTGATGTACAGCAGAGATAAAGAGAGACACATAGGAACGAAGCTGCTTTAAGGTAGTTCCTGCTTGAAGCAAGGTTCTGGTTTCGAGCCGCTTAAAGAGAGGAATAATGATCTCTTCCCAGAACGATTTCAATTGCTTTTTTGCCAGGGTATACCGCTGTTCCCACAACAGAAGACGAACCCTTATAAATTGCTTATAAAAAAATTCCCACGAGTTGAGTCCAAGCCGCAGACCAGATAAATGCCTGTCTATTTCTTTTAATATTTTAAGAGTCCCTTCTCCACCCTCTTGTGCGCAGCGCAGAAATTCCCCTTGTAAGTATGGAAGATAACCATCAGAGTTTGGATAGCGCTGGAAAAAGGAAGTCAGCTCTGCGCGCAGTTTTTCTGCGGCAGATGGGTCACCATTATTTTCCATTATCGAATAGTACATATTGCATTTGTACACGATAGAGGATGCTATATCATATAAATTGATTTTATTCTCCAGTATTCTTTTTGCCTCATGATAACCTCTGCTTCCTATGCCGGTATAAATGGAATTCAAATAATTTGAAAGGTTGAGAAGCAGTGCTAATGATTCCGGATAAGCACTGCAATCCTGTAAAACAGTCTCGAGCAATTTTTGCAATTCACCATCAATGGATTCCCCCATCATCAATTTAGTTCGCAGCAAGTTGCTTCTAAACTTGACTGTAGTATCGGCCTCCAGGCCAACTTTATCTTCACTGATTCGGACAGCCTTTTCAATTTCAGATTCGGCTTCACCATATTCTCCTTGCTGAATAAGATATAAGCCACAAAGATTGTGGATTTCCGCAATATTTTCATCTGGTTCAAGCAAATCTCCCATTTCTTGTTTAACATTTGTGAGAAAAATGCCCAGCGCATCCAAGTCATGCTTACAGTATAAAATAGTTCCCATCTGGCTTTGTATATACCATTTGAGGTGTATGTTTTCTGTAATCTTTTCGGCCTTTTCCAGCTCCTCCAGGGCAGTCCCGAATTCACCAATATCTCGATTATAGATGGCGGCCATTATTCCAATGAGAGGACAAACAATTTTATGTAAATTTTGTGAACTTTCTTTATACCACATTCTACACAAATCCACTGCCTCTTTTCGATAGTCTGCCCTCCGGTACAATTTCGTTTTGGTATTTCCCACGTCTAAACACAGTTTATATAGGATCACTTCATCTTTTAGAGTGGCAGAAAATACAGCTTGATACTGTTCAAATTCAGAAATGGCCGTATCAGGCAATACATGCAACATGGCTTCATCTAGTATGTGACTCCAATTCTTACAAAACAAATAGCTGTCATTGCCCCACAATTTACTATAGGTATCTTTAAGTACTTGCATATAGTGTATACTTTGTTCGCCTTCACCCAAAATAATCAAGGCGTGTAATACATCCACTTGGAGGCCAACAGCTTGCAGGGGGTATTCCCCCTTGCTGTTTTTAAAATGTTCGTATATCTCATCGCATAAATAGTTATACAATTCAGCATCAAAATCCATGAGGCCATGTTCAATTTCCGTTGCGGCTAAAAGAGCAAGAGAAATCTCTTCCGTTTCCAACCTCTTTTTTAGTAGGGAAATGTATTCCTGTGTTAATTCATCCTGGATGTTATATACAATATCCAGCCCTGCATTTTTCATTAAAAGAAAGTCGCAGAGAACAACTCCACCCAGAAATCCCTGCTGAATCCATGCTTCTTTTTGGCCTTTTACCTTATCAAAGTCCAAATTATTCCCCTCTCCTTTTCTGCTTACGGATCAAGGCAACCATCTCGCTGACGATCCTGTCCATAGAATGTTGTTCCATTGACGACACATAGTGCAAGCAAAAGCTGTTCTCCTCAACGGTATCTTTTTTTCTCATGCAGTACATTTTGTTATAATACATACACTCAGCGCAACACTTACTCTGCATAAACATCACCTCATCTATCCGGACAGTATTTAATCTTCAGCAAATATTCGTCTTCCTTACATGTTCTATTCTATAAAGTCACAGGATTATTATAACACAATCAAAGGGTGATTTCCAGACTATATTGGATTTTTCTCGCTATACAAAACTCCAGAATACATTTGGCTTATGTGCGGTGATATCCGCGACGACAACCCCGGCAAAGCCAAGCTTGTCCATGGATGCATTATCTCTGGGGCCAAATTACAATACCTGTATAAATCGCGCTGATTTTTAATGCAATGCCTGCCATATTGAAAAAGAGCAAGAGCGTGGGAATGTCCCCCATGCTCTTGCCGCACATACAATATTTCAGTTTTTCACAACCTTAACCCCGCTCAACCTGCCATCCCGGCCATACACCGTCACCACGTCGATCTCCCCGCCGTCCGTAGACCCCACGGAGAACACGCTGCCGTCCGGCCGCACATCCGCAAAGCTGCTCACCGACTTGCCGTTATAGCGTATGACCTTCTTCCCACCGATCTCCTGATAGCTCACGCCATAGGCGGCAAAGGGTTCCATACGCTCCGCGATTGTCTGGCCGGAGCCGTTGTCCCCATTGCTTTCGGCAGCAGCGGTTTCGCTGTCTATGGCCATAGCGGCCTCCACATAGCTTTTCTCATCGCCCTCCCGCAGGCCGGTGAGCCTGCCGTTCTCATAGACCGCCTCCAGGTTCAGACCCTTTGTACCTAGGCTGTTGCATACCCAAAGCTGGCGCTCCGGGTCGAACAGGCTGCGCACCGGCTGGCCGTTCCAGGTCATGCTGAGCTGGCCGGTTTCCTGGTTCGGGTCGAAGCTGTAGGCCAGCCCAAAGGTTTTGTAGCGCTCCAGCTCCTGGGCAGTGCGCTCCGCCTCGTACTGGATTTCCGCGCCCACATACCGCTGCCCCTCCAAAGCGTCCAAAAACATCTGGTCAGGCTCAAACTCCTCCAGCCGCACCAAGGGCCCCATCAGGCTGTAGCTGCCGTCCCCGTTGTCCACCCGCTCCCGGACCGTGCGCACATCTACCGTCCCCTCCGGGTCATAGTGCTCATATTGAGAGGCATAGCCATCCCCATACTCTGCGCCGTCCACAAAAATACGCACCCGCTGGTCCTTCCAGTACAAAATGCCGTCGTTGTTCTGAAACGTCAGCCCGCAGCGCTTGTAGTCCTCGAAGAGGCTGGTATAGTCAAAATCATCCCCATCCGAATACTCTTTTTCCTCCATGGCGCTCTCCCAATCCGCGCTGCCAACCACCCGGTCAAGGGGGTTCATCACCAGCATGGTGTTCTCGTCCCCGTCCACCGATTTGGACACCAGATACCCATTCTCAATCATAGCAAGGACTTCCTCGTACTCGGCAATGGTCTCCGCAACCATCTCCTGAGTCCAGGTGAACCACCCGGTGCTGGAGGTCCAGCCTCTGGAGCCGACCATGTCCTGCAGCCCCTCTTTTTCATTTTCCAGCCAGGCGGCGTATTCCTCGGCGGTCCACCACTCCACATCCGGGTCCGGGTAGGCGGCGGCAAACTCCTCTTCTGTCATGGGCGTCCAGGTCTTGCCCTCGTCCCAGCTGTAGTAGGTGACGCCATTCTCGTCTGTGTAGGACAGAAGGCTGTCTTTGTTCTCTGTTGAATAGGAGGTTTCTGCCGCGGCTCCTGGGCGAAGGGCCGTCTCCTGGTTCTCGGCCTTTGCGGATGTGGCAAAAACAGCGCCTGTCCCGCCGATCAGCAATATTGCCGCCAGCAGCGCGGCAAGTGAGCTTTTCTTTCGTTTTAACATAGCTTTTATCCTTTCTTCAAGTGAGTTTTTGCTGAAATGACTGCCAGCCATGCTCAAACCGCTTTTCCTCTCCTCCATGCGCAGGAGCGCCAGGGCGTACCCGGTTCTGGCCTTTCTGCCCAGGCGTTTCAGCACCGCCTCGTCGCAGGCCAGCTCTATGTCCCGGTTGGACAGGCATACCATCAGCCATACC
Organism: uncultured Oscillospiraceae bacterium; assembly: GCA_910588415.1. Taxonomy (GTDB): domain Bacteria; phylum Bacillota; class Clostridia; order Oscillospirales; family Acutalibacteraceae; genus Acutalibacter. The sequence continues at coordinate 2,459 of CAJUPK010000102.1, read as the reverse complement.
AGCGGGTTGAACCAATGGACGCACAGGGCTGCGGTCAGGGCCAGTTTCAGCAGCCCGTCAAACCGCCGGATGTGTACCCATTCATGGGTCAGCACAAAGTCCAGGGTCTCGAGGTCGTTCCAGTCGGTAGACTTTGGCAAAAGAATCACCGGCCGCAGAACGCCATAGGTCAAAGGCGCGGTGATTTTGCCCGACTGCCGGACAGCAATGGGCCGCCGGAGCTTGTGTGCCCCCATCCACTGCTCCACATAGGCGTTGTGAACCGGCAGGGCCTCCCGGAATTCCCAGCGGCACTTGAAATAAGCCATCCCAAAGTACCCGGCGCACAAAGCCAAGCCGGTCAGCCAAATCATCCCCCAGGGGTCAGCCCCAGAGACCGCCGCGCCCTCAGAGACAAAGGCCTCCCCGGCCCCGGCCCCAACCCCGCCCGTCCAGGCGGACGGCGGGGCAGGGAACGGACCTACCGGGCCAGGCGCATAGACCGCCACCGGCACGGGGCGGCTGAAAAGCGAGTACACACTGCACGCCGCAGGAAGGGAGAAGGGAATCAGCAGCCGCAGCAGAACCAAAGCCCACAGGGCCGGAAACAGCCGCTTGGGCAGCTTGTGAAGGGCCAGCCCCCGCACCAGGGCCACCGCCAGAATCATCGCCCCGCCAGAAAGGCTCATCTGCAAAAGGCTCACGACTCCACCTCGCTCTCTACCATCTCCTTCAGCCGGGCAAGCTGCTCTGCCGAGAGCTTCTTCCGTCCCAGCAAAGCCGCAAAAAGCTGGTCCACCGACCCGTCAAACAGCTTGCCAATCAGCTCGTCGGTCTCAGCCTCCTGTACCGCCTCCTTGGGAATCAGGGCATGGCAGACAAAGCCCGGCTCGCTGCGCTCAATCGCGCCCTTGGCAATACACTTTTTAATGACCGTGTAGGTGGTGTTCATGTTCCAGCCCGTCTCAGCCTTGAGAATGTCAGAGATCTCCTTGGCGGTGCGGCTGCCCCCGCGCCAGAGCGCGTTCATCACCTTAAGCTCGGAATCGAACAGTTTGATGGACATAGAAGTCTTTCCTTTCTTTGAAACTATTGCAATAGTCTGTATTTATACTATCACAGTAGTGCGGGGCTGTCAATACTATTGCGGTAGTTTTGGTTTGAACATTTTGTGAACACTGTAAGAACCTGTACCGATAGGATTTGCGTATGGATTTACCGGCAGATTTTGTCGGTGGCAAGGTTTTGCAACGCGGTCCAGCGGCAAAATCTGCCGAAAAGACATATGCAATATCCTATTGGTACAGGTTCTAAGCACTGGGAGCGTGAGGAGCCAGCCTGAATACCCCAGGGAAGCAGAGAAAAGGCCGGGACCCCAGGGAGCTCCGGCCTGCTTGAACCTGGGAATTTACCGATGTCCAAGCGCACTTATTATATTCTATGCGGGCCCCAGTGTGTTTGCCGGGGCCTGGTAAAGGCTGGCGTATACGCCCCCAAGAGCCAGCAGCTCCTGGTGCGTGCCCTGCTCACAGATGCCCCGCTCGTCCAGCACCAAAATCCGCACCGCCCCCTACGCAGTAGAGAGCCGGTGGGCAATGACCAAAGTGGTGCGGCGGCTGGCCAGCCTTTCCAAAGACTGCTGCACTACCTGCTCGCTGTGGGTGTCCAACGCGCTGGTGGCCTCGTCGAAAATCAGGATAGGCGGGTCTTTCAGGAACACCCGGGCAATGGAGAGCCGCTAACGGGAAAACCGCCGATGGAAAACAGCATGCAACTAAACAAACATAAGTTGAAATGAATATATCAAATCCCGTCCTTTCTCAAAAGGATGGGATTCGATACGGGTTATGCTGGCTATGAGCAACTGGTATGTTATCGGCTGCTTTCACGCAAACACCGGCAAGATGCGCACCATCAAACAGCATCTGCGGGCTATCCTACTCCATGCAACTTTGCTGTGCGTCAAAAGCGGCCCATGACATGAGCGTATGGGCACAGAACACATACCGAGACGTGGAGGAAACGTCCGCAGGGCGTTTCCGGATACTTGAATCGAGTGTATACGAGATTCAATGTACAAGCATCGCATTTGTCGGACAAAGTGTCAGACATTCTGTCTGACTTTGCCCGCAAATGCCCGCTAGCGCGGCTGGTCAAAGGGTTCTCTCCTGTCGGCTCGGTCAGTTCGTAGCTTGTGTGCCACTGGCACACACTCACCCCCTGAGACCCCGTTTTTAGCACCCCGGCGGTTTTTATAGTTAACGCTGTTCAAAAGAGGTATCTATCGCTTTTGAACCAAGTAGCTTGGCCTACCACTTGGAGGTGCGACACGAAGCTACATAAAAAATCAACTGTCTGGCAATGACCAGACCTGCTGTTCCATCAGCAGTAGCCTACCATCACCAAAGCAGCTGGCAACGGCTGTGAGGAAGCATGATGGGAAAAGGGTAGCCCTCCCCCTATGGGGTCAGGCGGAAACC
>CAJUPK010000101.1 GCA_910588415.1 uncultured Oscillospiraceae bacterium | reverse complement strand
CAATTTTGAAAGCCTATTGGACAAAACAAAAACCCCGCAGACCGCAGTCTTACGGGGTTTTTGTGGAGCTGCTATCCAGATTCGAACTGGAGACCTCATCCTTACCAACACACTGGGATGTGTCCAAGTAGTGCTATCCGGCACTGTTTGGGCGTTTTTAGTGCCCGCATGTGTGGTCTATAACGGTATTCCACCCACTGTTTCCACACAGTTTTTCCGCGTGTGGGTCATGGTGTGGGTCAAGAACCAAAACTCAAAGCAAAGGCACGGGCATAAAGACATAGAACCGCCCTCAAAATTTGCGCCGCTAAACAAAGAAAAGCTGTTTTTCACGCTCAAAACACAACCGAAACCAAAGTCCCCTCCCCGACCCTGCTGGACAGCCTGACTTCCGCCCCATGAATCCCCGCAATATGCTTCACAATGGACAGCCCCAGCCCTGTGCCCCCCGAGGCCTTTGACCGGCTCTTATCCACCCGGAAGAACCGCTGGAACACCCGCGCCTGATACTCCTTCGGGATGCCGATGCCGGTATCCTTTACAGTCAGCACAGTGCTGTTTCCCTCTTTTTTGACGCTTACCTCCACGCTGCCACTGTTCACATTGTACTTGATGGCGTTGTCGCATAGATTATAGACCATCTCATAGAGATACCCCGGCACCCCCATGACGCTGGCCGGCCCCCCGCTGACAGACAGAGCAACATGCTTCTCCTTTGCCCTGCTTTCTAACGCCGTGACCGCCGCCCGGGCCGTCTCGTACAGGTCGACCGGCTCCATACCGGCGGGCGCTCCCTCGTCCAGCCGGGACAGGTGGATGATATCCTCCACCAGGGACATCATACGGGCCGACTCGGTGCGGATGAGATGGATGAACTCCGGCGCGTCCTCAGGCTTTACCGTGCCGTCCTCCAGCATCTCCGCGCTGCCGGTGATGACCTGCAGGGGCGTTTTCAGCTCGTGGGACACATTCGCGGCAAACTCCCGGCGCATCCGCTCGGCCTCCGCCTGTTCGGTCACATCGAAAGCCAGCAGGACCGTTCCTGCGGGCGCTCCGTCAGTTTGAATACAGCTCAGGTCAAGCTGATATTCCCGGCCGTCCCGCTCCATTCTGAGTTCGCTGCGCCCCTGCCCCGCCGCTTCTTCCAGCGCCGCGCTTGTGGCATGGCTGTGGTCGACGAGCAGGAAGTCCTGCCCCAGGCAGGAGCTGTCCGTATGGAAGATAGCCTTTGCCGCCGGATTAATGCTGACGATTTTACCGTCCCTGTCCAGCAGGACCAGCCCCTCGTTCATGTGGGAGGTTATCTGCACGAACTCATCGGCCCGCTTTTTCAGGCTCTGCATCTGCTCCGAAATCTGCAGCCGCTGGCGGTGTATCTTTTTGAGCAGCGGGGCCAGCTCCTCGTAGGCGTCGTTTTCCAGAGGGTGGTCCAGGTCCAGCCGGTTCAGCGGCCTGACAATGCGCTTTGCAAGCCGGTGGGCCAGCAGAGCTGAAAACACCACGGCCAGCAGGCCCACCACCGTCATGGGTTGGAGCATAGCCATTACCAGCGTGAACACGGTAGCCCGGCTGACGGAGATTCTCAGCACCGTGCCGTCACTGAGCCTGCGGGCCCGGTAGAAGGTCTCCTCGGTCATGGTGCCGGAGAAGCGGGAGCTCTCGCCCTCGCCGCCCAGAAGCGCCTCCTGTATTTCCTCCCGGTCCCCGTGATTGCCCAGCTTCCGATAATCCTCAGCCGTGTCGAAAAGCACCGTCCCGTCCGGGGAGACCCATGTCAGGCGGTAGCTTTTGCTGTCTATCCCCTCAAGGTAGCCCATTCCGCCTTTCTCGACCCCCTGGGCCGCAAGGTACAGCTCGTCCGAAAGCTGGCCTTCCTCGATATCCCTGTAATACTGGTACAGGCAGCCCATCACAATGATGATGTTTGCCAGCAGCACCGCCGCCGACACTGCTAAAATGGAATGAAAAATACGCTTAGTCATTCTGAGGCCTCCAGCCGGTAACCAACGCTTCTCACGGTCTTTATCATGGAGCCAGATTTTCCCAGCTTCTGCCGCAGGGTCTTGATGTGCATGTCAACCGTCCGGGTCTCCCCGGCGTACTCCACGTCCCAGACCTGTGTGAGGAGCTGCTCCCGGGTGAACACCATCCCGGGTCGGGACAAAAACAGTCTCAGCAGCTCGAACTCCTTATAGGTCAGGTCCACCCGCCCGCCGTCCGCCGTTACGGTGCGCTCCCCGGTATTCATCCGAAGGCCGCCCGCCTCAATGATGTTTTCCTCTTTAGGGGCACAGCGGCGCAGCACGGCCTTCACTCTCGACACCATCTCCGTCATGCCAAAGGGCTTTGCGATGTAGTCGTCCGCGCCAATATCAAGGCCCGTGACCTTGTCGTATTCCGTGCCCTTCGCTGTCGCCATGATGACCGGTATCCCAGCGGTGGCGGTATAGGCGCGGAGCCTTTTCAGGATGGAGAGCCCGTCCTCCCCGGGCAGCATGATGTCCAGGAGGATAAGCTGGGGCGGCTCGTTCCGGATGGCCTCAAACAGGCCGTCGCTGTCGGGAAAGCCCCTGACCTCAAACCCGGCGGCTGTAAGGGCATAGCTCATCAGCCCCCTTATGCCGTCGTCGTCTTCCACACAGTATATCATAACACTCCCCTCCTTTGCCGCTCTATTGTACCATATCCTTTTTCTCTTCGCAAGCCGGGTCCAGGGCCTTCTCTCCTGTCACGGAGAATATCACCCACTGGGCAATGTTCACCGCGTGGTCGCCGATGCGCTCAAGGTACTTGTCTATCATCATCAGGTCCAGGGCGTATTCACCCTCCGAGGGCTCCCGGGCGATCCGCTTGATCAGCGAGCGCCTGACCCGCCTGAAGTAGTCGTCCAGCAGGTCGTCGCCGGCAATGACCGACGCCGCCAGGGCCGTGTCCCTTGACACATAGGCGTCTACGCTGTCGGTCACCATTTTCACAGCCGAGCGGGTCATCTCGTGGATATGCTCCAGGCGCTCCGGGGCGTGGCCCCCGTCTATCAGGATAAGGACTATCTCGGCAATATCCTCGGCCTGGTCGCCGATGCGCTCCATGTCGGTTATGATCTTCAGCGCGGCGGATATCTGCCTTAAATCCCTTGCCACCGGCTGCTGCTGGAGCAGGAGCTTCAGGCACAGGCTCTCTATGTCCCGCTCCATCTGGTCCGTTTCGGCGGCGATGGCGGCAACCTTCTCCGCGTGCTCCCGGCTCCCCTCGTCCAGGGCTCTTGAGGCCAGGGAGATGGCCTCCTCACAGAGGGCTCCCATCTGTATCAGCTCCCTGTTCATCAGGGCAAGCTGCTCATCGAACCGGTTCCTCATCATCCAAACCTCCCGGTAATGTAATCCTCGGTCTTTTTCTGCTCCGGCTGGGAGAAGATCCGCTGGGTCTCCCCGAACTCAATCAGCTCCCCCAGCAGGAAGAACGCCGTGTAGTCCGAGACCCGCACCGCCTGCTGCATATTGTGGGTCACCATGACGATGGTATACTTCTCCTTGAGCTGCAACGCCAGCTCCTCTATCTTCCCGGTGGAGATGGGGTCCAGGGCGCTGGTGGGCTCGTCCATGAGCAGCACCTTCGGCTCCACAGCCAGGGCCCGGGCGATGCACAGCCTCTGCTGCTGCCCGCCGGAGAGGCCCAGGGCGTTCTTTTTGAGCCTATCCTTCACCTCGTCCCAGATGGCCGCGCCCCGGAGGGACCGCTCCACGATATCGTCCAGCTTTGCCCGGCTTTTGACCCCGTGGGTGCGGGGGCCGTAGGCGATGTTGTCGTAAATGCTCATGGGGAAAGGGTTGGGCTTCTGGAACACCATGCCGATCTCCCGGCGAAGTCCGTTTACATCCACGTTGGGCCCATAGATATTTTTGCCTCCATATCTCAGCTCGCCGGTTATCTTCACCCCGGGGACCAGGTCGTTCATGCGGTTCAGAGTCTTGAGAAATGTGGACTTTCCACAGCCCGAGGGGCCGATAAAGGCGGTGATGCTCTTTTCATAGATGGGTATGCCCACATTTTTCAGCGCCTGGGTGCTGCTATACCATAAACAAAGGTCTTTTGCGGTGATAATTTCCTCCATTGGCTCACACCCTCCTTTTCTTGAAATACCAGCCTGCCAGGGCGGCACAGAGGTTGACCAGCAGGGTCAGTACCAGCAGAATGGCCGCGATGGCAAAGGCCGTTTCAAACTCGCCCCGGTCCTTGGCGTAGACGTACATGGCCACCGTCAGCGAGGCCCCGGAGCTCATGAGCCCGGTGAAGAAGCCGTTGAGCACATGGGCAAACCCCGCCGTGAACAGCAGTGCCGCCGACTCGCCCAGAATACGCCCCACGGACAGGATGCAGCCGGTTATCACGCCGTCCACACACCCGGGCAGCACCACCGTGCGCACCACCCGCCACTTGCCCGCACCCAGGCCGAAGGCCCCCTCGCGGTAGCTTTGTGGGACAGTCTTCAGGCTCTCCTGGGCCGTGCGCATGACAGTGGGCAGGTTCATGATGACCAGGGTCAGGGTCCCAGCCAGCAGGGAGGTTCCGAAGGTCCCGGCAAAGAGCATCATACCCACGAAGCCGTAGATGATGGAGGGTATGCCCGAGAGGGTCTCGGCGGCGTACTCGATGACGGACACCAGCCGTTTGCTGGCCGCGTATTCCGTCAGGTACACCGCCGCGCCCACCCCCAGGGGCAGCACAACAGCGAGGGCCGCTAAGATAAGATAGAGGGTATTGAGAATGTCCGGCAGGATGCCGATACGGTCGTTCAGTATGCTGGGGCTGGTGGAGAGCAGCTCCCAGGTGATGTTGGGCAGCCCCTTGCAGAGTACATAGATGATGATAAACAGCGCGAAGCCACAGGTTATGGCAACGGAGAGGGCCATAAGGCCACGCATGGCGAAGGAGTATGCGTTTCGTCTCATGTCAGCCCTCCTTGCTCCGCTTGAGGAAGAAGTTCAGCGCGGCGTTTATCAGCAGGATGAACAGGTACAGCACCAGGGCGATGGAAAACAGCGCCTGCCTTTGCAGGCTCCCCGGGCTGGAGTAGGACATCTCGCTGGCAACAGCCGTGGTGAGAAAGCGCACGCTCCCGAAGAGGGAGGGCGTGTTGGGCACGTTGCCGGAGACCATCATCACGGCCATAGCCTCGCCGATGGCCCGGCCCACCCCCAGCACCACTGCCGCCGCGATACCGCTTTTGGCGGCGGGAGCCGTTACCTTAAAGTATGTTTCTACAGGCGTGGCACCCAGGGCCAGGGAGGCCTCCTCATATTCGTGGGGAACAGACTCAAGCGCTGTCACTGATACCTTTATAATAGAAGGCAGAATCATGACCGCCAGCACGATAATTGCCGCCAGCAGGCTTGCACCGTCTGGGACATGGAACACCGTTCGGATTCCCGGCACCAGAACCAGCATACCCACCAGGCCGTATACCACCGAGGGGATGCCCGCCAGCAGGCTGACCGCGCTCCCCACCACGGACTTCACTTTGGGTGGGGCCAGCTTCGCAAGGTACACTGCCGTGAAGAACCCCACCGGCACGCCGAACAGGATGGCCCCCGCCGTGCCGTATACGCTGGTGAGGATGAAGGACAAAATGCCGAACTTGGGGTCCTGGGCGGTGGACTCCCAGGTGTCTCCCAGCAGGAAGTCGAACAGGCCGATCTCCCCAATGGCCGGTATGCCGGACAGTACCAGAAAGACGGTGATGCGCAGCACACAGCCTACGGTGACAAGGCCAAGCAGGAGGAACAGGCCGTGGAAGAAGCGCTCTGTAAGCTGCCGGTGGGTCCGGGGTCTCCGGCTAAGCTGTGCGCGGGAAGTCTGTATGTTTTCCATAGGGCGGCCCTCAGTTTGCCGGGACCGCGCCCGCGCCGGAAATCAGCGGGGCCGCGTCGGTGGAGGTGGCGAAGTCAAAGAAGGCTTGGGCCGTTTCGGAAAGCTTGGCATCGGTTTTCGTCACTAGGATAAAGGGGCGCTGGATGACATAGCTGCCGTCCTTCACGGTATCTTCTGTGGGAGTCACGCCGTTTACCCTAATGGCCCGGACGCTGTCCTTCACCGAGGCCAAAGAGGCGTAGCCGATGGCGTCCGGGTTCTGGGCCACGGCGGTTATCACGTCGCCGGTAGAGGTCAGCTCCTGGCGGTACTGGCATTTCTCCTCGGTGCCGGTGATGGATTCAAAGCCGTCCCGGGTGCCGCTGCCCGCCTCCCGGCCGATGAGCACCACGGGAGCATCATTGCCGCCCACATCCTTCCAGTTCTCGATCTCCCCGGTATAGAGCCTGGCGATAGTCTCCGTGTCCAGGTCTGTTACGGGATTCTCCGGGTTGACGATCACGGCGATGCCGTCATAGGCCAGCACCGTGGCGGTCAGGCCCTGGGCGGCTTCCTCCTCCTTCAGCTCCCGGCTGGAGAGGCCGATATCACAACGCCCCTCCATAACGGCCTGGATGCCCGAGCCGGAGCCGGTTGGGTTGTAGGTGAAGGCGGCGCCTTCATTCTGCTCCTGGAAGGATTCTCCCAGCGCGCCGATGACTTTCTCCATGGAGGTGGAGCCGTCCGTGGAGACAGTCCCGGCGGTTTTCTGGGTGCAGCCGGTGAGGAGCACGGCGGCGGTCAGGGCCGCCAATGCAAGTGTGATGATTTTCTTCATGTTGATTTCCCCTTTCAGTTTTATGCTTTAATGATAAGGGATCATTGTAAAACTCAAAAGGGGCTCTGTGTAAAATCCAGGTAAAACCCATAATAATTTGCGCCACTAAACAAAGAATACGTCGGTCAGAAATTAGAATTCACTCAGCCACTCTTTAAACTCATCAAAAGAAATTTTACCGGCAGCGCATTCGTCACGCTTACCCTTTGCCGTGGCGCTCCAAGCATAGAACGCACCTGGGCTAATTTTCCCCGCCTTGATCCAGTTAAAGCGTTTCTTGTATTCCCGGCGGTACTCTTTGAATAACTCATCCGAGTTTTTCTTCTCCGCCCAGCGCTTTACCGCGCCAACCTCGCGACAGGTTCTGCCCTGAGAGTCAACAGTCAGATTGCAGAACTCCGCTGTATTGCGCCGGGGGATGGCAAAATATTTGCCACAGTACGAGCAGATACGCATACGCTGTTCCCGCTTGACGCACTCGCGGAGAGAGAACTCTACGAGGTCGGAAATAGAAGTTGGGTGCAGCACTTCGGCGAAAGTACCGTTGTTGGTTCGCTCATAGACGGTAGAAATTGGTCTGAACTGGTAGGCATAGAGCGGGTTGCTTTTCTCTTTGTCGAGATAGGCTTGCAGCTTTTCCCGTACAGGTTTCTTCTTGCTGTCATCGATGTCCAGCACGTCTTCAAACAACCGCATAATTTGTTTTTGCAGAGTGTCCAGGTCGCTGGGGATGTGTCGAAGCTGCTTGTGTGGGAGATGTTCGTACACGTCCTCGCCCGGGTGATGATCCATATAGCGGAACCGTGACTGCCAGTCAAGACGTAGAAACTCGAAATAGATATGCTCCTTGGCCAGCTTTTCCAACGTACTCATTACTATTTTCTTCGAGTCGCGGTCGCGTTCCCGATAGAAATTCAGCAGGGCCTTGTCCATTTCCTTAAATAAATCTTCCATTGGCCAGATGTCCAAGTAGGTGAACCGCAAAAGGCTTTCCAGAAATGGGAAGTCTTTTTCTTTTTTGTGCGAGCGCTCGAACGTCAAATCTTTGTAGACAAAGTACTCGCGGCCCGATTCAAAGTAGGTGTAGAACAGGTAGTCAGCCATTTTATTTGCGCTCCTCTCGAAAATTAAAAACATTTTTGAAATTGTCCTTGACAAATGCGTTGCCATGTGTTACCATATGACGGTCGGCAAATCAAACTCTGTTTAAGAATTAGTCTACAACAGCCTGAACAAAAAGTCAAGACATTTTTTAGGAGGTGCGGAGTGGTTCAATCAAAGTTTAAAAGCTATGAAGAACTGCCACTGTTTCTCAATGCAAAAACAGTGGCAGAAGTCTTGGGAATCTCTATGGCTGGAGCCTATGAGTTACTGCATCAGGAGGACTTCCCGGTGCTGAGAATCGGTTCGCGCTTGGTGGTTCCCAAGGAAAAATTTCTCTCGTGGGTCGAGAGTCAGACAGGAGGTAACGCAATATGAATAATTTTCTGAGAGCATCATGCGGTGGCGCAAAGAACTTCTTTCCTCTGCCAAATGCAATTTTCAGTTTAGGTTTGTCAACTGGCGAGCTGGCAGTCTACGCCTACCTCATGTATTGCGAGGACAGGAAGTCGCACCAGTGCTGGCCAAGCTACAAAACTATTGGCCGCGCAGTGGGTATGAGCGAGAACACCATTAGGAAGTATGTGCGGGAGTTTGAGTACAAGACGCTCATCCTTACAGAGCCCACAAAGTATGAGAGCGCCGATGGTCGAGTTAGAAATGGCAATTTGATTTTTACGATTCTCCCCATCCAGGGGGCAGTCAAGTACCACAACGAGCAGGCATCGAGGGAGGCGTTTGTGGCCCCTGTGAGGGCCGTGTTAGGCGAACTGAGGCCGCTCTCGAGGAACAAAGACAAGAGCAGGTCCAGAACGCCGTTTTGGGGTATTTGTAGCGATTTGTGAGGGCGGTACCCGCAGGAGACGGAAACCTCCCCAAATATGCAAGTGATTGCAAGTTTATCCGGCAAAGAAGGACATAGGAAACGGTCAAAAAGACAAGCAGGTTAAAGCGCGGGGGTGCTGGTCCCCAGTGGGGACCGTCAAGCACCGACCGAGCCGACAGGCGAGACCTACCGTGCGAGTAACATCGCCGGCAGAGCCCATCGGTAGGGAAAAATCAGAGAATACTAGCCTCTGAAATCAGGGGTCGGTCAGAAAGGAGAGCTTTTGAGCGAGAAAAAGCAAAAAATATGCGTACTAGATGCGGCCCTCGATGGTCGCGGAGATAGAGGAAATGCTGGCAGAGGCGAATGCTACCTCAAAGGGTGACTTCGTTTGCAAGGCGGTTGAGTTCTACATCGGGTACCTCTGGCAGCAGAAAAGCATCAATTACTTGGCTCCCATGTTAGCGAGAGCAATCAAGAGTGAGGCGCGTTCCCTCGGCAAAGATGTTTGCGAAATGCTGTTCAAGCTGGCGGTGGAGATGGGGATTATCAGTAACATCACCGCGGCGGTTAATGAGATTCTCGATGATTCTCTGGAGAATTTAAGGCTCAATGTTGCGCAAGAGGTAGCGCGGACAAATGGGATTCTGACCTTCGAAGATGCCGATGAGTGGCAGAATAGGGGTGGCTGATTACGGCGAAAATAATTGTCACTAGTAGGTATATGCGGAACACCCC
>CAJUPK010000100.1 GCA_910588415.1 uncultured Oscillospiraceae bacterium | reverse complement strand
GCTCCGCCGAGACCGCTGGCGAAAGCCAGTATGGCGCGGCGGGGTCTACCTCACATATCCAAATAACGCCTATAAGAAAATAGTGGTTCGCTCCTTTCATGCATATAAATTCCCCCAAATTATCATCCCGTATCTTAATGCCATAGCCATATTATAACATACAAAAGCTGGAAAGGCAACGGGCTAGTTATCGTATGCTAACTGACCCAAATGTGAGAGATGTATCGCCAGTAGTGCAATGTCTCACTCCAAAATTTTTTGCGGTTAGTCCAGGCAATGACCTGCCTTTCGCGGCGGCTGTGCCGCCTCTGGGCCCCCTACTATTATAGTAGGGCAAGCGGAGCGCAGTAATGGCCTCGGAGCGAAGCGCAGAGGTTGTCCGCCGTGGCGGGCAATGGCGTCGGTGATGAACTCAAAATTGGGTCTTGATCCGCGACGCATAGTCTTCCTGGACTCCTCGTCCTATTCGGCTCCTTTGGCTGTCCACCCGCGCCTATGTCCTGCGGATAAGAAAAGAGAGGACTCCCGGAAGGGGAGTCCTCTGAGACATGGCAGGCGGCATCCAGCCGCAGGCCCAGCTAACCAGACAGACGAGACAAGGGCGGGATGACAGCAATGCGCCCATTCGTGGGCTCTTTGTGGGCCATTTCTGGGCCATGATTGGGCAGGAATATCCTACTGCCCATTTGTGGGCTTTTTGTGGGTCATTTGTGGGCCACTATTGGCCCACAAGCCGCCAAAAAAAGAACAGCCCCAGCCATAACCCGGCCAGGGCTGCCGTGTTTTCAGTTCTGAATCAGGAACCGGTTTGCCAGATAGCTCCCCTCCTTGGAGACAGCGGCCTCCCCGTCCAGGCTGTCCAGGTACTGCGCGCCGCCCTTGGACTTGGAAATGTAGATATGCAGCCGGGTCTGGGTAAAGCCCCGGGGCTGGTATACCCCGTAATCCTGGCTCAATACCAGCAGGACGCCCAATTCCTCGGCCTTGCGTTTTGCCAGCTCCACCAGCGCCTTTACGGCCTGTTCTTTTGCCTCCGGCCCCGCGCCGCTGATGTAGGGCCGTTCCAGGAAAAGCGTGACCGGTTCCTCTGTCTGCTCCGGCTGGCTGGCGCCTCCGGCCTCCAGGTCTGCAAAGGACAGGCCCCCGCCCCCGGCGCTGGTCCTGCGGCATTTGGTCAGCCGCAGGAACGCCCGGCCTATAATGCGCCCATCCAGGCGGGCATAGAGCACCTTCTTGTTTGAGTCAAAGGCCGAGAGCAGGCAGTTGCGGTACATCCCGTCCAGGTAGGACAGGCACGTGCGCTGGGGCTGTGTGCCCAGGAGCATGGTGTCAAAGAACCCGTCATGCTCCCGGGCCTCCACTCCCCCAATACCACGGCGAGATTCTCCGGCCACCGGCTCCCTGCCCGGCTGGGGATGTTCCTGTCCAGTTCCCAGCGCAGGTCGCCCTCGTGGTACTTCACTTCCCGCAGCCGGCCCATAAGCTCGGCCTTGACCACCCGCAGGTATCCGGCCTTATGGCTCTCGTCCAGGCAGGGCAGATACCCGAGGACAATGGACGCGCCGTCCCGGCCCAGAAAGGCCAGGATGTTTTCCCGGTACTGGGCCTGGAACTCTGCCGTAAGGCCCATGGCCTTTGCCAGCTCGCCCCACCCGGAGTCCAACTCCGTGATATTCTCTTTCAGCTGGTCCATTGTGGAGAACCGTGCCAAGCCGTTTATACTGCGCAGGGCAAGCAGAGCATCGCTGCGGGTCCGCATACTTGGGAGCAGGTGCCGGACAGCGTCCAAATGGATAAGCAGCTGTGCCGTGTCCCCTGGGGTCAAGCCGCCGATATGGCGGAACAGCTCCTGCTTCCAGACGCTCAGCGGCTTTTCATCCAGCAGGCCGGCAAGCGTGTTTAGGCTGTCCCCGGCAACCCCTTTGAGGGCGTCCTGCCTGCACACTTCCCGGAACACCCGCAGCCGGCAGTCCTGGCTTTCAGACCGCAGGGCGTGATAGAAGTCTACATAGGGCCTCTGGACGCCATACAGCGCTTGCAGTTCCGGGAAGGTGTAGCGCCTGCCGGGGGCAAGGTTTTCCGCGTCCAGCTTCTGCCTGCGCATCCAGCCGCAGCAGGCCAGGTCTTTGGCGGTGAGTTCATTGAGGTTCAGGTGTTCCCGGTAGAGCCGTTCCTGCAGCAGGAAGGACTGGACAGGGAGAATCCGGAAGGCCTCCGGGTCCCCGTCCACCAGCCGGACAAAATGGGCCTTGTTTTTTGACATGGCATAGAGCAGGATATCCTCCAGGTGCCGGGGGAGGCCGGCCAAGTCCAGGTTCCGGAACTTGACGCCGGAGACCAGGTTCACATAGCCGCTATAGCTATAGAGGGCGGCCTCCCAGTCCATATCCGGGTGCTGGGCCAGATGCCTGTCCATCTTCCGTAAAGCGTCCAGGGTGCAGCCATCCCGCTGCCAATGATTGAGAAACCGGGCGGTGGCAATGGGAGACAGCTTGCCGGCCAGTGCAGCCAGCAGCCGGAGGTATTCCTCCGGGGCCTCCGCGAAACGGGTATATTCCGCCATGCCCAGCCCCTCTTCGATTTGCCGCTCATGCAGGAGCCGGAGAATCCCCCGCAGGCCCGGGCAGCGCTCCAACAGCGCCCATACCTGGCTGAATGCCGTGCCGCGAAACAAGCTGCTGGCCGGGACATACGGCTCCATAAGCTGGTCCTGCTGCTCCCGGGTAAGCGCTGCCGGCACGCCCACGCACTGGCGCAGGCTGTTGATGGCCCGGCCGCGCTGCTCATGGTCCAGGGCCCTGGGGGCGAAATTCTCCAGGTAGATAAACCGCCCCAAACCGTCCAGCTCATCCGTTTCCAGGATTTCCACCACGTCCTGTAGAGTGTAATCGGCGGGGTCCTTCCCGTTATCCTGGCAGGCTCCCACGAAACCGTCCAGCCTGTGCATGAGCTTTCCCCGGCGGGAGGGCGCGGCCTTGGGGGCGGGCTGGCCGTATCGCCCCGCGACCGGCTTCGGCGGCTCCAACGGCGCTTCCTCCGGCAGCAGGGGCAGAAGCCGCGCCAGATACCGGGCAAAGGCCGGGTTCCGGATCAGCTCCCGCTGGACGTGCAGGCCCACCGCCGCGTCTTCGGGGATTTCCTCCGCCATGCGGCCGCAGGCCTCCCGCAGCTTTGGCAAGGGGTACTCCTTCAGCCAGTCCAGGGACAGGCGGCGCTGGTTCATGTCCAGGATGGCGGCGGCCCGCTCCCGTATCAGGGCTCCCAGTTCAGCAGGCCGGGCGCATTCGGCTGTCATGGTCATTCTCACATTCCTCCTTAATTTTCTGAATTTCTCCTTGAATTTCCGTCCAGGCCATGGTACGATGATTTAGGAGCAGGGCATAGACAGAGAGCAAGGCGGTCTGTTCCTCTGGCTCCAGGCAATAAGCCGCCCGGGAAGCCCTTCGCTTACAATACGGCAGGCCTGGGCCTGCTTCTCGCGGTAATACCGGTAATTCTCCAGGTACTTGAGGACAGCCTTCATGCTTTCCGCACAGGCGTACTCGTCCCGCAGGGCCCGCAGCGATTCCTGCCTTTTCCGCTCCGCCTCTTCCTGTTCCTGAACAGCAAGGGCGGCCTGGTCGGCCCGCTGCTCTTCCTCGGTGAGATACTTGGATTTCAGCGCCTGGACAACCCAGCCCTGGAGCTGCATCCGGTCGGCTGCCAGGTCGAACAGCGCCCGCTGTTCAGCCGGGGAGAGCAGGCTCGGGGCAAACTCGTCCCGCAGGATAGCCACGACAAGGCCAGGGTATTTCTCTGGCTCATAGAAGAAACAGTAGTCTTGAAGCCAGTCCAGCAGCTGTCTCTGGCCCTCCCCATCCAGGAAATCCCGCTGCAGGTGCAGCGATTCCGAGCCGGAGTAGCAGCTTCTGGAGGCACGGAACAGGCTTTCCTTGAAATCCCTGTGTCCCCAATCCCAGAAGCGTTTCAATCCGGGCATACCGTACTCCTGAAAGAACCTTTGATAGAACCGGTATGCCTGGGCTGTCCCGATCCCCTGCAGATACCGCCGGATATTATCCAGGGTATCCGGGTTTTGCACATTGCCCCCGCTGTCCAGGCTTTCCTGGAAGCACTGCCACAGGTCCAGCAGCCCCTTGTCCACCAGCAGAGGGAAGTAGAGGCTGTACCGCTCCCCTGCGCAGGCGTCTTGGAAGCTGCCGCCGGTCAACTGGTCATAGCGGGCGGCCCGGGCTTTCAGGTCCTCCGCAGGCATGGCTTCCGTTAGGCTCAACCCAAAGAGCTCCCGGTACTTTTCCGGCTTCATGGCGGCAGCCAGGGAATCCCACTTGGGGTCCAGGATATCAAAGCCGGCAAGGGCCGGATGCTCAACCCCCGCCAGCCCCGCGAACTAGGCGAAGGAGACAGGCTCCTGAATTTGCACGTCCTCCTTGAGGGCGTCCGGCAGCGTCCCGCAGCCATAGCACTTGATACGGAAGCGGCTGTACTTATAAAACAGCCTTTCCAGGCTCTGGCACGCCTCTTCCGGGAGGGGGTCTTGCTGGCCCAGGGCAGTCTTGAACAGGCCCACCACGATCTTCTCTGTTACCAGGGAGTCGGGGCCCAGCCCGCCCTCCAGGGTGAGCGCGGCCCGCGTGTTCAGGCAGGCAGTCTCAAAGGCCGTATAGCCCTGGGATTCCAGCACGCCCCAGGGCCTGCTTCCAGGCTTGACATAGGACTCGGGCAGGGCGCATAGAGCCCGGAGCAGGGCCGTGTCTTTGCCCCGCATGGTCTTGATATGGGGAAGCGCGTGGGAAATCAGCCAGTCAAACAGGCGCATATTGCCAATAACGGGCAGGGTGCGGCCGGCTCCCAGCAAGGCGTTCAGCTGGGGGCGCAGGGCCTGCTCGGCCCGGGCAAAGTCCGGCAGGACGCTCATGGCGAAAAGCAGCTCTTCTGTCTTTCTGTACCGCGTCCCCAGCAGCGTCCGCTCCCAACGGCCGGCGTCCTTTTCGTCCGCCAGCAGATAGCGGGCGGCGGTAAGGTATATGTCCCCCTGGCTCTGCTGCCGCACTTTCCGCAGGAAGTCCCCGCGCTGGGAGCCCACGAACATCTCGTCCGTGAGCAGCTCCATGGTGTAGCCCAAAGCCAGGGCAATGGCCCGCAGGTCGCAAAGGGCCATGCCGAACCGGGCCTCATAGCGTTCCAGCAGCTCGCCCAGGTAGAGAAAGCCATACTTGTCCTGCAGGCTGTCCCCGCTGGATGCGTTGTCATAAAACAGGCAGCGTCCTCTTACCAGCTGCCGCTGGGGATGGCCTGCCCCGGCGGTTTCCAGCACGAACGCAACAATATCGTTGAGCAGGCCCGCATTGACCTCCCCCTCATATATTTTCAGCTGTGACATTCAGTCCTCCTTCTTCCAGCCGCATACGCAGCCAGTCGTTGTAGTCTTTGCCCTGTGGCGGCAGGCCAACTTCCCGGGCCCTTGCAACCGCGTCTTTACCGTAATACACCATGCCAGTATCGCGGCTGTTACAGGCTGGACGAATCCAGCTGCCAGCCATTGCTCAAAGTCCTTGCGGGACGCGGAGGCTGGCCCTTGCTCCGGCAAGTCCAGGAAGCGGTACAGGATGGAATCCGCGTCGCCGCCCACAACAGAGAGCTCCCACTTGCCTTGCAGCGTGTAGCGCTCCCCAGCGTCCAATTGGAGCGGGACAGGCGGGGTCTGTTCTTTTGCAGGAGTTGCCTGCATCCCCCGCACAGCCCTGGCAATCACAGACAGGCACATGGCGGCAGTCTCCACCACAGCGCTGCCCAGGATAGACAGGGTAGACGGTGTGCTGAAGTCCAGCAGGCCGCGAAAGTCCTCGCTGGTTAGATAGGGAGCGGGGTCAATCCCGCAGCAGGCCAGCAGCATAATAGTTAACGCAGTTCAAAAGAGGTATCACCTCTTTTGAACCTGGCGGCACGGGCGTGCTCGCGTCGCCCTGCTTGAAAATCGGTAATACCGATTTTCAAGCGCGTTTACTATGGCCTACACTGTTCTCCATGACAGTGCGGTATGCAGCCAGCAGGTTGTCCCCGTCCAGCTCTTCCAACAGGCTGCCCGGCTTGTGGGCGGCCAGGTCATCCAGCCGGTCGTCTACCGTGTACGCGGTGGCCTTCCGGGCAGCGGCAAGCAGGGCTTCGGCAAAGCCAGAGGCGTCCTCCAGCTTGCCAAAGTAAGATTCCAGAGCCTTAACTATCCCCTTTTGATGCTCCGGCTGTACACGCCAGAAAGGGACAGGCTTAGACTTATCCGTTTCCATGGTATCCGATATGTCGTAGTAGTATACCAGCTTCTTCCCGTTGCCCTCCGGCACAGGGATGCCGTGGCAGCCTTTCTTAACAGGCCGCCCAAAAGCGTCCCATTCGCTGGATTTCATCAGGGCAAAAGCCTCCGGGCGCTGGGCATAGGCCAGCACCTGGGCCGGGAACGGCAGCTTGAAACTCCGGTCGGCAAAGGCAAGGAACCTCTGCCAGCCCGGCACGTTCAGCAGCCCCTTCATGGTCTGGCGGCTTAGGGCGCGGAGTGAATCATAGGCTGCGGGCATAGCTGGCCTCCTTCTGCTCAATCTCTTCACGTTCCAGGCAGCGGCCCCCAGCCTCTGGCAGCTCGTGGTAGCGCTGGTGGCTGCGCAGGTCAAACTTCTTAGTGAGCCTCGCCGTCTCCCCACGGACGAACAGCCACGCGGAATCCAGGGGCATAGACAGCATAGTGCCCACGCTGCGGTTGGCCTTGACCCCCATATACCGGGCGGTCTCCACGTCCTGGCCTCCCAAGTACAGGCAATGGTCGCAGTTGTTGAGGATGGTCATAGCCGCCGCGTGGCCGTACATGCCTTCCAGCTGGGAAATGCTCTGCAAAATCACGCTGGCGGGAGATGTTCCGGGAGCGGATGACCGAGAGAATCTTGTCAAAGTCCGGGATGAAGGCGTTGGCGGCAAAGTCGTCCAGGATGAAGCGCACAGGGACATTCAGACGGCGGCTCGGGCTGCGGTCCGCTTCATCACACAGGAGGTGCAGGGCCTGCGCATAGAACAGGTTCGCCAGCCGGTCCATGGAGCGGTCTGTGTCGCTGACGCCCAGAAACAGGGCGGTCTTTTCCCGCCCCAGCCGGGCCATGTGGATTTTCTCCGGGTTGTGGAACGTGGCCTTGGCCCCTTCATAGTCCAAAGGGGCCAGCTTCTCGGCCAGGAACATCAGGACGCAGGCATTGGTCTTATCCGCCCTTTCCCCGTCCCAGCAGATTGTGTAGCGGCGGACAGCAAAGGAGTCCGGGTCCAGGAGTTCCAGCTCGTCCATGAGCTTTGCCAGCCTGCCCGTACCGAGCTCCCTGGAAAGGCGCACCACCATGTCCATGGTGTGTTCTTCCTCCGGCAGACATTCCAGCACATAGCCGATGATGCTCTCCAAATAAATCCGGGCGGAGAACTCCCAGAAAGGTTCCTGGGGCGACTCAATAGGCGCCAGGGCAGCGCCAACAGGTAGTGATAGACGCAGGCGGCCTTCCCATCGTCCCATCCGTTGGCAAGGTTTAGAGTCTCGCCGATTTGGATTTTCCCCTCGTCCTCCGGTGCAAAGTGGCAGGCAATGTTCTCCTGGACGAACCGGGAGTAGTCCATGGGCTTGCCCCCTGTCATCCCGTCTATAGCCCGGGCAAAAGCCTGAGTGCGCAGGTCAAGAATTGCCCGCTTGAGCTGGCTGTCCGGGCCTTTCAGCCGTTCGTCCAGAGGCAGGCGCTGGCTGCTGGCGGTAGGGGGGACAGAGGTTGGGCGGCAATCCGGGAAAGCACTGCCTAATAGCATGGCGGCGTCCGTGAACGTGCCGGAGCCATTGACATGGAACGGGGCCTCGCACAGCTCCTGTATGGCCCAGGCCATTTGACGGTAAGTGATCACCTCCCCATAGGCCGGGGCCAGGCCGAGAATCCGCTGCATCCGCTCCCACTGCTCCGCCTTGGGGAAGAAATAGGAGGCGGAGGTGTTCCCCCAGGTTTGGAGGATTTTGGGCAGTATGGCAGGGTCGGCACAGCCCAGTTCTTCCAGGTTTTGCAGCCGGCCCCGTAAAGGCATTTGGTTGATGGCGGCACACTCCTTTCAGGTGAAATTGCAGCATAGCCGCTCTGGCATCGGGACGATGCGGCGGGCATAAAGAAAAGCGCCTGTCGCCAGACGCTCTTTCCATTCTTTATCTGTGTTTTATCCAAGTGTTTTTGCAATATTTCCAGAAGTTTTGTGTTTGAGTCTATAAAACAAGTTGCTGCGAAAAAAGGCAGGCGGCCGGTCTGCTGGACCTGCCGCCTATCCTCTTACAGCCGCTCATAGTGCGACCATAAAGAAACTATCTTCACAATTCGCTTGTCCTCCAAAACTTCATAAACAAGCCGATACTGTTGATTGATTCTGCGGGAATACAAGCCCTGCAAATCTCCTACGAGCTTTTCGTAGTCCGGCGGGGTTTCATAGGGATTTTTTGCGGATAACCTCAATCAGGCTTTTGGCTTTTTTATCCAAATGGGATGCTTTCAACTTAGAGATATCTTTTACTGCCATTTTCGTATAGACGATCTCGTACACTACCAGTGAACCTCGCTTTCCGGCACACAGTCCGATAGTGGGGTGTCCTTGCCCATAGTAAGCTTTTCCGCCATTCCGGGAGTTGACAAAAGCCGCATGGTCTCTAAAGCGCCCGATTCCAGCTTATCCATCGTGCCTTTCACAGCTTGCAGCATCTCCAAAACACTCTGCAGCTGCCATTCCTCCATACTGTTGATTACAGATATGCACTGTTCCCGATTGCTCATTTTGATACCTCCCTTTAGAGCCTGTCACAGCTAATTCCATTGCCATTAGTATATTCCTTTTTCGCAGGATTTGCAAGGGCTTTGGCTGCATTAAGCCGCAGTTTCTTCCAGGTCCCCGGCTTCTATATGCCAGGACTCGTCTGTTAGGTCCTTGAGTATGTAGGCCGCACGGGGGAATCTGTCCGGGGTACTCGTCCGATACGATTTCAATGCCCAGGGCCAGCACTTTTCTGTAGACATGCTCGCAGCAGAATAAGCCGCCCTGACTGTCGTTTCTTAGGCGGGACATGAAGAAGCTGTTGTGGTCCACACCCGAGCGGCGAATGGCGAAGAGCTCCACAGCATGGTAGGGTTCCGCGATGTGCCGGGGCTTCAGTTGCTTCCGAACGGCGTCCCAGCTGATGATGAAGTCGCTGGCATACCGCTCGCAAACCCGGCCCACGTCCTGAATGAGCCGGGTGGAGATGCTGGACATATTGAGGTTGTCCAGCGCGCTGGATTCTGTGCAAAGCACGCGGCTGCACCGCTCAAAATGGCGGACAAGAATCTGCGGGACAGGCTGCACAGTTTCCTCCTTAGGCCAGCAGGCCCTTGCCTGCGGGCTCCATAACGCGGTGGGGTATCTTCTTCACTTCCGTGTACTGGCCGGGGGCAT
>CAJUPK010000099.1 GCA_910588415.1 uncultured Oscillospiraceae bacterium | reverse complement strand
GATTATAGAAAATCTCAGGGAATCCAAATATGTATACTTTTTCTTCTCAAAACGTGCTTTATCTTTTACCATCCGTATCACCTTTCCTTATCTTTCGTAAAGTATGTAACTTGACGAACCGTGAAATTGAGTGAAACTGACATTATAATTTTATATAGTGCTGTCGGATTTGTCAATATGTCGGCATAAAATCCTGAAAGGACTTTTTCGATATAGAGTCCAGCAACCCATCCAAAGCAAAGGAGCTATTCGATATTACAAAAACGCTGAGCAACTTGCCAGTCTCATTAACTCAGCAAAGAGTCTAAAGAATATGGTATGTACTGCCACCCCCGACGGGGTGGTCGCTTTCACCGTCGCCGTCTATCCATTGCCCACGGTCTTTAAACCACTGGACGCCCCATACACAACCTGCGTACTTGGGGATAATGCCGTTGTCAATATACCGCACTCATTGGCGCACCAGCTCACGAAGCAGGCACACCATTCTACACGGGAACCGAAGCCGTACTGTTCTGCTATTTCATCCACTGTCTTATGGCTGACGGTGATATACAGCGTTGTCGTTGTCACAGTAGTCTCCGTCTCAATTATATTACCCTCACCATCATCAGTTTCTGTGAGGACGGTTTCACTGGAGGTCTCTGTATGAGAGGGAATCTCGTGCATCTCCCAAAAGATGTCCGATAAAAGCTATTTCTTGCTATCGTCCATTGTGGCTACCTCTTGGGGAGGTCAGTATTTGTCTTAACTACGTAGACTTCCAACACCTCTTTCCAAACGGCTCTGCTGCCACCCATTTCGAGGTTGTCATAGCTGACAGCCGTTTTCTCAGTCTCAAGACGAGTATCATAGTCGGAATTTATTTCCTGTACCACCATTGGCATAGTAAGCCCTGTGCCTGAGTCCTCACCCGAAAAGAAGATACCGAATACGGAGTAGACACTCAGAGCGCCAAGCATGATAATGACAATAACAAGCACTGCCGCCCAGCCCCCCCTCCCCCCGCAGCAATAGCGGCAACCAAAGCCTTAATCACCGCTATGATAGCTTTTACGACTGCTGCAACAGCCTTAGAGGTTTTTATGGCAGTCTTGACCGTTTTCTTACCGGCAGAACGGGCGGCCTCCTCGATATGTCTCTATTCCTGCTGAACAGGATGAGATAACGGTCTTTTGGTAGAACGGACACAGGCAGTTGTCTCTGCTCGCTGCTTCTGTGCAGTCTCGATTACCCGTGACCGACCCTGTTCGACCGCTCTGCTGTGTGTTGCCTCACTCCTTGGAGCCTGTCGTGGAGCATTTTCAGAGGTTGCCGCCGGATTGCTTTAATATAGCTGGCGTATTCACGGAGAAAAAGGACACGCCCATAACGGTCTCCAACCTTGAAGTAATCTTTTTCAAACTCCATAGAGTAGGACAGATGAAGTCCTTGAAGCTGTGACCTTTCTTGTGTGTCTCCCGTTTGTTACTGCTGGCAAAACCGAGAAAGGTGTATCCGGATATATTGGGAATAATGTAGAAATTATTTGCAGAGACTGTGACAGCAAAATATTCCAAGAGTACGAAACCCCAGAAAATTGTCATACGGATATTCCTCCAACGCAAAAAATATTGGCGCAGATAGCTATGAAGAACTACCTAAAATTTATCAGCAAAAGAAAAATGGAAATTGCATTATTAGAAAAAATTTTAGAGCAACGCCTGTAAATCGAAATTGAATACCATTTTTTAAAAACTCAATTTGAAGCTCGTCTAAATACAAGCAGAATAGCCTTGGATACATATGTTAGCGAATATAGACGTGCAAAGAAACTTGCAACTAAAGACAATAGCAATAGTTTTTACATGATCTATTACAGCTTGTGATTATGTTGTTCCTATCGCTATACAAGCCCCTATGTCTGTCTCAATTGATATGGAGGGAAATGTCATTAACGACATTTCTAAGTATGAATCCGAGATATAAGTTAGTGGACTTGCATTTGTGCGTTTTCCCGCTGAAAAATCAAATTGCAATTATTTTGTTCATTAATGATGGAGAAATTCGTTATAGAAGGTTTTATAAGCAATTTCGAAAACTGAGTGAGGAAGAGAAAGTGGGTGTCACTAATTATCTAATTTCCCTATATTGCGGAGATTATTTTCTATGCAAAAGATACAACATCAAAAGTTGACTTAATGCAGTTAAAAAGCATTGCGAACTTAACCCTTGTTATATGGTCTGAACGGCCAATCACAGATACAAATGTTTATGCAGATGAGTTCACTTTGTCAAAGTGGAATTGTATTCCAAACTTATTATCCTATAAATTCAGAGTGCGTTAAAAATATGTTGTAATCAGATTTTGAGTGACAAGCTGTGTCTGTCACGGCGTGCTTATTTTGATATGAAGGAAGTCCTTTCTTTGTTTAGCGGCGCAGAATTTGACTGTGTTTTATTGAGAGCATTTTACGAAATTTTGGGGTGCATTTTGGTTTGACCCACACCTTAACCCACACAGGGCAAAACTGTGTGGAAACAGTAGGCGGAACACTGTCAGACACCAGCTCAAAGGGCATAAAAAACGCCCAAATAGTGCCGGATAGTACTGTTTAGACACATCTCATTGTGTTTGCAAGAATGAGATCTCTAGTTCGAATCTGAATAGCAGCTTCACAAAACCCCCGTAAGACTGTGGTCTGCGGGGGTTTTGTATTGTTTGAAAAAGCCTTCAAAACCTGGGCTGACCCACACGCCGAAATAAACGAAAACAGCTGGAAACTTCCGGAGAGGAAGTCCCAGCCGTTTTGCGGTTCTTGACCCACTTTTATCTGACCTGGTTCATAAAATTTCCCATCTTCTCAGCGGCCTGCTCTTGTTTCTGGCGGGTTGCGTGGGTGTAGGTTCTCAGGGTGAAACCGACGTCGTAGTGGCCTAACATACTGCTGACGGTTTTTACGTCTACGCCGTTCTGGAGTGCAGCAGTTGCGAAGGTGTGCCCATATGATATAAAATAAGGACAAATCAGAAAACCCCGGAATTTCTAGGGGATTAGGATTTGTCCTTATTCTTTTTCCAAGAAAAAGAGGCAAAAGGAGGCCATAAGGGACAGCACCCAAAAGAGGCGTGTCACGTAAGGGACAAAAATAGAATTAGGAAAAAATCACATTCTTTACTTAGTTATCAAGCGAAATTTATAAAGAAATAAGCAAAGTAATCGCAATCTGCAACCAAAAGGGCGGGGTTGGCAAGACCGTCACCGCCGTAAATTTAGGTATCGGTATGGCCCGCGGTCTGTCTGCTTCCAGGGAATCACTCAACTGCTGCGGGATACATACGGCGATCGGCTAAGAATGTTCGACACCATCATCCCCCACCCCACCCGCGCTCAATCGTTAACGATAAAACCAGCGCCAAAGGCAAAAGTATCT
Source organism: uncultured Oscillospiraceae bacterium (assembly GCA_910588415.1). GTDB lineage: Bacteria > Bacillota > Clostridia > Oscillospirales > Acutalibacteraceae > Acutalibacter. Next base: position 6,098 of record CAJUPK010000099.1, on the reverse strand, counting down.
ATTGGCATAACCCCTCTGGCAAGGTGTCAGCGGCCTATGAGGCCCTGAGCTTGGAGGTCGCGTCATGAAAGGGGAGCGCGGTAAATCGAGTCCATGCACTTCAAATTATACTCTGTAAATACTCCATTTTCTCGATAAAGGTGGTATCCATTTCATTAAGTAACGCCTGCGCCCACCAAGGAATCTCGTCACGCAGGCAGGCTCGGTACAGAGTGACAACCACGCTCACCACATCGTCCAACGCTTTCTCTATCGGCTCAAACTCGCCGTATTCATCAAGAAACGCTTTCCCCGCTTCTTCCGACAGGGAGGATAACACATTTCTCACATCTGTATAGGCATAGCCCTTGCCCAGCAGATTGTAGTCAAACAGCAGCGCAGAGGATTTATCTTTGGCAACAACCATATTCGTACAATAGAAGTCGTTGTAGGTCAGCGTCCGTCTTGCCCTGCAAAGCTGATTGTTGATGGCAGCATAATACTGTTCCAAAAGAGCCCATGCCGGTGCGTTTTGGGTTTCAGTCTTTTCCTTGATAAAGGCAATATTTTCGAGAGTGAAGAAGTCTGCCTCGTCATACATGGATTCTCCCTGCTGATAAACATACGCGTATCCATGACTGTGGAGTAGCTTGTACCACACCGCAATTCGGCGGGCCACATCGGGGTCGGACATATCTTCCTGCATACCCAGCCGATAGGTCGAACTGCATTCCATGTCCTCCAAAAGAAGCGCAGAATCTGTGGAAGCAATTACCCGAATTGTGGGAATGTCCAGGGCAGCTAAAAGCCGATAGTTTTCCAGTTCCCGCTTATGTTCATCTTTTTGAAAGCACTTTAGCACATAGGATTTCTCCCCGCTTGCAATTCTGGCAACAGTGATACCATCTTTGTCCTGCAAGACAGAGAAACTATCGCAGGCAATGCCCAGCTTATTCAGTTCATCGTGGATCATGCTCATAGCCAATTACTCCTTGATCTGCGTTCCAATATGTTTATCCTGCCGCCATAGGGAAGCGGGGCCCCCCCCAGTATTCCTCGATAGATGTGCTCTGGCCGTCTGCTGCCCGGAGAAAGATTGTGGCGTGACAGGACACACTTCCAGTTGGATATTTCCTGTTCCATTGTAACCCTAAAGGGCTATCTTGTCAAGAAACTCGACCACGGAATCATTCAGCCAGACCGGCAGAATATATCCGGCCGTGCTGGATTCCTACTGTATGGAGTATGTGGACCACGAGGTCCGGCAGTTGGTATTAAGGCCGGAGGATGTCGCCACCCTTTCGCGGGCGCTCTGCCTGACCATAAGCCACTGCATTAGAAGAATACAACCTTAGAGAAATCTATCTCTTTTAAACCAAGTAGCTTTGCTGCCCAACTTAAAAATCGGCATGCACCGATTTTTAAGGGCGTTTACTATATCAGAGGAGCTGCTGCACATCAACACAAATTGGACGCAGAGGGTCACTCTGCGGCTCAGCGAGGCGGAGTGCGGAGGAACCACAAGGAAAGCCAAGTCCTGCGGGCCGAGCAAGCAGCGCTGGGGGCGGCAGGCGATTACGAAGGGAGTAAAAGATAATGGAAGTCTATGGCTACATACGAGTGTCCAGTGCCGACCAGAACGAGGATAGGCAAAGGATAGCCCTTGACGCGAAAGGTGTGGCTGCCCAAAATATCTTTACGGACAAGCAGTCCGGCAAGAACTTTGAGAGGCCGCGGTATAAGCGGCTTATGAAAAAGCTGCGGGCAGGTGACCTGCTGTACATACTCAGCATTGACCGGCTGGGCCGCAACTACAAGGAGATACAGGAGCAGTGGCGCATCATCACGAAAGACAAGGGCGCAGATATTTGCGTGATGGATATGCCCCTCTTAGACACAAGGACGGCAAAAGATCTGATGGGGACCTTTATTGCCGACCTGGTGCTGCAAATCCTATCCTTTGTGGCGGAGAGTGAACGGGCTAATATCAAAAAGCGCCAGGAGCAGGGAATTGCGGCGGCGAAGGCCAGGGGAGTACAGTTTGGCAGGCCAGAGAAACCCGTGCCGGAGGATTTCGCCAGCATCGTGCAAAAGTGGGAACACAAGGAACTGGACTTACAAGAAGCTCTTCGCCTCTGTAATATGAGCGGCGCTACCTTTTACCGGCGGCGGCGCGAATACCAGTCTGGTGAATTCGTTAAAAATCCCCCTCTCAAAAGGTAGACTTTTTGAGAGATTTGCCTTTTTCTTGATTTTACCATATTCGCCCTATGTTTGCAAGAACTAAATATCAAGTTTTTCATATAAAGAAACAGCTGTTTTCGCTTTTGGAACAGGAATATAACCATTATCAAAAAGTCTACCTTTTGACAATGGTTGGAAGGAGACAAGCATTGATTGGACCGATATGACCGAAGAAAAAGCTTAAAGAATGAAACTATGCTAGGAGACTCCTATGGAATATATTCTTGCCATTGTTCTTCTTGCTTCTGTATGGGTACAAGGAGGGTTTTTCCCCACAGTTTTTCTGGGTGCGGCTGTTGTACTGGCTCTGCTTGCGCTATTTTGCCGGAACAGAAGACTGGATTGGTGTGATGGGACTATCTGGCTTTTAGCAGGGCTGTTCCTAGCAGCGTCATTGGTCCGGGGGTACTCCTCACAATCCTTGTCCCAAGCCTGTCTGCCAGGAGTCTGGGCCATTTTCCTGTATGTGTATCGAGCCTTGCCCAAAGAAAAAAAGGACGGCATGCTCCGGTCCGTTCTGCTGGGCAGCGGAGTATTCGCAGGCGCGGCAATTCTGGCTTTTTGCGGTGTTTTCCCCCTGGAAGGCGCTGTAAGCTCTCACCGTCTGCAATTTTCCTTTCAATATGCCAATGCGGCAGGCAGCTGGTTTGCCGCTGCAGCGCTCCTGTCCCAAGACGGCAAAAGAAACCCCCGTTTCCTCATGCCTATTCTGGCCGCGTTGTTTCTCACACGCTCTATGGGGGCGCTGGGACTTTATGGCGTTGTCCAGCTGGCGCGGATTTGGCAATGCAGAAAAAAGGGAATTTGGAGAGGCCTGGTCTTGTCTCATGTTGCTGCGGCCTGTTTTGCGGCGGGCTTCTTTTTCCTGGACGGTTGGCTGGCGGTGTGTCTGTTGGCACTGCTGTATACAGGGGGATACTACCAGGAGCGCCTTTTTCTCATGGCGCAAAGAGTGTATCTCCACTGGTTCGCCCTGCTGGCAGGAGGAATCGGGGGCGTGATACTCCTTTTCAGCCAGCGGTTCCACTCCAGTCTGCAAAGCCTGGCTGAAAGGCTGGTACAAATTCTGGATGCTCTGCGAATCATGGCGGAACATCCCCTATTGGGTATTGGCGCTGGAAACTGGGAGCGGTGGTATCCCTATTACCAAAGCGCCCAGTACACCAGCACAGTCGTACACAGCGGCATTGCCCAAATGGGTGTGGACGCAGGCGTTTTTGCTGTTGCGACAGCGGGGGTATTTGTCTTTTTCGCCTGGAAACGGAAAAGCGGAAGCCGTGCCGCAGCTGCTTTTCTGATTCTGCACAGCCTGCTGGATTTTACCATGCAGTTTCTCCCTATCGGCCTGCTGCTGATGGCCCTGCTTTTTTCAGAGGAGGCTCCCCTGCTAAGCACGAAAAGGAGCCGGGCGCTTCCCTTTGCTATGGGCCTGCTGTGCGCGGGATGTCTTTGCAGCCAGGTTGCCTATAAACAGCTGGTCTACCATATGCAGCACGGGGCCTGGGCAGCTGTAACAGAGCAGTATGAACAGCAGCGCTTCCTGTTAGGCAGCAATCCAATGGCGCACGGCGTGTATCTTCATGGGCTCTATGCCCAGGGGGATTTGCGGAAAATACTGGATACAGTGGATGGAGAAGAGCCTCTCCGGCTGGAAGAAATTGTACTCCGTGCCTATGCTGTTCGGGAAATCGAGGGAGAGGACGCGGCTTGCCAAGTGCTGCTGGAAGAGCTGGAAAGGCGAATCTATCAGGTGAATCTTTTCGAGCAGACTGCCGCTCTATTTCAAGAGTGGCAGGTGAATACAAGATGGCAGGACGCCTACAACCAGCTTGCGGACAGAGCAAACCGTGGGAAAACAATCCTGGGAACTCTGAAGGGGGACCAGGTTCACATAGAGCATATCAATATTAATTTAGGAGGATCCTGTCAATGAAAGTGAAAAAGTTAGGCCAAAAACGCATTTCCCTGCTCCTGGTGGTTCTTTTGGTGCTGAGCTCACTGCCCATGGGCGTGGTGGCGTCAGCAGCGGAGAGAACCGACACAGTGCTCTGTGAGCCTGATGTGCAGTGGGCAGGTGTTGACAGCGCGTATGGCGATGTAGCCGTGGTGGCGGTGTCTGGTTTTGTCTACCAGCTTGTGGAATATGCAGACGGAGAGGTCCGGACATTGGGAGACCAGTATTCGCGGATCACCGAATTTTCGAATTCTGGCTATGCGGTAATGTATTCAGAGGATGGCATGCCTTCCGTTATCAACTATAAGGGTGAGATTGTCACGAATTCCCAGTATCAATACCTGGAAGGTATATCCGACGATGGGTATGTGATCGCAGCTTCCGACTACGAATCGGAGAAAGTGCTCCTTAATCTGAACGATGGTACTACCACAGCTCTTCCAAGTTCTGGTGCAGACGGTTATACCTATTCATACGGTACTTATAACAATGGCTGTATGCCTGTGCAGGTTTATGACGAAAACTGGGAGACGGTTGACGTCTACTATGCTGATACGGCCGGTAATGTGGTGATTCCCGGGCCATTTCAAAGCATAAGTTCATTTTCCAATCATTATGCGATCGTTCAAAAAGACGAGGAGGGAACGCCTCAGATTATTGATACCAGCGGAACCGTGGTGCTGGAGGATGCCTCTCTTGGCGGGACCGTAGATGTGTATGGCCGCATTAGCGAGGAAGGCTTAGTGATGGCTAATGACGCGCAGAACTACAAAACCGGTTATATGGATGTCACCGGCAAACTTGTCATCCCCTGCCAGTATGAATTCAGCAGCGATTTCCACAATGGGTATGCGGTTGTACGCAACGACGACTGGGAGCTCGGCTTGATTGATGCAAAAGGAAATATAGTCATTCCCTTCGGCACCTACCGTACACTCTCCCGTGTCTCCAACACAGGCATCGTGTGGGCAACGAAACATGACTCTGGCAAACCGGCTGTGCTGCGTGTGGGTGATTCCAGCAGCAAGCCTACTGTTGGAAACTTCAACGACGTTTATGAAGACGACTACTTTGCAGATGCTGTTTTGTGGGCTGTAGAGAACGGTATTACCACCGGAACCGGGAAGAACCAGTTCTCGCCCTCTTCGCCTTGCACGCGAGGACAGATTGTGACATTCCTCTGGCGGAATGCCGGCGAGCCTGAACCCAAAACAACCTCCCAACCTTTCACTGACGTAAAACCAACGGATTACTACTATAAAGCAGTCCTGTGGGCGGTTGAGAACAGTATTACATCTGGTATGGGAAAAGATAAGTTTGGCCCAGCCAGTCCCTGTACCCGCGGCCAAGCTGTGACGTTCCTGTGGCGGGCAGCAGGTTCTCCTAGCGCCCCTGGTATGGAGAGTTCATTCACAGACATTCAATCGGGCAGCTACTATGAGAAAGCAGTAAATTGGGCTGTGGCTAACGATATTACGGCAGGTACCAGCACCACTACCTTCAGTCCTGACAAATCCTGTACCCGTGGGCAAATTGTCACTTTCCTTTATCGGGCCGATGGCTGATGCCCGGGTCAGGCTGTTACATAGCGTAAAGTTAAAGAAAAACAAGCGAGCCTGCTGGAGGTCTGTAACGATATCAACGGCAACCCGTGAACCTGTTTCCCTATGTAAAGTATCCTTGCGGGGAGCTGCAGCGTGAATTTGACTGGCTGATCTCCTGCGGCCTGCTGGAGCTGCTAGAATACATATCAAACCGGCAGTCCCGGGCAGGAAAAAGCCAAGCTGATTTGATGAAAACAAAGGGCGTTTAAAAGGTTTTTCTTAACCTCTTAAACGCCCTCTCTTTTTTGCAAAGCTGCAGTTACATTAGGGCTTGTTTGAAAAATAAATATTGCACAAATTGCGGGTTAGTGCGAAAA
>CAJUPK010000098.1 GCA_910588415.1 uncultured Oscillospiraceae bacterium | reverse complement strand
TTCTCTTTCTCATATTCCCTCATTTTATCATAATATCTCTATTTTGGACACTCCCCCCCCCGGCCGCGGCAAAAAGGGACGGCCACGCCGCCCCTTCTGCCTGCCAAACAGGAATCCTCTCTATTCGCCCTTTGCCAGCTCATAGCTTCTGCCGTCCTGGGTCCTGCCGCTGACGGTTCCTTTGGCCTCCAGCAGCTCTGCCAGGCTTCCAAAGCCCTGGCAGTCTCCGGGCAGCTCCAGCACGGCCTTGGCCTCTCTGCCTTCCGCGTCCCGGCAGGTCACCGCTGCCGTCTTCCCGTCCAGCTCTGTGCTCTCCAGGACCATCTCCTGGCCGTCCAGCCAGAGGACCGGGGCCATGGCGCCGGAAGCCTGGTCCAGGTCAATCTCCTCCTGGATCTCCCTGCCGCTTTCATCCCAGTAGGTCACGACCGCCTTGCCGTCCTCTCCCTCCTGGTGAATGGTAAAGTTCTTTGGCGCGCCGTCCTTCTGGGTGCTGCCGTCGTCTGCCTCCACTACCATCTCTGTCCTGCACCCGTCCGCGCTCTGGGTGTAAGAGACAATCCGGGTGAACAGCTGTCCCCCAGAGGCCGCGTTGGCCCCCATGGCGGTCAGCAGGGCCAGGGCTGTCACAGCCACGGCCACCAACATTCTGCGGGCGGTCTTCTTGGTTTTTTGGTTCTCTGTCATGTCAATTACCTCCTGAATTTTCTCCGGGGAGGCTTTCACCCTGGAAAACGCCCGTTTATACAGCTCTCTGTCCACTTCCATTATGAATCCTCCTCTTTCTGCGTCAGTACCTGTTTCAGTTTCTCTCTGGCCCGGTGCAGGCGGGTCTGCACGGTAGAGGGCTTCAGCCCGCACAGGGCGGCCACCTCTTTCACCGGATAGTCCTCGTAGTAGTACAGGTACAGGGGCACCCGGTATTTTTTAGGCAGGGCCATCACCTGCAAAAACAGCTCCGATTCCTCCGGCGCTTCAAACTCCACGGTGCCCGCGTACTCCTCTAAGGGGACCCGCCTTTTCAGCCAGGGGGACCGGGCCAGCTTTCTGGATTCGTTCACCGCTACCCGTATCAGCCAGCGGCGCACATGTTCTTGGCTCTCAAAGGCGGTCTTTTCCCGGTAGAGCTTCAGCAGCACAGTCTGGGTCACGTCCTCCGCGTCCGCGGCGTTTCTGCAGGCGTTCAGCGCCACCCGGAACAGGGTGTCCCCATACTGCCTGGCATAGCCGGAAAATTCCTCGGCGGTCATCCGCCCGCCCCCTTTCGCTGGTTTTGAGGCAACACCGCACAATTCACGGCTAGCGCCTTAAGCGCGGTATTGCCTTGAAAAGCTTTTCACTCATAGTACCCTTCAGCAGAGAAAAATATCTCAGGAAATAAAAAAATTTTTGCGCCAAAAAGCGGAAGATCCCCGCCCAGGCCCAGTAAGAGGGTTCTATCGGAAACCCACGGAAAAACCAGTATATCCTGATTTTTCAGCCGCGTTCCCTATATTCCCCGTACAATGGCCTGGACAAAAGGGTCTTCCGCTTCCTTTATAAACGAATGGTTAAAGAGGGTGAAGAGAATCTTTCACTTATTACTCAATTTATAGACAAAGGCCGGGAGCTCGTTTGAAAGCAGGGGCCATGACGGCTTTTTGCCGGGAGGCACACTGTGGCCGCTCCACTGCCACTCCGCTGCTCTATTACTCCAGCTCAAAGGCCCCGGTATACAGCTGGTAGTACTTGCCGTGCTGGGCAATCAATTCCTCGTGGGTGCCCCGCTCGATGATCCGTCCCAGCTCCAGCACCAAAATGCTGTCGCTGTTCTGCACCGTGGAGAGCCGGTGGGCAATTACAAACACGGTGCGGCCCTGCATCAGCCCGTCCATGCCCTTTTGCACCAGCCGCTCCGTGCGGGTGTCAATGGAGGATGTGGCCTCGTCCAGCACCATCACAGGCGGGTCCGCCACAGCGGCCCGGGCAATGGACAGCAGCTGCCGCTGGCCCTGGGACAGGCTGCCGCCGTCCCCAGTAAGCATGGTATCATAGCCGTCCGGCAGGCGGCGGATGAACCCGTCCGCGTTGGCCAGCTTGGCGGCAGCCTCCACCTCCTGGTCCGTGGCGTCCAGCTTGCCGTACCGGATATTCTCCCGCACAGTGCCGGTAAACAGGTTGGTGTCCTGAAGCACAATGCCCAGAGAGCGGCGGAGGTCCGGCTTTTTGATCTTGTTGATGTTGATGCCGTCGTACCGGATCTTCCCGTCCGCAATGTCATAGAAGCGGTTGATCAGGTTGGTAATGGTGGTCTTGCCCGCGCCGGTAGCGCCCACAAAGGCGATCTTCTTGCCAGGCTGGGCGTCAATGTCAATATCATGGAGCACCAGCTTTTCCTCGTTATAGCCAAAGTCCACGTCATGCAGCTCTACCTGCCCGGTCAGCCGGGTGTAGGTCACTGTGCCGTCGCCGTGGCGGTGCTTCCAGGCCCAAATGCCTGTGCGCTCCGGTGTCTCTGTCAGCTGGCCGTTCACCTCTTTGGCGTTTACCAGCACCACATACCCCTCGTCCTGCTCGGGCTGTTCGTCCATCAGGTCAAAGATACGCTCCGCGCCTGCCAGGGCCATCACAATGGTGTTGAACTGCTGGGCAATCTGCCCGATGGGCATGGTGAAGCTTCTGGAAAGCTGCAGGAAGGCCGCAATGCCGCCCAGGGTGAGGCCCCCCACGCCGCCAATGGCCAGGGCGCCGCCTGCAATGGCAATCAGGGCATATTGCAGATGGCCCAGGTTGTTCATCACAGGGCCCATAATATTGGCGAAGCTGTTGGCTTTGGCCGAGTCGTCCCGCAGAGCCTCGTTCAGGCCGTCAAAGCCGTCCTTGGCCTTCTCCTCATGGCAGAACACCTTGATAACCTTCTGCCCTGTGACCATCTCCTCAATATAGCCGTTGATGGCGCCCAGGGACTTTTGCTGCCGCATGAAATATTTGCCGGAGTTCTGGCCAATTTTCCCTGTAAGGAACAGCATGAAGGCCACCACCACCAGCACCAGCACGGTCAGCATCCAGCTGGTGGAGACCATGGCCGCGAACACTGCCACCAAAGTGATGACCGTATTGAACAGCTGGGGAATGCTCTGGGAGATCAGCATCCGCAGGGTGTCCGTGTCGTTGGTGTAGCGGCTCATAATGTCCCCGTGGGTATGGGTGTCAAAATATTTGATGGGCAGCTTCTGCATGTGGGAGAACAGGTCGTCCCGGATATCCTTTAAGATTCCCTGGGAAATGTTGACCATCAGCCAGTTGTAGGTAAAGGTGCCCGCAATGCCCAGCAGGTAGATCAGGCCCATGGTGCCAATGGCCTGCAAAAGCCCTGTGAAAACCGGGTTGGGCTCTGCCAGCAGGGGGGTGATGTAATCGTCGATAAGGGTCTCCAGGAACATGGAGCCGGCCACGCCAGCCACAGCGCTGACCACAATGCACAGGAACACAATGCCCATGCGGATGCGGTTGGGCAGGCTCATATAGCTCAGCAGCCGTTTGATGACCTTGCCCCCGTTTTTTGCCTTTGGCCTATTTTTGGCATAGGCCGCGCCTACGGGTCCTCTAGGAGGCATCTGCGCTCTCTCCTTTCTGCTGCGACTCAAATACCTCGCGGTAAATGGCGCTCTGTTTCATCAGTTCATCGTGGGTGCCCACATCGGCAATTTTGCCGCCGTCCAGCACTACAATCTGGTCCGCGTCCTGCACAGAGGCCACCCGCTGGGCAATGATGATCTTGGTGGTGTCCGGAATCTCCTCCCGGAACGCCTGGCGGATCATCGCGTCTGTGTGGGTGTCCACCGCGCTGGTAGAGTCATCCAAAATCAGGATTTTAGGCTTCTTCAGCAGGGCCCGGGCAATGCACAGCCGCTGCTTCTGGCCGCCGGACACATTGGTGCCGCCCTGCTCAATGTAGGTATCGTACCCATCGGGAAACTCCTGGATAAAGCTGTCTGCCTGGGCCAGGCGGCACACCCGCTGGATGTCCTCGTCCGTGGCGTTCTCATCGCCCCAGCGCAGGTTCTCCTTAATGGTGCCGGAGAACAGCTCGTTCTTCTGCAGCACCATGGCCACCTCTTCCCGCAGGGCCTTTACATTGTAATCCCGCACGTCCTCGCCGCCTACCAGCACCTGGCCGCCCTGCACGTCATAGAGCCGGGGGATCAGCTGCACCAGGCTGGATTTGCCGCTGCCTGTGCCGCCCAAAACGCCCACGGTCTGGCCGGAGGATATGTTCAGCTGAATGCCGGAGAGGCACTGCCTGCCGGACTTTTTATAGTTGAAGTCCACGTTTTGGAAGACCACAGAGCCGTCTTTGACGGTGGTAAGATTTTTCTGGCCGTCCACAATGTCGCTCTGCTCATCCAAAATCTCCACAATGCGCTGGGCAGAGGCCCGGGACATGGTTCCCATTACAAAAATCATGGTAAGCATCATCAGGCTCATCAGCACCTGCATGGCATAGCTCATCATGCTCATCAGCTGGCCAGTGGTCATGGTTCCAGAGACAATAAACTTGGCGCCAAACCAGGAGATCAGCAGAATAACCGCGTACATACAGAACTGCATCAGAGGGGAGTTAAAGGCCAGTATTTTCTCTGCCAGGGAGGAGTCTTTGCGGATGTGGTCGCTGGCCTCCACAAATTTCTCGGTCTCCTTCTCCTCCCGCACAAAGGCCTTTACCACCCGGATACCCCGCAGATTCTCCTGCACCACGGTGTTCATCCGGTCATAGTGCTTGAACATCCGCTCAAAGGCCGGGTAGGCCCGCATGGAAATAAGGCACAGCCCCAGGCCCAGCACCGGGATTGCCGCCAGGAAAATCAGGGACAGGCGGCTGTTGACTGTGAAGGCCATGATCATGGCAAAGATCAGGGTGGAGGGAGCCCGCACCGCAATGCGGATGAGCATTTGGAAGACGTTCTGCACATTGGTCACGTCTGTGGTAAGCCGGGTGACAATGCTGCCTGTGGAGAATTTGTCGATATTGGAAAAAGAATACTCCTGCACATGGTAATACATGGCCCGGCGCAGGTTGGCCGCAAAACCCGTGGAGGCCCTGGCCCCAAAGAAGCCGGAGAGCACGCCAAAGGCCAGGGAGACCAGGGCGCACACCACCAGCAACAGGCCCATTTTCCATATCACATCCATGTTGCCCGCGTTGATGCCGTCGTCAATCATGGTGGCCATCAGCAGGGGGATGATGACCTCCATCACCACCTCCAGCGCGGCAGTCAGGGGCGTCAGGGCTGTGTCCCGTTTGTATTCCCGGATAAAGCGGGAAAGCTTGCGTATCATTCGCTGTTACCATCCTTTCTTGGGGGATTCTTGACCTGGCCGTCCGCAATAGATTGGCGGATCTTTCCGCACAGCTCTATAAAGGCAGCCTTTTCCTCCGGGGTAAGGCCAGAGGAGAGCTTCGCTTCGATATCCTTGATGTTCCGCTGGAACTGCTCGTGCCGGGCAATGGCCTTTTCCGTAAGCTCTATTTTTTTCAGCCTGGCGTCCCATTCCACAGGGCTGCGGGTGATCATGCCCTCCCTCTCCATCACCTGCAAAATGCCGGTCATGGTAGAGCGCCGCACAGAAAACTGCTGCTGCAGGTCCCGCTGGTAGATGTCCCGGCCCCGGTTCTCATAGATAAAGCCAATGAGCCAGCCATACATGCCAATGCCAGAGCGCTCGCCGTCTTCTCCGGCGTATTGGTGGGTCAGCCAGCGGATCATATGGGACAGGCCGTTGATTTGAAAGCCAATCTCGTCCTGATGGTCCGGGCGTTCCAGCCCGCCGGGCTTACATTTGGGCCGGTCCTTGCCGGTATGCTCTTTCATTCATATCCCTCCTTTCCTTCCATTCCTTGCAGAAGTCCTGTCCACAGGACATGGCATCCGTTCTCCGGTGGATTTCTTCCGGCCATTCCTATTGGCACAGCTTCTTGGTCGTTCACGCGGTTGGGTACGATAGGCCGCATACGAACTGTTAGCCAATGTACTGTTCAGTATAGAACTGTTCGCTTGCTAACAAGTATACGCCGAAAATTTTCAAAAGTCAAGAGGCAGGACAGGGAGTTTATCAAAAATTTTGAAAAATTTTCGTCTCATGTTGGGGTTTGGAGAGGGCATGATATTTGTGAGCACGCAAAAACACAGGAAACGCAAGTTTGGAAAGGAGAGACGCAGAATGGTCAAAAACAGACGGAAAATCCACTACCACGAGCATGACACGCCGCCCCAAGAACAGTTTCCGGATATTTCCAATGTGGCTTCCGCCAACGAGTGTACGGGACTGATGTACCGTTCGCCTGCAAACAGCGCGGAACTGGAGAGCTACCGCCAGCTCTCCTCCATGGCAATTCCCCGGCAGGAGGGCAGGGCCTCTCATCCTGCACCTCCGGAAAAGCGCCGCTGAGGAAGTCCGGGCAAAGAAAAGGGCCGCCCCACAGGGAGCGGCTCTTTCTCAATTTCTGTAATTCTTCCTGAATCCTTCACGAGGGATCCATCCGATACTTATACCTGGCCACAGCGAAAAAGCAGAACAAGACACGCGGGCGCCATGCTTCTGCCTGCGCGGCTTGTTCCCCGTTTTCCGTTGTCCAAAGGCAATGCCCCGGTTCTATTATTCCGCCAAAGCCCGGCTAAGCCAGGCCTCGGCAATATCCAGCGCCAGGTACAGGCCGTCCTTCTCACTGGTCTTCACAATCTGCTTGCGGCTGCGGATCTCCGGGTCCGTATACATCAGCTGAACGGTTACCTTGTCGGCTACCTCCAGGCCGCCCACAGTTTTTTTGGACTTGATATCCATTTTGATCACGTATTTGTCCTTCATGCTGCCATAGTAAATGGTGTCCCCGCTGCGCACCAGCGGCTTGCCCTTATAGGTGGGAAAGCCGGAGGGATCGCCCTTGGCGGCCGACTTGGGCTTTGCGGCCTTGGGGGAGGGTTTCTTCTGCTCGCTCATCAAGTCACCACGCTTTTTGTAAAATTTAAACACTGGGAGAAAACATGTCCTAATCCCCCAGGTAGGTCCTCACCATCGCCTTCAGCAGCTCGTCCCGGTCAATACGGCGGATAAGGCTGCGGGCGTTGTTGTGAGTCGTGATGTAGGTGGGGTCTTCCGACAGCAGGTAGCCCACGATTTGACTGATGGGATTATAGCCCTTCTCCTTCAGCGCGTCATACACGGTCAGCAGGATACGCTTCATATCCGCCTCCCGCACTTCGTCCAGGGAGAAGGTGATGGTGTTGTGGTCCTCCGGCATATTCGCCACCTCCATAGCTCTTTTATTTCCACTTTATATCATACAGGAAACCGGCGGGAATTGCAAGGACTTTTTCGGCGATTCTCCGCCCAGCCCTGTGGGGGCGCGCCCCTGGTCAGGAGCGCAGCACGGCCCCGGCAGCGCTGAGCTTCTCCACAATGCTGTCCACCACAGGCTGCACCTCTTCTTTTGAGAGGGTCTTCTCGCTGGAGGAGAACCCAAAGCGCAGGGTCAGGCTCTTCCTGCCGCCCTGCTCAAAGGCGTCCACCAGGCTGACCCCTGCCAGCTCTGGGCCAGCGCCAGCCCAGGCGGGCTCCATGTCTCCAAAGCGCAGGCCCTCTGGCAGCAGCAGGGACAGGTCGATGTCTATGCCCGGGAACCGGGAGGGTTCCTGGTAGGCCAGGGCCTGGGCAGGCAGGTCCGCCAAGGCGTCCATGTCCAGCTGGGCCGCCACAACCGCTGCCTTTCGGTCAATGTTCCTGGCCACCGAGGGCTTCAGAGTGCAGAGCCAGCCCAGGGCCTGGCCGCCGCCCATTATGACCGCGGTGTTGCGGGGGTGCTGCCAGCTGTATTCCGGCGTGCAGTTGGCCAGCTCCAGGCTGGCGCCCTTCAGGCTTTGGCCCAGGGCCTTCACTCTGCCTATCATGCGGAAGAACAGCTCCCGCTCGCCTGTGGTGCGGCTGTACAGGGCCAGTCCCAGCTTTTTCCGCTCCTGGCACAGGCCGTCTTTGTCCAGGCCCTCGGCCACCCGGCCAATCTCAAACACGCCGAACTCTGAGCCAAAGGCCCGGTTCTCCTGAAGGACGGAGAGCAGGGTGGGACCCATGCTGCGGCGGAGGACCTCGTGGTCCGGGGTCTGGGCGTTAAGCAGGCGAATATTGTCCTCGGGCTCTATGCCCAGGATCTTGCACTTTTTGGCGTCTGTCCAAATATAGGAGTGGACCTCGTGCAGGCCGTAGGTCTCCACCAGGATATCCTTTGCAAAATTGTCCATTTTATTTTGCACCGATTTTTTCTGGGGATACAGGGGGCTGACCGTGGTGGAGATTTGGAAATTGTCGTACCCATAGATCCGGGTGATCTCCTCAATGATGTCCGCCTTGATGGTCACATCCTTGGTGGCCCGCCAGCTGGGCACCTGCACCGTGAACCTGTCCCCCTCCTGCCGGGCTCCAAAGCCCAGGGAGAGCAGGGTGGAGAGGATGCGCTGGTCGTCAATCTGGATGCCCGTGTACCGGTCCACATAGGCCTTGTCAAAGGTGAGCTCTACCGCTGGGTAGCGCTTCACGTACACATCTGTCAGCCGGGAGATCACCTGGGCCTCTGGGTCAATATCCAGAAGCAGCTTCATAAAGCGGCCAATGGCAGTATCCGTCACCTCTGGGTCCAGGGTCTTCTCATAGCGCATGGAAGCGTCTGTGCGCAGGCCCAAACGGGTGGAGGACTTGCGGACGCTGGCCGCGTCAAAATTGGCGGATTCCAGCAGCAGGCTGTCGGTGCTGTCCTCTATCTCCGAGTCCAGGCCGCCCATAATGCCCGCCACAGCCACCGGCTTGCCTGCTGAGCAGATCATCAGGGTGTTCTCGTCTATGGCACGCTCCACGCCATCCAGGGTGGTGAAGGAGAACGCCTTGTCAAAACGCTTGACCTCAATGCAGTCCACCTTCGCGCAGTCAAAGGCGTGCATGGGCTGGCCCATCTCCAGCATCAGGTAATTGGTCAGGTCCGCCAGCAGGTTGATGGCCCGGCTGCCGCAGTAGAACAGCCGGATGCGCATGTCCACCGGGCTGACCTTTTGGGTGATGTTCCGCACCTTCAGGCCCGTGTAGCGGAAGCACAGCTCCTTGTCCTGCACATCAATGGCAATGGGGTCCAGATGGTCAAACGCCTCCAGGGACACTGTCTCCAGGGGCCGGAGTTCCCGTCCGGTAAGGGCCGCGAACTCCCGGGCAATGCCATAGTGGCCCCACAAGTCCGGGCGGTTGGTCAGGGACTTGTTGTCCACCTCGAACACCGTGTCCCGGATGGCGTAGAGCTCTGTAATGTCCCGGCCCACAGGGGTGTCCTCCGGCAGTTCCATCAGGCCGGAATGGTCAGCGGAAATGCCCAGCTCCTTTTCAGAACAGCACATGCCGTGGCTCTCGTACCCGGCAATTTGGGCGGTCCGAATCTCCTGCCCGGCCACCATGCCCCCTTCCTTCACAAAGGGGACCACAAGCCCCTCCCGCACATTGGGGGCTCCGCAGACCACATCGTAAATTTTGTCTCCGCCGTCCACTTTCAAGAGGTGGAGCTTCTGGGAGTCCGGGTGATTCTCTACAGAGAGAATTTTGCCAGCCACCACGTCCCGCAGGTCCCGGCCCATCTCCATCACCTCCTCCACCTCGGCGG
>CAJUPK010000097.1 GCA_910588415.1 uncultured Oscillospiraceae bacterium | reverse complement strand
TTTCCCTCGACCGCGAAGCGGTCGCCTTTCCTGCGGAAAGTACCGGAAAACTCCTACCTGGGCGGCTCTGGGGTAGTTGGGTGGAAGCAGGTGGCGGTTCTATGTTGGTTGGGCGGCAGCCAAGAAAGGGGTCAAGGGGAACTAGTTCCCCTTGTGAGGAGTGGAGCAGCGCTCCATGGTCTTGCGCTTTAGCGCTAGAAACGTCATCAGGAAAGTTAGCCATTTTCAAAGAAAAGGGCTAAAAGGGGCTGACGCACATGCAAACCCCCGTGCGCACAGTTCGTGCATTCCGGCAAGGCCGTGGGACTTTGTCCCACACCTAGAGTTATGCAACGCATAACTCTTCCACTTCTTGAAAAAGTGGACAAAACTATTCCCTTTGCTCTCAAAACCTATGGGCTATGGTGGAACTGCTCTCACTCCGTGATATGCTCCATCCCCTGGCCCAAAATAGTGCGCACATGGCCGTCCGCCAGGGAGTAAAAAATAGTCTTTCCCTCCCTCCGGTACCGGACCAGCTTGGCCTTTTTCAGCACCTGCAGCTGGTGGGAGATGGCTGACTGAGTCATGCCCAGCAGCTCCGCGATGCCGCACACGCACATGTCAGACTCAAACAGCACATAGAGGATGCGGATACGGGTGGAGTCCCCAAACACCTTAAACAGCTCCGCCAGGTCGAAAAGCTCCTCCTCTCCCGGCATGATCTGGTTGACCCGGCTGACCACCTCCTGGTGGACATGGGTAAAGCCGCCGTTCTGTTCGGCCATAAGCGTTCATCCTTTCATATGAATGATTGTTCATATGTATTATAGGCCGGAATCCTGGAAATGTCAAGCCCAAAGGCAAAAAAATTTCCCAAGCCACAGGGACTTGGGATTGTGGGATTGTTTGAATACTGGAAAAGGCCGCCCTTTTGCCCATGAGCGGTCCCGTTCCGCCCTGCAGCTTTTTGTGGTAAGCGGCTTGGAAGAATGAGGCCTGCTCACAAAGGGGGTGTGCAGGGGATTATAGGGCTAAAAATCGTTCTCCTATAGAGAGGACCTATTTTACCCTGCACACCCCTGGGTTCTGGCCAAAAATCCAGCTTTTCCGGTTTTCAAGCAGACTCTAGGGCTGTTGGACGGTTTTGTAAAACTCCAGGGTTTCCAGGTGTCTCTGGGTGATTTTCAATATGTAGGCTTCTGTGGCCGCGCCCAGTTCTCTCAGGGACTGCTCTCCCACTGTAAATCCGAACAGCTTTTCCATGTCCGCATATGCGATATGGCGCATGGCCTTCAGAGCACCGGGGCCCAGGGGCAGGGCCCAGCGCTTGTCATGGCAAAGGCTGCACGCCAGCTGCCCCTCGTCCGGCAGAAAGTACATGGCCCCCTCCTCTGCCTGATAGGCCCCGCAGTCCCGGCAGCCCAGCAGGTCCGGCAAAAAGCCTGCCTGGCAGGGCAGGCGCAGCTCCACAATCGCCTTCAGCTGCGCCGGAGGCCGGCCCTTGCACAAAAAGTGCAAGGCGTTCAACACCAGCCGCAGCGGCTCCTGGGCGGGTTCCCCCTCGGGGCAGAAGACCTCGGCCAGCTGGCAGAAGTACATGCCCAGTGCCAGCCGGACCACATCTTCCCGCAGGGCAAAAAAACTCTCTATGGGGTGCGCGCCGCTTACAGTCCACACCCCCTTGCGGTTCTGGTACAGCTCCAGCCTGGCATAACAGAGCAGGGCGGTGGCAGTGTTTTTGCTGTCCGTCAGGGTCTTGGCCCCGTGGGCAAAGGCCCGAACAAGGCCCTGTTCAGCGGTCAGCACTGTCACCAGGCGGCCAGTCTCCCGCACGGACTGGACCTTCAGCACCAGCCCGTTCACTGTGCATTTCATGGGTTCTGTCTCCTTCATATTCATATGCGGATTGTCTCACGCATTGTGCATACTTTAAATAGTCCTCCACCTTGCCGGACCGGGCAAAGCTGGCCCAGGCGGCGCCAGCAGAACCGCTGGCAGTAGAAAAATCCCGGGAATCAAAGTCAGGCGCCACAGCAAACGCCCCCTTTCGCTGGTATGGTGAACGCGGCCCAAAGGAAGCGGGAGTGCCTGCTTCCAGCGCGTTCACTATAGTATGCGCGGCTCAGGGACCGGCTATAAGTGGAAAAATCCGGCTGGGGCCATGGCTTTTCCCTCTATTGTACCCCGAAACAGCCATGATTGCAAGGCTGGCGTTGGCCCAGGCCACAGCCCGCCTGTTAAGAGCAAGACCTTGGGGCTTTGGTCTCGCCTGTCGGCTCGGTCGGTTCGCGGCTTGCTGGCAGACGCTCACCCCAAACCCTACAAGGTGCCTAACGCACCTTGACCGCGTATTTGGCCATCACCCAGCAACATAGAACCACCCCCTGCTGCCGCTCAGCTGCCCCAGAGCCACCCAGGCAGGAGTTTTCCGGTACTTTCCGCAGGAAAGGCGACCGCTTCGCGGTCGAGGGAAACTCCGTGACTTGGGCGAAGCCCAACGTCAACGGGACTTGCGCCCCTCGAAGCCCAATGTCAAAGGGCGAGCACCCCGTTGTCTCCCCGCTGCAGGATATAGAGCTGCTCTTCCGCTCCGGTTTCGCAGTTGATATAGCTCAGCACCTCCGTACTGTCCGCCGCGGTGCAGTGTAGTTCCCAGCACAGCACCTCGTCCAGCCCAGGGGTGGGGATCAGGGCCAGCCGTCCGCTGTCTGCCTGGAGCCAGGGGCTGATGTTCCCCTGGGCCTGCTCCTGGGTGAGCTGGGGCGGGTCCAGCCGCCTTGTGTGCCGGTTCATCAGCCAGCCAGCGCAGTCCAGCTCCACGGTGCCGCCCTCCTCCAGCTCCAGCACCACTTTTACCAGGTCCGGGTAACAGAGCACAGGCTGGCCGTCCGTTGTCTCCGCTGTCCCGTGGAAATTGATGGTGCAAAGCCCGTCGTTCTGCACATAGTAGCTTTCCTGCAGCTCCGGAAAGCCCGCCTGGTCCAGAAAGTCCCGGGCCGCTTCCAGCGCCTGGTCATAGCCCAGTTTGGCAGTGGGACGGGTGTGGGATTTTTTGTAGTAGGACAGCTGGCCCCCCTGGACGGTGACGTTTGCCATGGCATCCTCCCAGGTAAAGGCGTATACGGGCAGCTGCCCCCCGCCCTGCCCGGCGCTGTCCAGCTCTTGGGGGGAGCAGCCCAGAAACCCGGCAGCCGCCTCCGCCGCCTGGTCCTGGGTGAAAGCCTCCTGCCCCTTCACAAAAAGCGGCTCCCGGCGGGCCAGATGGTCTGAGAAGGGGCCGTCATAGAGCAGGCTGGGAAAAGCGGAAAACTCCTCGGCCACCGCGTCAAAGCCATCGTCCAGAGGGGTCAGTTCCTCCAGCTCCCCCACATTGTTCAGCAGGTGGACGGTCTGGGTGATATCATCCCCTTCCGCTGTCAGCCGGGCCTGCAGGCCGGAGAGTGCCTGGGAGAGCTTGCCTGCGTATTCCCGCAGGCTGGCCAGGCCCTCCAGGTCCGCCCGGTCCAGGGGCGTGCCCCGAAAGGCTTTGCGGCTTAACGCCAGGCCATAGTCCCCGGCCTGGGAGAGAAAACGGCTGACCCGGTCTGTGCGCTCCTGGCTGAAGGGCAGGGCGGCCAGGGCGGCTTTGGCCCCGCCGCTCTGCTCCAGCAGTTGGGCGGCCGTGGCACTTTGGGTGGAGGCGGTGCCCGTGTACATGGCCTTGTGCAGGGTGTCCTGCATCCCGGACACATAGTCAGTCAAATCCCCCAGGGAGCGGCGGTACACGTACTCCAAGCGGGTTTCGGCGGCCTGCAGGCTCAGGCGGCTGTCCAGCCAAAAGCCCCCGGTCAGGGCCAGCAGGGCCAGGGAGAAGGTCAGTACACGGATTTTGGTGGTTTTTCGCATGGGAAAGACCTGCCTTTCTATGGAGAGTATAGACCGCAGGCATACTGCGGCCACAGAGGAGATAGGAAGTATTTTGCCAGGAAACAGGACGGAACATACGGGCGGGCAGAAATTTTTGACGGAGAAGGGAATCTGTGCTATAATGTCCGCAGGACATTTCAGCAGAGCCAGAACTGCGGAGCAGTTCGAGAAATCCCGTGAGCGGTTTCCCAAAACGCAAAGCGGCTTGGAGGTATGTTGTCATGCAGAGGAAACGCGACCCATTTTGAAAAGCAGGAGGCGCTGGCTGCATTTTATGCGCATCTTAGGCATAGACCCCGGCTACGCCATTGTTGGCTATGGGGTGGTAGAGACAAAGGACGGGGCTTACCAGCCCCTGGAATACGGCGCGGTAACCACCCCTGCGGGGGCGGACTTCGGTCTGCGCCTGAAGGAGATCTACGAGGGCATGACCCAGCTGCTGGACATGTTCCGGCCCCGGGCCGCCTCGGTGGAAAAGCTTTTTTTCATCAACAACAAGACCACAGGCATTGGCGTGGCAGAGGCTCGGGGGGTGATTCTCCTGGCCCTGTCCCAGGCGGGAGTGCCCCTGTTTGAGTACACCCCCATGCAGGTGAAGCAGGCGGTTACAGGCTATGGCAAGGCCCAAAAGCACCAGGTGCAGGAGATGACCCGCCGGCTGTTGGCCCTGCCGGAGATTCCCAAGCCGGACGACGCGGCGGACGCCCTGGCCCTGGCCATCTGCCACGGCCAGGCGGCGGGCTCGGACCTGCGCCGCCGGATGATGGAGAGAAAAGGAGGAACCACCCATGTTTTATAGCCTTACGGGCGTTCTTGCCCATACAGAGCCCCAGATGGCTGTCATTGACGTAGGAGGCGTGGCCTTTAAGTGCCTGACCTCCATGAACACCCTGCGGGCCCTGCCCCATATCGGGGAGCAGGCCAAGCTGTACACCTATCTGAATGTGCGGGAGGACGCTTTGGACCTGTACGGCTTCTGCACCCAGGCAGAGCTGAACTGCTACAAGCTGCTTACAGCCATCAGCGGGGTGGGGCCCAAAGCGGCCCTGGCCATTCTCTCCGAGATGGCCCCAGAGGACGTGGCCCTGTCCGCTGCCGCCAAAGACGCCAAGCGGTTCACCCGCGCCAACGGCGTGGGGCAGAAGCTGGCCCAGCGCATTGTGCTGGAGCTGAAGGACAAGGTAAAGGGCCTGACCTTTGCGGGTATGGACCTGGAGGGTGTGGAGCCGGGGGGCCCCTCTGCCGCGGGCAATGCCGCCCAGGCCGCGGAGGCGCTGGTCACCCTGGGGTATTCCCCCTCCGAGGCTGCCGCGGCTGTGGCAAAGCTGGACAGCCAGCTGCCCGCCGAGGAGCTGATCCGGCTGGCGCTGAAATCCTTTGGGGGCGTGTGAAGACCCTTCCGGCTGTTGGCTTTCTTTTGGATGAGAGAGGATTCGGGAACTTTTATACGGGGTTTTGAGGGGAGGACTGGCTGTGAAGGAGAAGGTGCAGAAGATCATCAAGATTGTGCTGGGCATTGCCCTGGGCGTGTTTATAGGGCGCTCGCTTTGGCTGCGGCAGGATGTGCGGGCACGTCCAGAGCTCTATGCGGCCAACTCCGCGCCCTGGTACACCCCGCTGCTGCTGGAAGGGGCCATTCTGGCCGGAATTTTCCTGCTGGGCGGGCTGGCCTGGTGGGCGGCAGGCAGGAAATTCAAATCGTAAGGCCGTGTGCGGAAAGCCCGGTCCCTGGGACCAGCCTGGTCTTTGCACGGGCTTTCCGCCGCGGACAGCAAGTAGCCTTCCCTATGGGAAGGAAGCAAGGAGGATCTGCATGAGCCTGAAAGGGATCTGGAAAAAATTCAAGAAAGATTCTGCTGGCGGCGGGCAGCAGGAACCGCCCAGAAGGTCATATATCATGGCGGAGAATGACAACGCCCACGCCATCCGGCTGTACAACGCCCTGCTGGCCCTGGGCGGGGCTGGCGCGGCAGAAGAAATTGCCGAAAAGCACCCGCTCTCCAAGTCAGCGGGTCACCAAAGGGAGTACATATGGGCCAAGAACATCTGCAGCTGCCTGGAGGAGCGCTACAGCGGGAAGAGCCTGATCGCCATCCGGTCCCGCTGCTACTGCGAGGACGGCACGGCCGCCGCCAACCGGATGCGGGGCTATCTGCGCCAGTCCGGGGGCAATTTGGAGGAGTTTGCCCGGATGCACAACTGGAAGGAGAAGGGGCCCAAGGTAGAGGTGGTCAAAGGCGGCCTGCTGTACATCTACCCCCAGTGCCGCTGCTCCTGCGTGAAGCAGGCAGAGGGCCCCATCTCCCAAACCTGGTGTTACTGCACCCTGGGCCATGTGAAAAAGCTGTTCAGCCAGGCGTTTGGCCCCCATATAGAGGCAGAGCTGTGGGAGACCGTAAAAAGCGGGGGCAAGCGCTGCGTGATCTTTGTAGAGCTGAAAAAATAACCGCGCCCCGGCCATCCCAGCCACAGCCTGCCTAGAGTCTGTTTGAAAACCGGAGAAATGCTGGATTTTTGGCCAGAAATGAGGGATTTCAAGGAAAAACCCGCAAGAAAGGCTGCCGCCTTTCGAGGATTTTTGACACCGAAGGCTCCATTTTTGGTCAAAACAGACAGTGTTTCGGAGTTTCAAAACAGACTCTAGGGGAAAGGAGCTTTTATGAAAATTGCCGTGCTGCAGGCGTCCTCCCAAAAGGACAAAAACCCTCTGCTGTACCAGTGTACCCTGCAGGCAGTGGAACAGCTGGGCCATCAGGTGGTGAATTTCGGGGTGTTTCCTGAGGAAGAGGCCCCGTATACCTATATAGAGACCGCGTTTTTGACCAGCCTGCTGCTCTCCAGCGGGGCGGTGGACTTTGCCGTGACAGGCTGTTCCTCGGGCCAGGGGATGATGTTGGCCTGCAACAGCCTGCCGGGGGTGCTGTGCGGGTATGTGCCCACGCCCCAGGACGCCTATCTGTTCGGCAGAATCAACGGGGGCAACGCAGCCTCCCTGCCCCTGGGCCTGGGGTTTGGCTGGTGCGGGGAAATCAATCTGCGGCTCACCCTGGAGAAGCTGTTTGAAGGCCCCTTCGGCACAGGCTACCCTGCCCAGGACGCGGAAAGAAAACAGCGGGACACAGAACAGCTCAAGGCGCTGAACAGCCTTACCAAGCGGAGCCTGGAGGACTGCCTGGGCCAGTATCCCCAGGCGCTGGTGGAAAAAGCCCTGGGCCGGAGGAATGTAGCGGAGTACATCCAGGCCAACGGGCAGGGTCCTGCAGCGGAATGGTGCAGAAGCCGGCGGGGGAAGTGACCTGCCGTGGATCCCCTGGCCTCCAGCAGGCTCCGGCAAGGGGACAAGGAGGAGAGTATGAGCATAGAAATTCAGAGCAACGTGCTGCGGCATGTGCTTCAAAAGGTCTATTTTATCAATGGAACAGCCTATGCGGGCAAGTCCACCCTGGTGAAGAGGCTGGCCCAGAAGCATGAGGGCATCTGCTGCGGTGAAAACTACCACGACTGCCTGATGGACGCTGTGGATGTGGAGCACCAGCCCAATCTTTGCTACTTCCAGACCATGAAGGACTGGCAGGAGTTTGTGAACCGCACGCCAGAGGAATACAGCGCCTGGATTGCCGGGTGCTCCCAAGAGGCGGAGGATTTGGAGTTCTGCCGTCTGATTCAGCTGGCGGAAACAGGAAAGAGAATTTTTGTGGACACCAACCTCTCTGTGGAAACCCTGCGGGAGGTGTCCGATTACCACAGAGTGGCCATTCTGCTGGCCCCGCCCCAGGTGTCGGTGGAGCGGTTCTTCCAGCGGGAGGACCCGGAAAAGCAATTTATCCTGGAACAGATCCGCCAGGCGGAAAATCCGGAGAAAACCATGGAAAACTACCGGGCCTGCCTGGCTGCTGTCAACAGCCAGGAAAACTACCGGGCCTTTGAGAACGCGGGGCTCTTTACCCTGGTGCGGGACGAATCCCGCACGCTGGAGCAGAGCTTGGCGCTTTTGGAAGAACATTTTGGTTTGTGAACTTCATGACTTTACAGCAAGCAAACTGCAAGCAGACGAGAATGAGCGGGGCGGGTGCTGGCCCTCTGTGAGAAGCCGGGAGAAGAGCGGGATGGGGCTCCTTATGCCCTCTGGTAAATTCCGAGAGGAGAAGTGATGATATGTACAGAAAAGCAGAATATGGCGATTGTGAAGGTGTGTATGACCTGATTTGTGAATTGGAGAGCAGACAGCTGCCTTTTCCGCAGTTTTCCGCAATCTTTCAGGATCAGCTGAACAGCAGCCGGTACCACTGCATTGTGTGTGAAAGAAACGGGCATGTGGCTGGCGTGCTGAATCTGCGGTTTGAGGGGCAGCTGCACCATGGAGGCTGGGTCGCGGAAATCATGGAGTTTGCTGTTGAGAAGGCTGGCCGTGGACAGGGAATCGGGAAAGAATTATTCGCTCTTGCGTGCCGTGCTGCGGAAGACTTTGGATGTGAGCAGATTGAAGTAGCCAGCAATCAGATGCGGGCTGGTGCGCACCGGTTTTATATACGAGAAGGAATGGAAAATACCCATTTCAAATTTTCAAAGACATTGCTGGCGGACAGTACAGGAACAAACCATCTTGAACGATAGCGGATTGGTAAAGGCGGAGAGGTGAAAGCCCATGATAGAAAAAAGCGGCGGCAAGGGCCTGGGAGCGCGGGGCTCCCAGGAATACGGCATTGACTGGGACGCACGAGATATATCTCAGGGCGGGGAACTGAACCTGGAGGACCGGCTCACGGACACTGGGTATATCCCAGGGGACAACGAGGTGGAGAACCCCCTGCGTCCCCGGACCTTTGCCGAATATATCGGCCAGGACAAGGTGAAGGAAAATCTGAAAATTTACATCGAGGCCGCCAAAAGCCGCAAGGAGACCCTGGACCATGTGCTGCTGTACGGCCCGCCGGGCCTGGGCAAGACCACCCTGGCGGGCATTGTGGCCAACGAGCTGGGGGTGAACCTGCGCATTACCAGCGGCCCGGCCATTGAGAAGCCCGGAGACCTGGCGGCCCTGCTGACCAATCTCTCCCCGGGGGATGTGCTGTTTATTGACGAGGTCCATCGGCTGCCCCGCACCGTGGAGGAGATTTTGTACCCGGCCATGGAGGACTTTGCCCTGGACATTATCACCGGAAAAGGGCAGATGGCCGCCTCGTACCACCTGCCTCTGCCCAAGTTCACTTTGGTGGGGGCCACCACCAGGGCCGGGCAGCTCTCGGCCCCTTTGCGGGACCGGTTTGGGGTGGTACTCCGGCTAGAGCTCTACGAGCCCCGGGAGCTGGGGCTGATTGTCCAGCGCAGCGCCCAGATCCTGAACGCCCAGATGGAGGCGGACGCGGCGTTGGAGCTGGCCTCTCGCAGCCGGGGCACCCCCCGCATTGCCAACCGGCTGTTAAAACGGGTGCGGGACTTTGCCGAGGTGATGAGCAATGGCGTCATCACCCTGAACACTGCCCAGATTGCCCTGGAGCGCATGGAGATCGACGAGCTGGGCCTGGACCAGAGCGACCGGAATATGCTGCGGGCCATCATCAAAAACTATGGGGGCGGGCCCGTGGGCCTGGAGACCTTGGCCGCTGCCATTGGGGAGGAAGCTGTGACCATCGAGGACGTGAACGAGCCCTATCTCATGCAGGTGGGCTTTCTCACCCGGACTCCCCGGGGCCGCTGCGTCACCCCCGCGGCCTGCGCCCATCTGGGGCTGCCCTTGCCCGCCCGTTTACGGGTGGATGAAGAGCTGCAGCTGAGAATGGAGTGAGAAC
>CAJUPK010000096.1 GCA_910588415.1 uncultured Oscillospiraceae bacterium | reverse complement strand
GCCATAGCCCCTACACGGGAAGCGACAAGGTGATTGCCTTTGCGGAGCTTCAGCTGGAACCGGGCGCGCTAGAGGAAATCCAGGCCAAGATGGATGACCTGATGGCCCGCCGCAAAGAGAAGCAGCCTTATGATATGCCCAGCGCAGGCAGTGTGTTTAAGCGGCCTCAAACAGGCTATGCTGCCGCCCTGATTGACCAGTGCGGCCTGAGAGGACGGCGGGTAGGCGGCGCACAGGTCAGTGAAAAGCACGCAGGCTTCATCGTCAATATGGGCAGTGCAACCTGTCGGGATGTGTTGGCTTTGATGGAACAAGTGCAGGAGACTGTGCTGCGTCAAACAGGCGTCTCATTGGATCCAGAGGTTCGGGTAATAGGAGAACAATAGCCAGTCGGATAGGGCGGCAGGCCCTATCCAATCAAAAAGCAGAGGAATGGCAAAAAATTGGAGAGCCGTTGCTGTGAATGGGAAACACTCTACGGCTTTGAAGGATGGGTAGCAGCATGGAATTTGTGGTTGTAACGGGACTTTCTGGGGCGGGTAAGACCCAGGCGATGCACTCAATGGAGGATATCGGCTTTTTTTGTGTGGATAATCTGCCACCAGCGTTAATTCCTGTTTTCTACGACTTGTGTGTAAAGTCAGAAAGTAGTATGGAGCGGGTGGCCGTGGTAACAGATACTCGTGGCGGAGAGCTGTTTAAGTCCTTCTTTACAGCCATGGAGGCTCTAAAAATGGAGGAAAAGACCTACAAAATCTTGTTTCTGGACGCATCGGATGGAGTTCTGGTGCGCCGCTTTAAAGAGACCCGACGGAAGCACCCGCTTTCCGATGAACTGGGGGGCTCTATGGAGCAGGCTGTGCGTTTAGAGCGGGATATACTGCGCCCCATGCGGGAGAGTTCTGATTTTGTAATCGATACGTCCGGGCTGTCGCCAGCCCAGCTGAAGGGGCGCATTGCAGAGCAGTTCCTTACCAGCGCCAGCGATTCCCTGGCGGTTCACTGCATTAGCTTTGGCTTTAAATTTGGAATTCCCATGGAGGCGGACCTGGTGATGGATGTGCGGTGCCTGCCCAATCCTTTTTATGACCAGGAGCTGCGCCCTAAAACCGGGTTGGACCCTGATGTGCGGGATTATGTCATGGAAAACGAGGAGACCAGGGGCTTTGTGGCCAGGTACACCGATCTGCTGAACTATTTGCTGCCCCTTTACAGCAAGGAGGGCAAAAGCCAGCTGGTAATAGCCGTGGGCTGTACAGGAGGCCATCATCGGTCGGTGGCACTGGCTCAATTCACCTGTGACTATTTGGGAGAAAAGGGCCTGAAAACCAGTGTGACCCACCGGGATATTCAGAAATATTAGGGGGATCAGGATGTACTGTATTCTTATTGGCGGTATGCCCGCGGCAGGAAAGTCCCGCATGGCAAAAGAGCTCTCCCAGTTGCTGGGCCTGCCTGCCTTTTCAAAGGATGACATAAAAGAAAAGCTGTATGATACCGTTGGCTTTCGCAGCCGGGAAGAAAAGGTTGCTTTGGGTGTGGGAGCCATGGAGATCCTCTATTATGCCGCCAGCCAGGTGTTTGCTATAGGAGGTTCGGTGATTTTGGAGAACAACTTTGAAAATATTTCTGTGCCAGGCCTGCGGAAACTGCTGGAGGCCTATCAGGCCAAGCCCATTACAGTCATGGTAACAGGAGATGACCAGGTCATATACCAGCGCTTTTTGCAGCGGGACCAGTCGCCCCAGCGCCATCGAGGTCATGTGGTCAACACCTGTTATCCGGAGACCGAGGATCACCCTGGGCCTGCCTTGCCAATGACTTACCAGCAGTTTGTGGAGGGATTCACCGCAAGGGGGATGGCTGACTTTGACATAGGGGGATTAAAGATTACGGTGGACGCCACGGATTTTTCCCAGGTGGATTATCCTGGAGTGGCGGAGAAAATCCGCGCCTGGATGGGGAAACCCCGGGCGACATAAAAAAGGACTTCTGTGACAGAACGGGATGCGGACCGGCTCAAATCCCTAGGAGGGATGGGCTGGCAAACCCGTAAAGGATTTCCACTTACGCAACTACATGTGTGAAGATAGAGGCTGGATATGTCATTTACTTCTAAAGTTAAGGCAGAGCTGTGCAGTCTTCCCATTAAGCGGGAGTGCTGCCTGCGGGCAGAATGTTATGGAGCCTGGTTGTTTTCAAAATGCTTTTCTGTAAAGGAGAACACCTTTGTGACAGAGAGCGGCCCTTCGGCCAGACGGATGCTGGAGCTGGCAGCAGCAGGGGCAGGGGTCTCCGCGGAATTAAGCTATGCGGTAAGCCGCAGACAGCATCCAGCCTACCGGGTCTCTCTGCCAGAGGAGCAGGAACGGCTGCATATGTTGGAGGCTTTTGGGCATACAGGCAGAGAGTGGAACCTGCGGATCAACCGGGGAGCGCTGGAGGATGAGTGCTGCCCAGTCGCTTTCCTGCGGGGGGTGTTTCTCACTTGCGGGAGCATTACAGATCCCAATAAAGCCTATCATCTGGAGTTTGCCGCTCCCTACAAGAATTTAGCGGGGGATTTATATACGCTGCTGGGAGAAGCCGCTGGCTTTCAGATATGTCCTTCTGTGGTGCGCAGACAAGGCGGATATGGGGTATATCTGAAAGACAGCGGACAGATCGAGGATCTGCTGACCTTTCTGGGGGCTACCGGGGCCTCTATGGAGCTGATGCAGGTAAAAATGTATAAAGAGGCCCGAAACAATATCAACCGCAAAACAAATTTTGAGACCGCTAACATGGATAAAACCTACTGGGCCTCCGCCCGCCAGATTGCGGCTATAGCGGCCATCAACGACTATAAGGGACTTGACAGCCTGCCAGAGCGCTTGCGTGAGCTAGCGGCCCTGCGCTTAGAAGACCCGGAATTGACCCTGCGGGAGCTAGGCGAGCGGCTGGGAATAAGCCGCAGTGGCGTAAACCACAGGCTTCAAAAACTGGTGGAGCTGGGCGAGGCGATCCTTAAAGAAAAGGGCATAGATGGAATCATGTAGAAACAATTTTTTATGTGGGAGGTGGGCCGTTGGCTTTTGTACATCTGCATTTGCACACAGAATATAGCCTGCTAGATGGGGCCTGCCGTATTGAGCGCCTGCTGGACAGGGCAAAAGAGCTGGGACATGAAGCGGTTGCCATTACGGACCATGGGAACATGTATGGGGTCATCGATTTCTACAAGGCGGCCAAAAAGCGGGGAATCAAGCCAGTGATTGGCTGCGAGGTCTATGTGGCGAAGCGATCTCGATTGGATAAAGTACATGAGCTTGACAGTGAGAACCGGCATTTGGTGCTTCTTTGCAAAGACGAGACAGGATACCGGAATTTAACGGCTCTTGTCTCTTTGGGCTGGACAGAGGGTTTTTACAGCCGTCCCCGGGTGGATTTTCAGCTGCTGGAGCAGTACCACGAAGGGTTAATTGCCCTGTCTGCCTGTGTTTCCGGGGAAATACCCAGGGCGCTGCTACGGGGGGACTATGCTGGAGCCCGAGAGGCCGCCCTGCGGTACAGGAATATATTTGGAGAAGAAAATTTCTATTTAGAGATTCAAGATCATGGGCTAAGCGATGAGAGCTATGTGAACCCCAGCCTTATCCGGTTGTCAGAAGAGACAGGCATCCCCTTGGTGGTCACCAACGACTGCCACTATATTTCAGCGGACGATGTGGAAATGCACCGGGTGCTTATGTGTATTCAGACCGGCCGCACGATTGAAGAGGAGGGCCTGGAATTTGGGTCTGGAGAGCTGTACTTCAAGACGGAAGAGCAGATGCGAAGCCTGTTTCCCGATCACCCAGAGGCAGCGGACAACACAGTGAAAATCGCCCAGCGCTGTAACCTGGAGTTTGAGTTTGGGAAGACAAAGCTTCCTCGGTTTGAAACGCCTGACGGTACATCCAATCAGGTGTTTTTCGAGCGGCTGTGCCAGGAAGGCCTGCGCAGCCGGTATGGACCCAATCCCGGCCAAGAGCTGACCGACCGCTTGGAGTACGAAATGAACATCATTGCTACCATGGGATATGTGAACTACTATCT
Source organism: uncultured Oscillospiraceae bacterium (assembly GCA_910588415.1). Lineage (GTDB taxonomy): Bacteria > Bacillota > Clostridia > Oscillospirales > Acutalibacteraceae > Acutalibacter. The sequence continues at coordinate 5,640 of CAJUPK010000096.1, read as the reverse complement.
AATCGTATGGGATTTCATCCGGTACGCCAAAAGTGTGGGTATCCCCGTGGGACCAGGCCGTGGTTCCGGCGTAGGGAGTCTGGCGGCCTATTGTGTGGGCATCACCAATGTGGACCCTATTCGCTACAATTTGATCTTTGAACGCTTCCTCAATCCAGAACGGGTGAGCATGCCGGACTTTGATATTGACTTCAGCGACGAGCGCCGGGATGAGATCATCGACTATGTACAGGAAAAATATGGCGGAGATCATGTGGCGCAGATTGTCACCTTTGGCACCATGGCCGCCCGGGGAGCCATCCGGGACGTGGGCCGGGCCATGGCGGTCTCCTATTCCAAAGTAGACCAAGTGGCAAAGCTGGTGCCCATGGAGTTGGGTATGACTTTGGAAAAGGCGCTGGCTTCCTCGAAGGAGTTTCGGGAACGCTGCCAAAGCGACGCCCAGGTGAAGGCCTTGGTGGACATGGCCATGAAGGTAGAGGGGATGCCCCGGCATACCTCTACCCATGCGGCAGGGGTAGTGATCACAGACCGGCCTGTGATGGAGTATGTGCCCCTGGCCAAAAATGACGACGTAGTAGTCACCCAGTTTACCATGACGGCCATTGAAGAGCTGGGGCTGCTAAAGATGGACTTTTTGGGACTTAGAAACCTGTCTGTCATTGACCATGCGGAAAAGCTGATACGTGAAAAGGAGCCAGGGTTCTCTATCGATACCGTATCTTTTGAGGACCTGGAGACCTTCTCTATGCTGGCACAAGGCTATACGGTAGGGGTATTCCAGTTTGAATCGGCTGGGATGACCCGGCTGCTGGTGCAGTCCCAGGCCCAAGGAATTGAAGACCTGACGGCCATTATCTCCTTATACCGGCCGGGGCCCATGCAGTTTATTCCCATGTATTTGGAGAACTGTAAAAACCCGGAGAAAGTCACCTATAAGCACGAGCGGCTGCGGCCGATCTTGGATGTGACCTTTGGCTGCATCATCTACCAGGAACAGGTCATGCAGATCTTTCGAGAGCTGGCAGGCTATTCTCTGGGCCGGGCGGATATTGTGCGCCGGGCTATGTCTAAAAAGAAGCACGATGTGCTGGAACGGGAGAAGCAGATATTTATCAACGGTCAGCAGCGGGAGGATGGCAGCTGGGAGGTAGAGGGCTGTGTCAACCGGGGAGTGGAACGGGCCATTGCGGAACAGCTGTTTAAGGAGATCCAGGATTTTGCCTCCTATGCCTTTAATAAGTCCCATGCGGCGGCCTATGCTTATGTAGCCTATGAGACGGCCTATCTCAAATGCCACTACCCCCAGGAGTACATGGCGGCGCTGCTTTCCAGTGTGCTGGGCTACACCAGCAAAGTGGCGGAATATATGGAAGAATGTAAGCGCCTGGGCTTGTCTGTGCTGCCGCCCCATGTAAACCACAGCGGAGCGGGATTTGCGGTCGATGGCCAAAACATGCGTTTTGGGCTGGCGGCCGTGAAGAACCTGGGCCGCGGTGTGATTGCCCGGATGGTGGAGGAACGCCGGAACGGCGGAGCGTTTACTTCTTTTTATAATTTTTGCAAGCGCATGGCTGGCCGGGACTTGAACCGCCGGGCCATTGAGAGCCTGGTAAAATGCGGCGCTTTAGACGATTTGGGCCAAAACCGCCGGGAAATGCTGCTGGCAGTAGAATCTGTGTTGGCTGGATTGGAAGAGGACAAGCGGAAGAACCTGGAGGGACAGGTCGGCTTCTTTGATCTAGCGGAAGCGGAGGGAGAGAACAGCTCTGGGGAGCCAGAAATGACAAAGGCAGAGGACTTTACAGCCGCAGATAAGCTGGCCATGGAAAAAGAAGTGACCGGGATGTATCTGACAGGCCATCCCCTGATGGAGTATGCGGAATGGTATGGCATGGGACGGTATGCCAAAATCAGCGATATCCTTCAAAGCGCGGCAGGGGAAGGCGGGCAGGACATCCTGTACCATGATGGGCAAAGAGTGGGGCTGTTGGCCATTGTCACGGGAATCAGAAGAAAGAATACACGTTCTGGCTCTACCATGGCCTTTATAACCATAGAAGATATGTATGGGGCAATAACAGGGCTGGTCTTTCACTCTGTGCTGGAGGAATATGGGAATTTGTTGATAGAGGGCTCTGTAGCGGAGATTACAGGACGGCTAAGTTTCCAGGAGGACAAAGAGCCTGAACTGGTCTGCGACAAACTTTTACCGCCGCCCAAACAGAAGTCTGGTACGCCTGTGGCTGCCAAAAGTAATTGCCGCCCTGGCCTGTATCTCCGGCTGGAATCAAAGGAGGACCCCCGCTACCGGAAAGCAATGCAGTACGCGGCAATTTTTGATGGCGGGTATGTGGACCTGCTGATCTATTTTAAAGATAAAAATAAGCTGTTGAAGGCTCCGGCTCAGTACCGGCTGGAAATGAACCGCCCGCTGCTGTACGCTTTGGAAGAACTGCTGGGAAAAGAAAATGTGAAATATGTTGGCAGGGAATAGGACTGGGAGTGCTTTTTGTGAAAAAAGAAGCCTGTCTCTGCAAAATATTCGATAACCCCTTGATAATTCTCAGAAATTTGCTATAATGGTGAGTGTAATATGCGAACAGAGGGCCGCATGGTGCGCCCTAGCAAAGTTGGAGGTAAAAATAATATGGGAGCCAAAACAATAGCAGTATTGACCAGCGGAGGCGATGCCCCCGGTATGAACGCGGCCGTGAGAGCAGTGGTGCGCAGCGCCATTTCCTTCGGCATGAATGTCTACGGTGTGATGCGCGGCTATAATGGCCTGCTCAATGGCGATGTAAAGGAGATGAATATGCGCAGCGTCTCCGATATTATCCAGCATGGCGGCACATCCTTGTTTACGGCCCGCAGTCCTGAGTTCAATACAGCGGAAGGCGTGGAGAAAGCCGCTAATTTCTGCCGGGAGAAGGGAATAGAAGGCGTGGTTGTGATTGGCGGCGATGGTTCTTTCCGTGGGGCCAGAGATTTGTGCGGCGCGGGCATTTCCTGTATTGGCGTACCGGGTACCATTGATAATGATATTGCCTGCACAGACTACACCATTGGCTATGACACGGCCTTGAATACCGCTATGGAGATGATCGACCGGATTCGTGACACCACCGAGTCCCATGACCGGTGCAGCGTAGTGGAGGTAATGGGACGGCGCTGTGGAGATATCGCCCTTCATACCAGCATTGCGGTAGGCGCTATGACTACCCTGGTGCCGGAAGTACCCTTTGATTTCCAGCGGGACATTGTGGACCGGATGAAAGCGGCCCAGCGCACTGGCAAGCGGCATTACATAATTGTGGTGGCTGAGGGCGTGGGCCATACCCAGGAGTTGACGGAGCGGATTCAGGCCGCTACAGGCATTGAGAGCCGGGCTACAGTGCTGGGCCATGTGCAGCGTGGTGGTTCTCCCACTCTGCGTGACCGTGTAGTAGCCAGCCGTATGGGCTATCATGCGGTAGAGCTGCTGAATAACGGCGCTTCTAACCGTGTAGTGGCCATGAAGGGTGAGCAGATCGTGGACTTTGACATTACCGAGGCGCTGAATATGCCCCGTATTTTTGATGAAAACCTGTACAGAGTATCTGCCAGGCTGTCGATTTAATGAGATTTTTAGTAAATCAAGGCGCATCCTTTTTCGGAGGGGTGCGCCTTTTTGCTTGGCTGAAAATATCTTAAAGCTCTGAGCGCCTGCACAGCCTGCACAGCCCCATGGCAGGCAGGGTTAGTCCAAACCACAGAACCGAGTAGGGCAGGCAAACCTGTCCCAGCAAATTGAAAGGCATTTTGGAGTAATCCCACACCTGCAGGCCCAGCAAGCCGTTTACAATAACGCCTGCCGCCAATTCCACACCCGTAATCAGGCCCGCGCCTGTTAAACAACGCATAAAAAGGCTGTGATATCTTAATTGTCCACAACATATCCTATCGATAAGATAGAGGCAAACTCCCCCTGCAAGGGCCATGGAGTAGTGAGTGTGGCCTCTCCAGGCCATCTCCAAAGTGGGATAAGCACAGCTGCCAGCCAAAAAAATCATACCGTCTTTATTCATGGGATGCACGTCCTTTTTCTATTGTTTTAAGTGGAGAGATGCTCTGTGTCAGTAGAGAGAGGAGATGCAGGACATCCTTTCTCACCCTACAGGACAACGGGCTTAGTATTCTCCCTTTCCATGCAAACTATTTTGCGCTTTTTACGGATTATATTGATTTGTTTCAGGAAAAACCTTGCCTTTTCCCCATAGATTGCCTATAATATTTGCAAAGGGGCGGGGGACCGTATCAAAAGGGACAACGTACGGATCTCAGGCCTCCCAATACTATATTCAGGATGAGAAAGGCGGGGCAATTTATGAAAATTTTGGTAACAGGCGGCGCGGGGTACATCGGCAGCCATACGGCAGTTATCCTTTTGCAGCAGGGCCATGAAGTGGTCATTGTGGATAACCTGTGCAACAGCAAGAAGGCTTCCGTAGAACGGGTGAAGGAGATCTCCGGCAAAGAACCCTCCTTCTATGAGTGCGATGTGCGGGACGAAGCCAAGCTGACGGACGTCTTCCAAAAGGAGAAGCCCCAGGCGGTCATCCATTTTGCTGGGCTAAAGGCAGTGGGAGAGTCTGTGGCAAAGCCCCTGGAGTACTATGACAACAATATCGGCTCCACTCTGGTGCTGCTCAGAGTGATGGGGGCCCAGGGTGTGAACAATATCATCTTCAGCTCTTCCGCCACGGTATATGGAGAGCCTGCCACAGTGCCCATTAAGGAGGACTTCCCCCTGCCTAGCAGTGCCAACTGCCCCTATGGCAACACCAAACTGATGATTGAGCATATCCTTACAGACTATGCCCATGCCCATCCTGATTTCAGCGCGGTATTGCTGCGGTACTTTAATCCGGTAGGCGCTCATGAGAGCGGCCTGATTGGCGAGGATCCCAATGGTATTCCTAACAATCTGGCGCCCTACATTGCCCAGACAGTGGTGGGTAAGCTAGAAAAGGTTCATGTGTACGGCAACGATTATCCCACTCCGGACGGAACGGGTGTGCGGGATTATATCCATGTAGTGGATCTGGCTGAAGGCCATGCGTCAGCTTTGGGGCTGTTTAAAGGTAGTCCCTGCGGGCTGAAAATATACAACCTGGGCACAGGCAAGGGTGCTTCCGTACTGGAAATGATTGCGGCCTTCTCCAAAGCTGCTGGCAAGGACATTCCCTATGTAATAGACCCCCGCCGTCCTGGCGACATCCCCACCTGCTACGCGGATTGTACCAAAGCAAAGGAAGAGCTGGGTTGGGAGGCTAAGAAGTCTGTGGACGATATGTGCGCGGATACCCTGCGCTGGCAGAGGATGAACCCCAATGGCTTTGAAGATTAACCAAACAGTCGTACTGGCCTCTCAGTCGCCCAGTCGGAAATACCTGCTTGAACAGGCTGGAGTAAAAATGGATGTGATTGTCTCTGGCGCGAACGAGACCGTGCCAGAAGACTTCACTCCTGCTCAGACCGTGGAGTGTCTGGCCAAGCGAAAAGCGGAGGCGGTGGAACCCTTGTGTGAGGGACGTCCCATTATTGCGGCAGACTCTGTGGTCAGTATTGACGGCCTGATCATCGGCAAACCGGAGAATG
>CAJUPK010000095.1 GCA_910588415.1 uncultured Oscillospiraceae bacterium | reverse complement strand
AGGGGCAGGGGGAGGGAAGCATTGACGCGATTACAGGGGCGACCTCTTCCCATGGGACATTCCAGCTGCTGGCCCAGGCGGTTCTGGAGCAGGCCCGGAAAGGGGATTCCAGCATCGTGCTGGTGGATGGGTCCCATGCGTCCGAATAGGGAAGCTTAGGTCCTTTGATACAAAGAAAAGAAGCGTTCCTCTCTGGCAGGATGATACCAGAGGGGAACGCTTTGCTTTTGGGGTGGGTAGAATGGCTGGGGGAAGCAGCTTTCATGGCGGGCTGGGTCAGACAGGGTTCTGCTGTTCTCCCCGCAGCCAGGCGTACAGGTTGTCAAACACGATTTCTGCCCGCTGCTCCATGGATTCCAGGGAGGCAAAGGCAATGTGGGGCGTCAGGATGGTATGGGGCGTGTGCAGAAGCGGATGGTCCAGGGGCAGGGGCGGTTCCTGGTCAAACACATCGCAGGCAGCGCCCGCAATCCTCCCTTGGGCGAGGGCTTCCGCCAGGGCAGCCGTATCGACCACGCCGCCCCGGGCCGTGTTGATGAGAAAGGCCGAGGGCTTCATCTGTGCCAACTGGCTGGGGCCGATCAGGCCAGCGGTCTCTGGTGTCAGCGGGCAGTGGAGGGAGACAATGTCAGACTGGGCAAGCAGCTGGTCCAGGGAGACCTGCTGGTCAATAGCCGGGTGGCTTACCGGGCTCCTGCTATAGGCCAGCACCCGGCAGCCAAAGGCTTTGCAGAGAGCAGCGGTCCTTTTGCCGATGGCCCCGGCGCCCACAATGCCCAGGGTTTTTCCAGCCAGAAGGCTGCCGATGAGTCCCTCCTTGGTGCCGCCCTCCCGGCAGCGCTGGCCTGTTTGGGCGGTGTTGCGCAGAAGCTGAATCATAAAACCAACGCACAGCTCCGCAACAGCCTGGGTGGCGTACCCAGAGGCGTTGCTTACCGCAATGCCCCTCTCCTTGGCAGCCTGAAGGGGAATGTGGTCTACTCCAGTGAAAGCCACGTCAATAAATTTCAGGGCAGGGGACTGCTCTACTACCGATATGTCCAGGGGCATATTGGCCAGGATGATGGCATCCGCCTGGCGGCTGCGGGCCAGCTGCACGGCCGGGGCGGTGTCCTTTTCGTAAGCGGTAAAGTTGTGGCCCATGGCGGTAAGCTGGTCCCTGTGTTTGTCGATGACCTGGGTGGATACGCCCAGGCTTTCCAACAGTACAATGTTCATAAAAAGCGCCTCCATAGATTTGTATGGGTGTTGAGAGCGAAGGGCAAAAGTTTTGTCTGCTTTTTCAAAGGCTGGCGAAACTTTTACCTTCGCTCTCAAAAGTATGCCTAAAGCCTGATATTTCAAATAGCTGTATGCGCCAATTTTCAAAGAGATCTACTTATACATCTCCCGCAGCAGGGGGATCTGCTCTGCCCGGGGCGTGCCCTCCAGGCGCTGGATATAGCTCTCCAGCATCCCTCTGGCGTGCTCAGGCCCGCCCTCCCGCATCACGGTCCACATGGGGTCCGCGTCATAGTCAGACTTCTTCATCATGTCCTCTGTCCAGTTCAGGATCAGTCTGGCTCCCCGGTCACAGAGGTCCGGGCGCTTCTCCGCCAGATTGTGCAGCTGATGGGGGTCCTCCTTCACGTTGAACAGCATCTCCCGGGGGAACAGGTGATACCCTCCGTGGACCGTCCGCACATACAGGTAGTCGCCAAACCGCGCCGACCGCTGGCACACATGGGCGCACTGGCTCAGCACCACATGGTCTTTCGAGCAGTCCTGGCCGTTGAGCAGGGTCTGGGCATAGGAGAGGCCGTCGTAGTCGTAATGGCCTGTCATGTGGGTGCCCAAAAGCTCCTGCACCGTGGGAGCCAGGTCCACATTGTCATGGAAGCCCTTGTCCACAAAGCCTTTCATGCCGCCAGGCCACTTGATAATCATGGGGATGTGGCAGGTGGGCTCGTCAGCCGTGCCATGTTCGCCATACAGGCCCAGCTCGCCCATATTTTCCCCGTGGTCAGAGGTGATAATCACCGCCAGGTCCTCATAGATCCCCAGTTCCTTCACCAGCGCTATGATTTGGGCGATGTTATCATCCGTCCAGCGGATGCCGCAGTCATAGCTGTCCATCATGGCCCGCATGTCCGCCAGGGTCTTCAGGCTGCCCGGGTGGCGGGGAAACTGGGGGAACTGGGTGTCGTCCCACATATTGATCTCATTGGCGCCGTGCGGCCCCACATGCAGCAGGTGCTGGTCAAAGACAGCCTGGTCAATCCAGTCGTCCGGCAGGGGCTGGTCCGCAAAGGGATTGCCGAAAGCGGCGGGAGCCCGGTAGGGGGTGTGGGGGTCCCAGTAGTGGACGTGCAGGAACCAGTCGTCCTCCTGGCCTTTGCGGCGCAGCCAGTCCAGCACATGGGGGGTGACCTCCTCGGCGGACTCGTTGCCGCACTTGCCTACATTAAAGCACTCGTTGAATCCAGCGTTAAACCACCAGGAGGAGTGCCGCTCTGCAAAGGTAGAGAAAGAGGCGGTGTACATCCCGGCCCGGCGGAACTGCATGAACAGCCCATTATCGCTGCAGTCGTCCCGAAAGTGGCGGCTCTCTCCCTGCAGGCGCAAGTCCGCTGCCGTGCCGCCGTGGCCCAGCACGCCGTTGCGGATGCCGTACCGCCCGGTGGCCAGCGAGGCCCGGGAGGGCAGGCAGGGGGCGTTGGGGCAGTAGTACTGGTCAAACCGCACGCCCTCCTGAGCAATGGCGTCCATAGTGGGCGTGGTGTCGCGGCCATAGCCATAGCAGCCCATGTGGTCGCTGCGAAGGGTGTCGATGTCAAACATGATCACGCGCATGATAGTTCCTCCTATGTATGCTTTGTTTATGTGGTGAATGGAACAGCAAAATTCTGATGGAAGCCCAGATAACTTTTGCCATGTACAGGAACCCAGCACACGGCCTTGCCAACGGCATTTTATATCCCAGTCTGCGCCGTGTACCATGTACAGTATAACATATAGCGGGAAAAATTAACACATATATGAGAACTTTTTGTGAAATACAAGGCTGAGATTAACCAGCGTCTAGGGAAATGGTAGATTTTTATGTAGAAAAATGGCTTATAAAAGGCGGTTTTCACAAAAATTGCGTGTGCCCTGATACAGCAGATTACCTGCATATATGGGAATGACTCTTGACAGAATATCTTTGGGAGAAATATATACTAATTTTTCCAAACATAATCATTAACAATACGTAAATAATCTACGTCTCTTCTTGCTTTTTGGCCTGGGTTGTGATATGATAAAATAAAAGAAACTGTCGATGAAAAATATCTATTCTGAAATAAAATTTTATTAAGTGCTGCTGAACTTATATTTCTGAAAACAAGAAAGCATTTATAGGCATGTTTAACATAATTGTATTACAATATTATGCAAATTTACACTTGACGAGCCGCTCAGTTAATTCTATAATAGAAATTGCACAAATCCTTCGAGTGTGGACCATAAGAAGGCGGCCGAATCTTTGAGGCCCAAGTGAAACCGGCCGCGCCTGGGCAGGGCAGACAGGCTTTTCTTTATTGGACCACGCGAAATGGATATAAAAGCTGCTTTCATATTACACTGGCTTTTTTACTTAAAAAGATGTATAATTACTGCGTAAGTCCTCTTTGCAGGGACGGGCTTCCGGTCTGGCCGGAGGCCTGCGAGAATGAAGCGCCCCAAATCATGCGGCCCCACCGATGTGGGAACGGTGGCCGAGGGGGGGTAAATTTTCATAGGGTAGGTGCTGAAAAGTGGCAGGAGTCGTTTTAAAGCTAAATCAGATGCTGGAAGACCTTCCTGTGTCCGAGCGGAAGGTGGCCCGGTATGTTTCACAAAATCTGGACAATATGGTGGGGGTTTCGGTAGAAGAGCTGGCGGGCAGAAGCGGGTCCAGCCAGGCGGCCGTGGTGCGCTTCTGCAAAAAGCTGGGCTATAAAGGCTATCGGGATTTCTCCATCCAGCTGGTCAGCGAACTGGCTGTGGCCCAGCGTACCAACATCAGCAGGGCGGGGTATACGGATATCTGCGCGGGAGATAAGGCGGGCAATGTGATACGCAAGGTCTGCCATCACAATATCCAAGCGATTGAGGACACCTTCTCCCTGATGGAACCAGACCAGGTAGAGCTGGCCGCTGACATGCTCTTCCGGGCCCAGCGGGTGGACCTGTACGCCATTGCCACCTCCAATCTGGTGGCCCAGGACGCCCAACAGAAGTTTATGCGGATCAACAAGCGGGTCACCGCCTATGCGGACCCTCACTTACAGCTCTCCTCTGCCTCTACCCTTACCTCGGAGGATGTGGCTATTGCCCTCTCCTGGTCCGGCGAGACCCGGGAGGTGCTGGATGCCGCCAAGCTGGCCAAGCATAATGGCGCTTTCCTGATCGCCATCACCCGGTATGGCAAGGTGTCCCTGGAGGATCTGGCGGACGTTCATTTTGGGCTCAGCGCGCCGGAAATGGCTATCCGCAGCGGGGCGATGAGTTCCCGCATTGCCCAGATGACCATGATCGACATTCTGTTTTCCTGCGTGGTCAGCCGCCACTATGCAGAGACAGTCCCCTATTTAGAGCGCACCCGCCAAATCGTGCGGGCTATCCGCTGATACTGCGGCCCTGGACTGGTTGGATTCTTAGGGCAGCGGCTTTCAGGCCGGTTTCGAGGAGAGAACATCGGAAACGGCCATTTTCTGCGTCAAAATCCTTGTCACCTGCCAGCTTGGCGGGTGATTTTTTATATCGGACCAGGCCCTATTTGAAAACAAAGGAAGTGCCAGATTGCTGAATCAAAACAAGAAGATTCCCCATGTAGACCGGTGTGGACCGGCTTTTTCTAGTTTAAAAAAAAGCGTCCCTTTTATAGAAAGTCCTAAGATTACCCGATCCACATCGGTCCACACTTTAGCTCTTGCTGGAAACAAAAAGAAAGTATTCGCGGTTGTGCAAGCAAGTCCTCTTTCCGGTTATTAAGAAGCGCGCCCCAAAAGCCAACTGGGGAGTGCGAGTTGTTAAAGGAGAAAGCTTTCCACAGCCAAAAAGCCTGCGTTTCGGACACTCCCAGCCCACGGCCCGGCCTTGAACAGCCTATAGGAGTCTCCCGAAAAATGGATGGCCTGCAAAGAAAAAAGACCCTGGCAGCACCTTTGTGCTGCCGGGATCTTCTTGTTTATGGGCATATTAGCTTTCGCTCCGCCATAGTATCAGGCAGGGGTGTTCCCTTACTCGGCTGTCAGCATCCGGTACATGGCCTCCAGGCAGATCTGGGCGTGGAGCTTAAACCGCCGCAGGTCAATCTGCTCGTTCACATCGTGGGCATGGCTGGGGATGTCGTCGGCAAAGCTGGGGCCAAAGCCCACGCCCTTGCCAAACATCTGCCGGGCGTAGGTGCCGCCGCCCATGGAATAGAGATTGCACTCCTCTCCCGCTACCTCTTTGTACGCCTGAGAGAGCAGGGTGACCAGTTGGCTCTCCTTGGGCAGGTAGAGGGGCTTTGCGTCCGAGAGCAGGGTGTAGTCCAGGCCTGCCTCTTGGGCGGCCTTCTCAATGGTCTCTGAGACCCAGCCGCCGTCCTTGGTGGCCGGATAGCGGATGTCCACGGTCAGGCTGCAGGTCTGGGCGTTGGCGCTCAGCAGCCCCAGATTAAAGGTTAAGGCCCCGCTGGGCTCGTCGCTCATATTTACCCCCAGCAGGCTGCCGTCTGTGCGCAGGCCAATCTTCTCATGGGCAAACTGGAAGAACCGCCCCAGGCGCTCTGGCCCAAACACGGCTGCCAGCAGCGCAATGGTATGGGCGGCGGCGTTGACGCCATGCTCTGGGGCAGCGGCATGGCTGGCCTTGCCTTTGGCCAGAATGCGGGCGCCGTCCTCTGTGCGGGTGATCTCAAAGGGGATCTCCGCTGTCTGGGCGGCCTGGCACAGCCGCTTGTACTCCTCTTCTGTACATACAATCTGGCAGTCCGCCTTGGCGGGCACGGCATTGGGCACTGTGCCGGCGGCAAAGCTCTTCACCAGGGGAGAGTCGTTCTCCGCCTTGATGTTCAGGTCAAGGATGCCCTTCTCGCAGTGGCAGATACCATAGCCGGAATCCGGCGTAAAGCCCATGTCCGGGTGCTGCTCCTGGGAGAAGTAGTAGGGCATGTCCGCCATGCCGATCTCCTCGGCAGAGCCGAATATCACCCGTAGCTTCCGGTTGCCCTTTACCCCCGCGTCTTTCAGGGCCCGCAGGCAGTGCAGGGCCACCACGGCCGCGCCCTTATCGTCAGAAACTCCCCGGCCAATGGCCAGGCCGTCCCGCAGGGTTAGGGTAAAGGGGTCTGTGTCCCAGCCTTCTCCGGCAGGCACCACGTCCAGGTGGGCCATCACCACGGCGTTGCCCTCTCCCTGGCCGTACTCGGCGTGGGCGGCGTAGTAATCCACGTTTTTCGCAGCCAGCCCATAGCCCTGGGCCATCTCCACCACGGCGTCAAGGGCCTTGGCGCAGGGGTCTCCAAAGGGGTGGGGCCCCTGGGAGGGCACCGCCACAGAGGGAATGGCCACCAGCTTGCCTAAATCGCTGAGAATATCATCCCAGTAATCCAGAATTTTTTCTCCAAACATTGTCCTCGTCCTTTCTGTGTGTCCATAGTAAGAGTATCATACCCCCTTTTGCGGTGAAAGTCAAATGTATTTTAGGAGGAGACGGTCTCATGATTAACGCCATATGGTTCGGTATGATCGCTTTGAGCCTGGTCAGCGCCTTGGCGCAGGGCCGGATGCCAGAGCTCTCCGCCGCTGTACTGGAGGGCGCGGCGGACGCGGTTAAGCTCTCCATCTCCCTGCTGGGCAGCATGTGCGCCTGGCTGGGCTTTTTGCGCATTGCGGAGAAAAGCGGCCTGACCGGACTGCTGGCCAGGGCCTTTTCCCCTGTGATTGACCGGCTGTTCCCGGACTACCGGGAGGACCCGGAGATCAAGGGGAAGCTGTGCATGAATATATCCGCCAACCTGCTGGGCCTGGGCAATGCGGCCACGCCCCTGGGCCTGTCCGCCATGGAGGCCATGGCCCAAAAGCACCCGGGCCCTGTGCCCAGCCGGGGGATGATCCTTTTTGTGGTGATCAACACAGCCTCCCTGCAGCTGCTGCCTGTAAATATGGGGGCTATGCGGGCTGCCTGCGGCAGCACGGCCCCTTTTGGCATTCTGCCCCAGATTTGGCTTACCTCTCTCTGCTCGCTGACAGCGGCGGTGCTGTTCTGTAAGCTGGCAGAGAGCCGTCGGGCTTTGGGAGAGGGGAGGGGCCCATGGAACAGCTAGGCGCTGCTGCCCTGCCGCTGATTGTGGGGGCCATTGTCCTCTTCGGGTTTTTCCGGGATGTGGATGTGTTCGATGTTTTCCTGGAGGGGGCCAAAGAGGGCATTGCCAGCTCTCTTCACATCCTGCCCACCCTGATTGGCCTGATTATGGCAGTGAGCATGGTGCGGGCCTCGGGGCTTCTGGACCTGCTCTGCGGGCTGGCGGAACCCCTGACCCGGGGCCTGGGCCTGTCCCCGGAGATTCTCCCCCTGGCCCTGCTGCGGCCCATCTCCGGCAGCGGGGCCTCTGCCTACACCCTGTCCCTGCTGGAACGCTTTGGCCCAGACAGTCCCACCGGGCAGATCGCCTCTGTGCTGGCCTCCTCCACCGAGACCACCTTTTACGCCGTCACCGTCTACTTTGGGGCCTGCCAGTGCAAGAAACTCCGCTATACGGTGCCCGCCGCCCTTTTGGGGGACATAACAGCTGTGGTTCTCTCGGTTCTTACAGTCAACTGGTTTGGGTCTGTTTCGTGAATGGGGAAAATTGACATTTTGTTCGATTTGTGCTAGAATGGCGGTATCAATCGGGCGGGGGGCGATGAAATTGGAGACAGGGCTGGAAAGGCTGGAAAGAAAGCGGTGCTGCTGCTTTACCGGACACCGCCAGATAGAAAAGCGGCCGGAGGAGCTGAGCCGGGAGATTGCCCAGACAGCCCTAGGCCTCTGGCGCCGGGGCATAGACACCTTCCTGGCCGGAGGGGCCAGAGGGTTTGACACACTGGCCGCCCAGCGGATCCTGTGGCTGCGGGACTGGCTGCAGCTGCCCCTGCGGCTGGTGCTTGCCCTGCCATGCCGGGAGCAGACCAAGGGCTGGCCAGAGGTGGAGAAGCGCCAGTACCAGGCCATTCTGGAACAGGCGGACAAAGCCGTCTATACAGGGGACAGCTATACCAGCGGCTGTATGCAAAGGCGCAACCGGTTCATGGTGGACCATAGCGCGGTGTGCGTCTGCTGCCTGCAGGGGGACCGCACCCGGGGCGGTACCCTGTATACGGTTCGCTATGCGGCCAGCCAGGGCCTGCGGATCATCAACCTAGCGGAGGAATCTCCTGGCCTGCAGCCCGTGGGGGAGCAGCTGCGCCTTCAGGAAGCCAGCCCTGGCGGCTTATGGGGTTTATTGGACGTATAGGCAAGATTGCCCCTTGCAAACCCAGGGATATCCGGCTATAATCAACACAGCGGCCCTCCTGGGGCTGGGGCAAAATCCCCAGGGCCTGTTCCAAACCGGAAAAATGCCGGATTTTTAGCCGGGAGTTCAGGAAAAAGCCCAGGTTTTTTCACACCGAAAGCACCGTTTTGGGCCTGCGGTATTTCAATGTTTTAATCAGGATATAGGGCGCAAAAAGACACGGCTCAAGCAGCGGGACAAGCAGGGCTTTCTGCGGACTGGGCCAATAAAAGGAGCTGAAGCATCTTGGCACAAGAAAAGATCAACCTGTGGGACCGTTCTCATGACCGCTCCATCCTCCAGGCATACCGCATGGATACCGGAGAGTGCGAGACCCTGGCGGAGTTCGAGTACTTGATAGAGGCCCCCAACTGGTCACCGGACGGCCAGTCCCTGGTCTATAACAGCAGGGGGCGCCTCTACCGCTTCTGCCTGGCCACTGGAGAGAGCAGGGAAATTGACACAGGCTTTGCGGGGAACTGCAACAACGACCATGTGCTCTCGGCCGATGGACAGAGCGTAGCCATCAGCCACGGTACCAAGGAGGACGGCCAGTCCCGGGTGTATACCCTGCCTGCTGCAGGCGGAACGCCCCGGCTGATCACCCCCCTGGCCCCCAGCTATCTCCACGGCTGGTCCCCGGACGGGAAAACCCTGGCCTACTGCGCCCAGCGAAAGGGGGAGTTCGATGTGTACACCATCCCCGCGGAAGGGGGCGAGGAGACCCGGCTGACCCATGCCCCTGGCCTGAACGACGGGCCTGAGTATGACAGCGCCGGGGAGTACATCTGGTTTAACTCTGTGCGGGCAGGGCTGATGCAGGCTTTCCGCATGAAGGCGGATGGCTCGGAGCAGACCCAGATGACTTTTGAGGAGGACTGGAACATCTGGTTCCCGCACATCTCCCCGGACGGGCAGTGGGTGGTGGTGCTGGGCTACCGCAAGGGCGATGTGGAACCTGGCGAGCATGTGCCCCACAAGAATGTGGAGCTGAAGCTGATGCCCGCGGCGGGCGGTCCCCTGAAGACCATTGTGTCCCTCTTCGGCGGCCAGGGGACCATCAACGTGAACTCCTGGTCCCCGGACAGCAAAAGCTTTGCCTTCGTCCGTTACGAGATACGCCAGTAGCGGCAGGAGGCGGCTCTGCTCCTCTAGCAACTGTCTGTTCTCCTTCCACAACATCCTGACTTTGTGTGGAAGGAGATGTTTT
>CAJUPK010000094.1 GCA_910588415.1 uncultured Oscillospiraceae bacterium | reverse complement strand
CCAGCCAACAGAACTGGCAGGCCTACAACTCCCTGAAACGCCCCGGCCAGATGCGGGCCCAGTCCTACCAGACCATTGCCCACGGGGCGGACACCATCCAGTTCTTCCAGCTGCGCCGGTCCAAAGGCGCCTGTGAGAAGTTCCACGGGGCCGTGATCAGCCACTCCGGCAGCGAAGAGACCCGGGTGTTCCAGGAGTGCTCTCAGCTGGGGGCAGAGCTGGCGGCTCTGGGCAGCCAGCTTCTGGGGGCGGACAACCCGGCCCAGGTGGGCATTCTGTTCGACTGGGACAACTATTGGGCCTTGGAGTACACCAGCGGCCCCAGTGTAGACCTGAAATACTGCAACCAGATCCACCAGTATTACCGTTATTTCTACGATCGCCACATTCCGGTGGACATGGTCCCCATGGACGGCGATTTCAGCCGCTACAAGGCCATTGTGGCCCCAGTGCTGTATATGGTCAAGGAAGGGGTTGCAGAGGCCCTGACAGCCTTTGTAGAGGCCGGAGGCACCCTGATCACCGGCTTTATGAGCGGCATTGTGGACCAGAGCGACAATGTGCACCTGGGCGGCTACCCCGGCCCCCTGCGCAAGCTCTGCGGCGTCTGGGCCGAGGAGATCGACGCTCTGGCCCCGGAGCAGTCCAACACCCTGAAATTCATGGACGGCAGCCAGAGCAAATGCGGCCTGCTGTGCGATATTCTCCACCTGGAGGGAGCCCAGGCCCTGGCGGTCTACGGCGAAGACTTCTATGCCGGCGCCCCGGCCGTGACCAAGAACGCCTATGGCAAGGGCACGGTGTACTATGTGGGCACCCAGCCCGAGGCCCAGGGCCTGGACAAAATTCTGGACAGCCTCACCGGCCAGGGGGAAATCCACCCCCTGATCCCGGACAGAACCCAGCTGGAGGTCACCCGCCGGGTAAAGGACGGGACCGAGTTCTGGTTTATCCTGAACCTGACCGGCAAGCCCCAGCCTCTGCCGGAGAGCTTTGCAGGAGAGACCGACATGCTCACCGGCGAAAAGGCCGGAGACCTGAAGCCCTTTGACGCCATTCTGGTCAAACGCAGCGCGTTATAACACAGGGAATGCCAGAACGTAGCCAAGCATAAAGGGCCGGATTCCCAGCTCTGCAAAACGCCGCGCCCGCGCAAAGCGGGTAAAGCATAGTCATAAGTCGAAACAAATGACTACGCCCCTTCCCCACCGTTTTCCGGGGGACTGGGCGTAGTCATAATTTGTAGTCAAAACAGGAGGCGGAAAAAGCATGATCCGAGGATATGTGAGAGTAAGCACAAAAAAGCAGGCCGCCGGCACCTCTTTGGAGGACCAGCGGGCCGCGCTGCGGGCCGAGGGCTGCGAAGCGCTGTATGAGGACGTGTCTACCGGCGGCAGCATGGACCGGCCGGAGCTTGACCGGCTCTGCCGGGAGGTGAGGCCGGGCGACACCATTGCCGTCACCAAAATGGACCGGTTCGCCCGCACAGAGACCGAGGCCTATGAGCGGGTGGTGGGCTGGGTCCGCTCAGGGGTCCGGGTGCGGGTGCTGAATATGGGCGTCATAGAGGACACGGAGCTGGGAAGGCTGATTTTGCACATCATGCTCAGCTTTGCGGAGTTTGAGCGGGATATGATCATCAGCCGCACCCAGAACGGGCGGGCCCGGCGGCGGGCCGCTGACCCCAACTACCGGGAGGGGCGCAGGCCGAAATACACCCGGGCCCAGCTGGACCACGCGATGGAGCTGCTGCGCAGCCACTCCTTTACTCAGGTGGCGGAGCTGACCGGCATCAGCCGCTCTACCGTGACCCGGGAGGCCCGGCGGCGGGGGCTGCGAAAGTCTGATTTGGGATAGAGGCAGCGCAAAAACCGGCCCCCAAATGGAATTTTTTGGGCCTTTTTCTGCGAAATTTGGGCCAAAACCGGCCCCAAATCCCCCAAAAACCGGCCTGAAATTGCCCCTAAACGACCCAAAAAACGCTCCATGGACATGTTTTAATAAGCTAATCGGGGTATTTTCAAGCCGCTTCCGTCCCGCCAATTCGTAGAGAAACCAGCTTTACAGAGCTTACATTTTCTGCGCATTTCAAGAGCTTTTTGGCCCAGAATTTGCCAAAAATCGGCCAGAAAGGCCCATAAAAGCGCCCTAAAACCCGCTGTTCTTTACCGCTTCTTCCAGCGCCCGGTGGCAGTACGCATTCAGCGAGAGCCCTGCCATGCTGCTGGCGTCCCTTACCCGGCGGTAGAGGCTGGGCTGCATCACCAGCTGTACCCGGCGGCTCTTTACCTCCCTCCGATCCGGAGAGAACGCCTCCTCTGTTCCCGGCATTGTGCCGATCTCCACGGTAATGGCATCGTCGTCTGTCTCCTCTATCCGCACCATGCTTTCTTGAGAGATAAAGGACAGAGCCGGGTCATTCTGCAGCCGTGCGCTCTCTACAAAGGTCTTCTTCTTTGCCATAATTATTCCCCTTATCCTGTGTTTTTAGAAAATTGTGTATCTCTTATTTTGTGTTGTGTATGTGTATTGTGTATCTGTATGTGTAATACACAACTTTTGAATGATCACTGATCAAATCCTGCATTTCAACAATAGCGGTTGCCTCGAAAACAATGCAGGTTATTTTCTAAATAGGAATTAAAAATAATAAAATCAACCTCGGTCAGACCTCCGGAAATGCCTCCTGCAACAGGGCGCGGTAGTCCTCTGTCACCTTAGCGTGGGGGGCATACTCCAACAGGCTCTGCCGGCTGATCTGGGCCTCCTTCACCGCAATGGCCTCCCGTATGGCAGTCTGATACAGCCGGGTGTCCAGCTTCCCGGCCAGCTGCTCCATCAGCCCCTGCACCTCCCGGCTCAGAATGGAGCGGGGGCTGTAGCGGGTTAGCAAAATGCCGTCTATAGACAGTCCTGGGTTGCAGTACCGCTTTACCGTGCGGATGGTCCCGGCCAGCTGCTCAATTCCCTGCAGGCTGTAGATGTCCGCCTGAGCGGGAATAATGGCCGTATGGGCGGCGGTGAGGGCGTTGACAGTGGCAATGCCCAGGGCCGGAGGGCTGTCGATGATTACATAATCATACTCGCCCTGTACCAGCTCCAACGCCTCTCTCAGCCGGTACTCCTTGCCCGTGTCCACCAGAATGGCGTCCACCCCGGAAAGGGACCTTGAAGCGGGGAGCAGTCCGCCCCAGGGCGTGCTCTGAACCGCTTCCTGAATGGTGGCCTCCTGCAAAAGCACGCTCAGAACGCTTTTCCCTTTTCCGGGATCTGCCCGCATCGTGTGGGAGAGATTGCCCTGGGCGTCCAGGTCTATGGACAGCACCCGGAGGCCCTTCAGAAAGAGCCCGCCGGCCAGCGCCGCCGCTGTTGTCGATTTGCCCACGCCGCCCTTTTGATTTACGATCGCGACGACTTTCACAAGACCACCTCATGTTATGTAAAATATGACTGTTTTCAGCAGTCAGGTTGTGTATTGTGTATTGTGTATTGTGTATTGTGTATTGTGTATTGTGTATACACCATTTTACTGCCGGCCCCCTAGAGTGTCAAGCTTTTTATGACGAAAATTTCAGCTTTTTTCTCTGGATGTATTCCTGGCTTTGATGTGGTGACGGAGCGAACTCTCAGGTTGCGAGGTTCATGAATGCCAAGCATTTTGAAAAATACACACTTTATTTTAAATGTTATATATATCATTTAAGAAATATAAAAAATAACCTGAATAATTATTACCTGCTAAATTACCAATATTAGAAGTGGGGTTTATTGCATGTGTCCTTTGGGTGGTAGACTCAGACCACGGGGGTTCTGTGCGAGCAGGTGGAAGCTCTGGACCCCAGAGCCAGAAACTGCCGGGTGGTGGAGCAGCTGCCCCGGAACCTGCTGCAATGGGGGCGCTTGGCGTGGTGGCAGCGGAGTTAGAGCTAGAAGTAGAACAAAACACATAATCTAGTTTTTTAATTGTAGAAAATAAGAGGATATAGAAATTATTCAAAATCATCACACAATATATAGGTGTGTATACACAATACACATACACATTGTGTATACACAAGTTTTGCGGGGAGGGCGGAGGATATAGTCGTAAGAGTCGGCGAAATAATTTCACTTTAAGTTTCGCGTGGCGGGTTGCCTGGTCTGAAATTCGGGTGTCTGTGCAGGATGTGCGTAAAATTGCCCTGAGAGGCCGTTTAAGGTGGGTGTAAGGTGTGGGAGTATCATTTCATTGCCAGAGGCGTAGAGGGGCCTTGCTGAGGCTCTGGGGGCTGTTTATGGGCATTGCAGGGCGAAAAGGAAAAGCAAGAGGCGGTGGCAAGCGTTGGAGGGCTTCCGTGGCGGGCGTGGGGCGGAGAAGCCTCGCGGTGCTGCTTTTTACGGCAGGAGCTTGTGTGTGCTGCTGTAGGATGCGCGTAAAATACCCTGAGAGGCCGTTTAAGGTGGGTGTAAGGTGTGGAAGTATCATTTCATTGCCAGAGGCGTAGAGGGGTCTTGTCGGGGCTCTGGGGGCCGTTTATGGGCATTGCAGGGCGAAAAGGAAAAGCAAGAGGCTGTAGCAAGCGTTGGAGGGCTTCTGTGGCGGGCGCGGAGCGGAGAAGCCTCGCGGTACTGCTTTTTACGGCAGGAGCTTATGTGTGCTGCTGTAGGATGTACGTAAAATGCCCTGAGAGGCCGTTTAAGGCGGGTGTGAGGTGCAGGAGTATCATTTCATTGCCAGAGGCGTAGAGGGGCCTTGCCGGGGCTCTGGGGGCCGTTTATGGGTATTGTAGGCGAAAACGAAAAGGCCCCCGGCATTTGCCGGGGGTCTTTTGCTGTAAGCGCGGGGCTGCCGCGCGTTTGGTAGGGGGGTTAGTTGCTTACGGTGATGTTGGCAATGCCGTAGGCGTAACCACCGCTGCCCTTGCGGTCAATGCGCAGGTTGTTTACGCCGGTCACGTCGATGGTGATAGGCGTATTGACCATGCTGCCGGTCAGGTGGATGGTGTCTGCCTCAGACAGAGTGCTGTCCTTGTAGATGTACAGGGTCTCGTCCGCTTTGCCTCCATTGTCGATGTGGCCCACAGTGAAGGTCATGGTGGTAAAGCCGTGACCCAGGTTGAAGTTGACGTTAGTGTCATCGCCCCAGCCGTACTCAAAGCGCACGCCCTGTGTGAACTTTTCTCCGTTCATGAGGAAGAAATTGTTGATCGGGTCGGAGCCGTCATACAGGTAAGTGCGGGAGGAGTTCTGGTAGGGAAGCACCAGGCCCTCAGCCAGATTGGTCTGATGAACTTCGTCGTAGGCAGACAGGGCCGGCACCGTGAGGCCGTTGTTCTGTACATCCTCGGCAGTGTACGCGGTAATGTCCGCAATAGCGTAGTGGTAACCGCCGCTGCCCTGCCGGATCAGCTGAAGCTTGTTTACACCATGGACATTGAGGGAGTAGGTGCTGGTGCCCATAACGCCGATGAGGCTGATGGTGTCTACCAGCTCGTCGTCAGCCCAGACATAGAGATTTTCTTCGGCGCGGCCTCCATTGTCCACATGGCCGACCTTGAAGGTGAGCATGTCAAAGCCGCCTCCCAGGTTAAAGGCCACGTCGGTCTCATCGCCCCAGCCATACTCAAAGCGGACGCCCTGGTCGTACTCAATGCCCATCATCCGGAAGTTGTTCAGGGGGTCGGAGCCGTCGTACAGGTAAGTACGGGAGGAATTCTGGTAGGGCATCACCCGGCCAGAAGCAAGGTTTGTCTGATTGACGGGCTTCATGTCGGCAATGGCCGGCGTTATGATATCCTGGCCCAGGGCCTCGTCAGCAGTGAGCAGAAGCATGTTGCCCATGCCGTATTTGTAGCCGCCGGCGCCCTTGCGGACAATGCGCAGGTTGACATGGTTCTTCACGTTCAGCACCACATGCTCCGTGCTCATATTGCCCTTGAGCTCCAGCGTAAAGGCAGGGGTAGAGCCGCCGTCGAAGTAGAAGTACAGGGTCTCGGTGGAGCGGCCTCCGTTGTCTACATGGCCCACGTCGAAGGTCATGACTTCATACTGGCCGTACAGGTTGAAGCTGGCCTCGGTCTCGTCGCCCCAGCCGTATTCGAACACCAGGCCCTGCGTGTAGGGAATGCCCATCATCTCGAAGTGCTTCAGGGGGTCAGAGCCGTCGTACTGGTAAATGCGGGAGGTTGTCTGGTAAGGCTTGGCATAATTGGGGCCGTTATATTTCCAGTGCGCATAGAGCGTCATGTTGGTGGTAACAGGCAGGTCGAAGTTGTAGAGAACGCCTGCATCGTCAGGGGCGGTATACCAGCCCAAGAAGAGGTGGTTTTCCCGGGTCGGGTCAAAGCCCAGCTGCGGGCAGACTTCGCCCTGGGGCACGTTCATGGCCGGCAGGGGGCCGCAGCCCTCATAGTTGAGATTAAACGCTACCTGGAAGGTCTGGGCAGCGGTCCACTGGGCGTAGAGGGTCAGGTCAACGGTAACGGCGGTGTCGAAGCTGTAGAGGCTGCCGCCGCTGGGCTGGGTGTACCAGCCGGTGAAGGTGTAGCCCTCGCGGGTGGGCGGGGCGACGGACTCTACCTTGTTGCCCACGGGCACCAGAACGGACTGCCCTGTGGGCGCGCCCTCAAAGTTGTAGTCAAAGCGCACGGTGACATTGCCGGTGGGAGGGATTTCTCCGCCCTGCTCCGGGGTCCAGTGGGCGTAGACGGTGGTGTTCGCGTTGATAGCGGTGTCAAAGCTGAAGGGATTGCCGCCCTCTTTTGCAGTGAACCAGCCCGCGAAGACGTAGCCCTGGCGGGTGGGGTCGGCAGGCGCGGCCACGGTCTGGCCGGCCTTGACCTGCTGGACCGGAGAGGGGCCGCCGGGGTAGTTGTGGTCAAAGGTCACGCTGTAGATGGTCTCTTCGCCGGAGCCCAGCACCTTCTCACAGAAGGAGTAGAGGATGACGGCCACCTCGGACCGGGTGGCGTTGCCTCTGGGGTCGATCCGGTTGCCCTGCTTACCGGTAAGCAGGCCCATGCAGTATGCCCACTGCATGGGCTTTATGGCCCAGCTGTCGATGCGGCTGTAGTCGGAGAAGTGGCGAAGGTCCAGGGTCTTGCTGGTGTCCGCGCCCATGTAGTTGGCAAAGCTGTAGAGCATGACTGCCAGCTGCTCGCGGCTGACCGGGCTGTCGGGGCCAAAGCGGTTGTTGCCAAGCCCCTTGATCACGCCCTCCTGAGAGGCCCACTGCACGGCTTTGGCGTAGTAGGCGTTGGGGCTGACGTCGGAAAAGTTGACGCTGCCGGAGACAGCGGGCTTGTCCGCCAGGCTGTAGAGAATGGTGGTGATCATCCCCCGGTTGGTGGGGGTGCCGAGGCCGAACGAGGTGGCCCCGGTGCCGGACATTAGGCCGTTGTTGTACACATAGCTGACGGCGTCAGAGTACCACTGGCCGGGCTTGACGTCGTGAAAGGGTGTGCCCGCAGCCAGAGCGGCGCCCGGCAGCATGGCTACTGCCAGGCACAAAGCCAGCAGCAGGGCAAGCAGACGTTTTTTCATGGACATGAATTCTTTTCCTCCTCAAGAAAATTTTTACTAGAGCAGTGCAGAAAAATTATAACATAAGCGGTAGGAATTTACAAGGTGCGGAGGAAAAAAGATAATCCGCCAAAACGTCAGCTGAATGACCCTCCCCCCACCTCCGAATGCCATCAAACTCCCCCCAAAAAAACCTAGGGTGTGCTCAGCTTATGGGAACACGCCCTATCGGCCAGCAGCCGCAACAAACCGCGGCCACAAGCCCTGCGGCCAAATCCCACCCAGCGCTGGCTGTGCCTATGAGTTGACTTCGTCAACTCAGCGCCCCGCGAACTGGGTCCAGCGTCACGCTGGGAGGATGGATTTCAGGTAGTGGAAGCGGTTGGCGATGGGTTTCTGGCTGGCGTACAGCTGCAGGAGATTGTATTTCTGGCGGAGATACCGATAGCGCTCTCTGCCCTGCTGGCTGTCGTAGGGGACGGCCTGAAGGAGCAGGTCAAGGATCACCCGCATCTCCTCCTCCGTGAACTCATTGTCGCAGGCCTCGGCCAGAAAAGCCAGCTCATCGGTGCTGTAGCCGCCCTGCGGCTCCCGCGGGGGGACCGGCAGCTCCTCAATCGTCAGCTGGTCCGGCACCCGGTCCCGGACCGCCTGCAGGGTGAACCGAATGGCGCTGACCCGCCGCCCTCGCCGGACCGGAGCATAGCTGTATCTCAGGTCCGTTTTGCTGTTGAGCTCCTTTTCGCACTTCTTCAGCACCAGGTCGTTAAAGCGCTTGTATTCGCCGTAGGTCTTCGCCGTGCAGGCAAGCACCTCCTTCAGCTCCTCCAAGGGGACTGTCCAGGAACGGCGAAACCGGTTGTTTTCCAGATACAGGTACAGGAAGTAGGAGTAACGGGAGGTCAGGCTGACCACATTGCGCAGCCGGTAGCGGAGATAGCCCAGGTTCTCGATGTTGAAGATGTACTCCATAGCCGCGGGCGTACAGCAGAGGCTCACCTGCCAGCGCCCGCTCTCGTCCATGTCAAAGTCCGCCTTTTCAAACAGGCCGATCAGACAGTAGCCCTTCGCCTTGCTCCCGTCCATTACCCGGACCACCTGGAAAAGATTCCTCAGCCGCTTTTCCAGCTCCGGAAGGGGGATCTTCTCCACGTCCAGCAGCCGCTCCAGGGCCCCGCGCTCGAACTGGACCAGGCGGGCCTCCGGCTTCCGGCTGTCAATGCGGGACAGATAGGCGTCCAGGATCTTGAACTCGGGCAGGGTGAGATTGGTCTGGGAAAGGGTCTGCAGGGGATTGGATTTCTGGACCAGGAGATTGTCCATGTCCTGGGCTGCGGGGCTGTATGTCAAATCCTTTGCGAATTCGTTCCTTCTGGGCATGGCTTCGCCTCCTTTTTCGCTAGAATAGCAAAAGGACAGTGTCTTGTCAACCTCAATTATGACCTTTCTGGAAAAAGTCTATGACCTTTAGAGAAAAAGTCTATGACCTTTAGAGAAAAAGTCTATGACCTTTAAACCTGGGAAGCCGCATAAACACTGGGATTTTCGGACCCCGTAATCAAGGGGGTAATCAAGTATATAATCAAGTCTATCAATCAAGGGGGACAAGGTCCGTTCAAAAAAACCGTTCCAAAAACCCAAAATGTTGAAAAAATTGTTAAAAACTTGGCTGCCAAACGATATACAAATTAAAAAAGTTTACAAATATTAAATTTTGAAATTTCCATAATTTTCTAAGTAAAATCCAAATATATAAAATTATTATAATACAATAAAATAAAAAATATAGACGATTTTCTATTTTCCACAGAAAAAACAGTGATTTTTAATTTATGTTGAAAAACTCGTTGAAAAGTCTGTGGAATCAGGTGATACAAAGTTTGACTTTTTTCACGCAACTTAATAAAGTCCCTTCTTTTATAATGTAAAAATTTCCCAGGACTTCACCGTTTTTAGCACAGTAAGCAAAATTCACCTTAAAACAAGGCCATCCAGCTCCAAATCCCACCCCAAAATCCCCGCCTCCAGCACCCACCCACAAACCGCGACCCCACCCCTATCTGCCACCTCCTACCCAGCGCTGGCGTGCCAGCGCGCCTCGCGAAGAAAAAAATGAAATTTCTTTTCTGGGAAAAAGTGCGGAATTGAAACATGGTTAGTCAACTCGAACAGATAGCATAAATATTTTTTTTTTTTTTGTTATGTTTGACAAAATGCTGTTCATGTGTTATAATCAATTTCGACATAGATTATTCACATCTTCCCCTGGACCGCCGG
>CAJUPK010000093.1 GCA_910588415.1 uncultured Oscillospiraceae bacterium | reverse complement strand
GGCCGGCGTAAAGTTCCTGCTGCCCGTTGACACCAAAGTGGGCAAGGAGTTCGCCCCGGACACCGAGAGCCAGGTGGTAGACTCCACTGCCATTCCCGACGGCTGGATGGGTCTGGACATTGGCCCCAAGACCATCGAGCTGTTCTCCGGCGCTATTAAGGGCGCGGGCACTGTGGTCTGGAACGGCCCCATGGGCGTTTCCGAGTGGGAGAACTTTGCGGCTGGCACCATCGGCGTGGCCAGCGCGGTGGCTGACAGCGGCTCTATCTCCATCATCGGCGGCGGTGACTCCGCGGCGGCTGTGGAGAAGCTGGGCTTTGCCGACAAGATGACCCATATCTCCACCGGCGGCGGCGCTTCCCTGGAGTTCCTGGAGGGCAAGGAGCTGCCCGGTATTGCCTGCCTGAACGAGAAATAAGACGGTTCTGGGAGGGCGGGGGTTGCTCCGCCCTTTCGCTTTTTGAAAACAGGATGGCCTTTTCAAAGGGTACGAAAAGGCCATAAAGGGGATGTGTGTGTTGGCCTCTGTCGGCACAGGGCGCCGACTACGGCAAGGCCGTGGGGCTCTGCCCCACACCCCGCCAGGTGCCTAACGCACCTGGACCGCGCAAATTGACTCAACTTTAGGTAAGACGACCAATCAATACGGAATTCTTAACAAACTTTGGAGGACTGATCATTATGAATAAAGCACTGCGCAAGGCCGTTATTGCCGGCAACTGGAAAATGAACAAAACCCCCGCGGAGGCCAAGGAGCTTATCGCCGCCATTGCCCCCCTGGTGAAGGACGCGGGCTGTGATGTGGTGGCCTGCACGCCCTTTGTGGACCTGTCCGCCGCCCAGGAGGCTGCCCAGGGCACGAACATCCAGATCGGCGCTGAAAACTGCCATTGGGCCAAGTCCGGGGCCTTCACCGGTGAGATCTCCGCTGAGATGCTCAGCTCCATGGGCGTAAAGATCGTTATCATCGGCCACAGCGAGCGCCGCCAGTACTTTGGCGAGACAGACGTGACGGTTCATGACCGTGTCCGTGCGGCTTTGGACGCGGGCCTTACTGTGATTCTCTGCGTGGGCGAGACCCTGGAGCAGAGGGAGCAGGGCATCACCAGCGAGCTGGTGGCCCTGCAGACCAAGATTGCCCTGGGCGGCGTCAGCGAGGAGGAGCTGAAGCGGATCATCATTGCTTACGAGCCTGTTTGGGCCATTGGCACTGGCAAAACCGCCACAGCCGAGCAGGCCAACGAGGTCTGCCACACCATCCGTGAGACTATTGCCGAAACCTACTCCTGCACCGCGGCTGATGGCATCACCATTCAGTACGGCGGCTCCATGAACGCTGCCAACGCTGCCGAGCTGCTGGCCCAGCCCGATGTGGACGGCGGTCTCATTGGCGGGGCCTCCCTGAAGCCTGCTGACTTTGCCGCCATTGTGGACGCAGCCACAAAGGGTTAACCATCCATGGAGAACAGGCTGACGAAATATGCCCACACTCTATGGGTGTTGGCGGCTTTGTTCGCCATTGCCCGCTACCTGTGCGCGGCTGTTGCCTGGGCTGGCTCACGCCCGGACAGGGCCACCTTTCAGACAGCTCTGGACAGCCTGGGACCGTTTCTGCCCACGATGACGATTATTTGCCTTTTAGGCGGGCTGCTTATTTTTGGGGCAGACCTCTTTATAGCGATAACCCGTAAAAAGTAATAACGAAAGGAACATGAGCGTAAAATGAAAAAACCTCTTGTTTTGATGATTCTGGACGGCTTTGGCATTGCCCCGGACGAGGGCAACGCCATTGTGGCCGCCAACACACCCAACCTAGACCGGATCCTGAAGGAGAACCCTGTCACCAAAATCGGCGCCTCTGGCCTGGATGTAGGCCTGCCGGACGGGCAGATGGGCAACAGCGAGGTGGGGCACACCAACATCGGCGCGGGCCGCATTGTCTACCAGGAGCTTACCCGCATTACCAAGTCCGCCGAAGAAGGGGACATGGCGAAAAATCCCGCCTTGCTTCACGCCATGCAGTCTGCCAAGGACAACGGCAAAGCCCTGCACTTTATGGGCCTCTTGTCTGACGGCGGGGTCCACAGCCACAATACCCATCTGTATGCTCTGCTGAAAATGGCCAAGGACATGGGTCTTGAGAAAGTGTTTGTACACTGCTTTCTGGACGGCCGGGACGTGCCCCCTTCCAGCGGCAAGGACTATGTGACGGAGCTTGTGGAAAAGCTGAAGGAGATCGGCGTGGGCCAGGCCGCCACGGTGATGGGCCGGTATTACGCCATGGACCGGGACAACCGCTGGGAGCGGGTGGAGAAGGCCTACGCGGCCATGGTGTACGGCCAGGGCCTAGAGGCCGAATGTCCCATCTGCGCGGTGCAGAACTCCTACGATGAAGGGGTCACCGATGAATTTGTGGTGCCCACTGTGTGCAAGGGCGCAGAGCCCATCCAGGCAGGCGACTCCATCATTTTCTACAACTTCCGCCCCGACCGGGCCAGAGAGATCACCCGCACCTTTGTGGACCCGGAGTTTGCCGGGTTTGAGCGGAAAAACGGGTTCTTCTCCGTCAACTATGTGTGCATGACCCAGTACGACGCCACCATGCCCAATGTGGACGTGGCCTATAAGCCCGAGAGCTTGGAGAACACCTTTGGCGAGTACCTCTCCAAAAACGATCGGACCCAGCTGCGCATTGCCGACACCGAGAAGTATGCCCATGTGACCTTCTTCTTTAACGGCGGCGTGGAGAAGCAGTACCCCGGCGAGGACCGGATTCTGGTGAAGTCTCCCGCTGTGGCTACCTATGATTTGCAGCCGGAGATGAGCGCCTACGAGGTCACGGACAAGATGGTGGAGGCCGTCAAGTCCGGCAAGTACGACGCGCTGATTCTCAACTATGCCAACTGCGACATGGTGGGCCATACCGGCGTGTTTGAGGCGGCAGTCAAGGCTGTGGAGGCTGTGGACGCCTGCATTGGCCGGGTGGAGGCAGCGGTCAAGGAGATGGGCGGCTGCATTCTGCTGACCGCTGACCACGGCAACGCGGACAAGATGGTGGACGACGACGGCACGCCCTTTACCGCCCACACCACCAATCCCGTGCCCTTCTGTGTCATCAACCACCCCTGTGAGCTCCGGGAGGACGGCCGCCTGGCGGACATTGCCCCCACCATGCTGAAGGTACTGGGCCTGCCCCAGCCTGCTGAAATGACCGGAGAGAGCATCATACAGTAAAGAACCTGTGACGAATCGGATATAGCGGGACGTTTTCCGGGGCTTTTAGCCGCGGGCTGTGCTGCCAAAGCTTACCAAAGGGTCAGGCTGCCCACGTTTTTCCAGCCTTTCGTTACGAGCCGAAACTCTTGGAGAAGTACTGGGAACGGCTCTATAGGAGGAATGTATAATGCTTGCGAAGGATTGGTTCGGTTTGATGATTTTTGGGCTGGTCAGTCTATGCCTGATTGGCCTGGCTATCCCTCTGATGATGGGAAAAGGCACTTGGCTCATTGCCGGATACAACACCATGGATCCAGAAGAGAAAAAGCACTATGACGGCCCGGCCCTGGCTAAGTTCACCGGGAAAATTCTGCTGGCCATAGGGCTGGCCACCCTGCCCTATGGAGTGTGCCTGTTCCTCTTCGGCCTGGAGTGGCTCACATGGATTTATCTTGTGGTGGTTGTGGGCCTAAGCGTTTTCGCCCTGATTTGGTGCAACACAGGCAGACGGTTCCGGAAATGATCAGAGCAAGCAAAACATCCCTCGGGATATCCCGGGGGATGTTTTTTTACCGGCTGGCTGCGTTTAGGATAATCAGCCGCTAGGCGGCCAGCTTTGCCCGGTAGCCAGTTTCCTGGCTGCCGGAAATCTGGATGATATCCTTTGCGCCCAGCCGGGCTTTCATATCAACGGGACCCAGGACAGCAATCTCCTGGTCTTCCTTCTCGTCGTAGAGGCGGAGCTCTAAGGACAGCTCTCCTTCCTCTGCGCCTTCCAGGTCTTCCTGGGAAAAGTATACGAACAGATGGGCGTCATTGTCCAGGGGAACTTTATCAAAGTTTGCGATTCCTCCCGTACACAGGTATTCCCCATCTAGGCTGGTAACATAGTCGATCCGGTAGACCTCTGGGCTGTCGCAATACAGCTGAACAGTGAAAAGCTCCGGGCTGTTTCCCCGCTGTCCGCCAGTAAGCAGGCCCATCACTAACGCCAGCACCGCGGCAATTTTTTCCATAAAGATTGCCTCCTTTTGTTTTCTTGAGGCTATCTTACCAGAGGAGTCTTACAAAAAGGCCATACCCCGGTTTACATATTTCTTAAAAATGGGAAAGAAGGCCCTCCGGTGTGCGGGGGGCCTTCTGGTTTATTGGTTTATCTGCTTCCGATAGCGGCACACCTTTCCCCCGGTCTTGCTGAGATAGGGCAGGCACTCAAAGCCATGGGAAAGCATCTCTGGCTCAGGCTCCGTCCAGCGGTCGTCCTCACCGGGGCAGTCCAAAATCCAGCCTCCGGGCTTGGTAATCCTTTCCAGCTCCGCCAACTCCCGATCATAGTCGTCGCCCACCACATGGCCGGACATGACAATGTCAAAGGTGCTGTCCTCATAGGGCAGGCAGTCACACATGCCGTCCAGCACCGCGACGTTGGAAACGCCCTCCCGCTGTATTTTCGCCCGCATGAATTCCCGAAGCCGGTCCACCGGCTCGCTGGCGTACACATGCCGGGCCTGCTCTGCCGCCGCAAAGGCCAGCCGCCCGGTGCCAGCGCCCACATCCAGCACCAGCCTGCCGGAAAAGTCCGCCAGCTCAAACAGCCGGGCCTTGTCCCAGGCGTAGATATAGGGGCAGTTCTGCTCCATCAGCTCTGGGTACACATAGACCACCGCCCAGTCGATCTGGTCCAGGATAAAGCACTCCGCGGCGCGGACCTCTTCCGCAGAACAATGCGGGGGCGCAATGGCCAGAAGGGAATCCACATAGGCAGCTGTCTCCGGGGCTTTCTCCTTACAGTACCAGGCCACGGCCGGGTGATTTGCCAGGACAATGGCCAGGTTTTTGTCATACTCCTCCCCGTACCAGGGGCCGCAGATCTGGCCCACAAGCCAGCGGTCCATGAGAAGGATGCAGTGGATGGAAACATCCGCTGGGTTAATCCAGTGAAATGACATAGAATACCTCCGTTGTTACAGGAGGGTCAAGGGGCTGCCCTCCCGTTGATTTGGGTTCCAGGGCAGATTGTATCCTTCATATTGCTCATCCTTTCTTTAAGATGATAGGGGAGGAGGACCTCCCTACATCATTGTATCAGCCTGGGCCTTCGGATGTCAAGGGATTTCGCGTCCCCCAGACGGGCAGGGGTGCAGCCTCCTCTGGGGACTGCCGCTGTCAGAGCTTTGGCGGGCTGGAGGAGAGGCCCTCCCGAAGATGCTCCGCCCCATCGCGCAAACCGTGCTTCACTTTGGAGAACACAATGGACTGGCTGCTGTACAGCCCGGAATATCCGGAGAGTACAAAGGCCACTGCGGCGGCAATGGCATACAGCCCAAAACTGGTGGAGGAGAACAGTTCCGCTGCCAAAAATATGCTGGCAATAGGACAGTTGACCACCGCGCAGAACAGCGCCGTCATGCCCACTGCCGCCGCAAAGCCTGGCTCCAATCCCAGCAGCGGCCCTGCCGCGCAGCCAAAAGTGGCCCCTATAAACAGGGTGGGCACAATTTCCCCTCCCCGGTATCCGGCCCCTACGCACAGGGCGGTCAGGGCCAGCTTCAGCAGAAAGGCCCAGGGCGCGGCCTCCCCGTTTACGGCCCGCTCAATCATGTGGGCCCCGGCCCCGGCATAATCATACAGCCCAAACACCCCCACAACCGCGGCCATCACAAGGCCGCCTGCGGCAATACGCAGGTAGGCGTTCGGGATCAATTTTTCCGCCCTATGGCTGGCCGCGTGCAAAGTCTTGCACATCAGCATCCCCAGAAGAGCGCAGAGAGCCGCCAGTACCGCCACCTGCAGGGCAGGCAAAGCCCGGAAGTCTGGGGCGCCGTTGGGAATGGTATACCCCATGGGCTTGCTGCCCAGCCGGGAACTGACCCAAAAGGCGCTGAAAGAGGCGGTCACGCAGGGGAGAAAGGCCCCATAGCGGAGGGTCCCTACTGCCACTACCTCCAGCACAAACATGGCGGCTGCCATAGGGGTGCCGAACATGGAGGAAAAGCAGGCCGCCATGCCGCACATGGAGAGAACCTGCACATCGTCCTTGTCAAAGCGCAGCAGCTCGCCCAAATTGTGGCCCACACTGCCTCCTAGCTGCAGGGCCG
This sequence comes from uncultured Oscillospiraceae bacterium, assembly GCA_910588415.1. Taxonomy (GTDB): domain Bacteria; phylum Bacillota; class Clostridia; order Oscillospirales; family Acutalibacteraceae; genus Acutalibacter. The sequence goes on along the minus strand of CAJUPK010000093.1, from coordinate 3,709 downwards.
CCCCCTCCCGGCCCACCGAGGCCCCAAACAGGTGGGAGAGCACCGTGCCCGCCATAATCAGGGGGGCCAGCAAAACAGGGATGTGCTCGTTGGTGGACACAGAGGTGATAATCAGATTGGTGCCTGTGCAGAAGCCCACCCGGCACAGGCGATAAAGCAGCAGGGTCAGCAGGCCCGCCGCAGGCAGAAGCCAAATAATATAGCCGTAGGCCTGGCGGAACCCAGTGGCCAGGTCAATGGCATGGTGAAACCAGGTTCCCAGCAGGCCGCAAAGGGCCCCTGTGCAAACAGCGGCCAAAGCCCACTTTAAGAACGCCCCAAAATACTGGCAGGCGGCCAGCCCAGTCTGCAAAAGCCTATCCTTGCGCATGTGCGTCAACTCCCCGCAAAATAAATTCCTCTCTCCTGCATTATACTCCTGTCTGCAGGGATCCGCAAGGGAAAACAGCCAAAAGGAAGATTTCTATGGGGGACGGACTCTTGGATATCTGGCAGGGGACTCTGCCTGGGGTGACCGATAGGCCAGAGGCCGCCTTTTGCCAAAAACATCCTGCCTTTCGGGGGACTATGTGTTGACAGTGCCCACAAGCCCGGGTATAATAGAAGAAAATATAGGTCTGTTCCAACAATTTGAGAGAATGGAGGCGCTTTAAACGTGGAGAAAAAGACCGAACAGCTCTACTCCGTGTACAAAAACCCAGATGGGCCGGATATCGGAACAGCGGGGGCCAAGATTATAGAACAGGACGGGCTGTATTTCAAGGATCTGGCCGGAACAGGAGAGCTTCTGCCCTATGAAGATTGGCGGCTGCCTGTGGAGGAGCGGGCCCGCGACCTGGCCGGCCGGCTGTCGGTGGAGGAGATAGCCGGGCTGATGCTCTACTCGCCCCACCAGATGGTGCCCGCTATGCCGGGCGGGCCCTTCCCAGGCACCTATGGCGGGAAGACCCTGGAGGAGAGCGGCGCGGCCCACTGGGAGCTTACGGACCAGCAAAAGCAGTTTGTGGACAAGGACCATGTGCGGCATGTGCTGGCAATGGCCCTGGAAAATGCCCAGGTGGCCGCCCAGTGGAGCAACAGTCTGCAGGGCTATGCGGAGAGCCTGCCCTGGGGTATTCCGGTGAACATATCCAGCGACCCTCGCCATGGCTCCAGCCAGGCTGGGGCTGAGTATAAGTCCGGGGCCGGGGATGTGTCCAAGTGGCCGGAAGGGCTGGGCATGGCCGCCACCTTCTCTCCGGAGCTGTGCGGGGAGTTTGGCCGGGCCGTCTCTGCCGAGTGCCGGGCCATGGGCATCACCACTGCCCTGTTCCCCCAGGTGGACCTGGCCACAGAGCCCCGCTGGATGCGCTTTGAGGACACCTTTGGCACCCACCCGCAGATGGTCACGGACTTTGGCAAAGCCTACTGCGACAGCCTGCAGACCACAGAGGGCTCCCCCGACGGCTGGGGCTCTGGCAGCGTCTGCGCCATGGCCAAGCACTGGCCTGGCGGCGGCCCCTGCGAGGGGGGCCGGGATGCCCACTATCCCTTTGGCAAATTTGCCGTGTACCCGGGCAATAACCTGAGCGACCATCTCAAGCCCTTCCTGGAGGGTGTGTTCCAGCTGGAAGGCCCCACAGGCGCTGCCTCGGCCATTATGCCCTACTATACGGTGAGCTGGGGCGTGGACCAGAAGGATGGCAAAAATGTGGGCAACTCCTACAGCCATTATATCATCCACGACCTGCTCCGGGAAAAATACGGCTATGACGGCATTGTCTGCACGGATTGGGGCATCACCGGGGACCCGGAGCCGGAGATTGACTCCTTCTCCAGCCGCTGCTATGGCGTGGAGGATCTAAGCGAGGCGGAGCGCCACCTGCTGGCCATTGAAAACGGCGTGGACCAGTTTGGCGGCAATTCGGCCATCGCGCCTATTTTAGAGGCCTATCAGATTGGCTGCCAGCGCCATGGGGAAGAGGCCATGCGCAAGCGGATGGAGGAGTCCGCTGTGCGGCTGCTGAAAAATATCTTCCGCTGCGGCCTGTTTGAGAACCCCTATCTGGACCCCCGGCGCAGCGCGGAAACAACGGGCTGCGAAGCCTTCTGCCAAGCGGGCTATGCGGCTCAGCTGAAGTCCGTGGTCATGGTAAAAAACCGGAATGTTCTGCCTCTGAGAGAGCGCAAAAAGGTATATATTCCCATCCGGCATATTGGGCCCAGAAAGGCCTTTTTCCGCAGCGACCTGCCTGCCAGCACGGTGGACCCGGCAGCAACAGAGCTGGTAGAAAAGTATTACCACCGGGTGGAGACGCCGGAAGAGGCGGACTTTGCCCTGGTGTTTATAGAGAGCCCTCTGTCCGACGGCTATTCCAAAGCGGATCGGGAGGCAGGCGGCAATGGGTATGTGCCGGTCTCCCTCCAATACCGGCCCTACCGGGCGGAAGCGGCCCGGGCAGAGAGCGTGGCCGGGGGAGATTTCCGGGAGGAGTTTACCAGTCGAGGCTATCAGGGCAAAACCAATACCGCTGCCAACGAGTCGGACCTGGACTTGGTGCTGGATGCCAAAAAGGCCATGGGGGAAAAGCCTGTGGTGGTGTGCCTGCGGATGCACAATCCCACGGTTCCAGCGGAGTTCGAAGCCTGTGCTGACGCGATTTTGGTGGATTTCGGCGTGCAGAGCCAGGCTGTCTTTGACCTGGTCAGCGGCAAGGCGGAGCCCTCCGGCCTGCTGCCTGTGCAGATGCCCGCCAACATGGAGACCGTGGAAAAGCACTGCGAGGACAAGCCCTTTGATATGGAGGCCTATAGGGACAGCCAGGGCCATGCCTATGACTTTGGCTTTGGCCTGAATTGGAATGGAGTGATCAGCGATGAGCGGACCCGGCGCTATGTCAAACCGTAAGGGGCCGGGGGAGGCTCTGCACAGCCAAGAGCAGGTGCTGGAAAGCTTTCAGCTGGGGGGCGCCACAGTCCAGCTGGTGCAGTGGACAGAGAGCCTTTGGTGCGGCAAGATGCTGTATGCCAAGGACCCTGTGGGCGAGCCGGACGTGGAGCAGCTGATGAGGGATTTTGTGGCCCTGGGTGAGGCGGAGCTCTCTCCCCATGACCCGGAAGAGGGCTGGGACGTGTGTTTAAGCTTTAACTATCTCTCTGATCAGCGCCCCAGCGGGGTGTTCTTCGGGTTTCTGGTGAAATCCCGCAGCCAGCCAGAGGGCTTTGATATGGTCTGGGTCCCGGCTGGCCAGTACCTGCGGGTAGAGATCAACGAGGAGACCGCCAAGGCCCTGGAGTCAGAGCCCTGGACGGGCGGTGTGCCGCCCTATCAGTGGATCAGCGAGAGCCTGGGCCCCCGCCTGGGGTTCCTCTGTGGGGACAGCGGCCTGCCCATTGTGGAGTATTACCGGCACCGGGCGGACGGAGAGATTGAAGGCTGCTGGATGTATGTGCCAGTGACCGGGAAAAAGCAGCTGGATTGAACATCCGTATTTTTCACGGTTAGCCAGGCAGCAGGGCGGTTTCATTGCAGGATATCAGGGCGGAAAGTCCTGTGCGGCCCATGCGATGGAAGAGCCTGCGGGTTCGATTGTTTTGCTATAGTTTCTTTCCTGAAAGAAGGAGGAACCGCGGAGACCATACAGTCTTTGCGGTTCCTCCTTTGATTGTGCTTTCTGAGAGCAAAAGTAAAAGTTTTGTCCACTTTTTCAAAAGTGGCAGAGCGCGAGAT
>CAJUPK010000092.1 GCA_910588415.1 uncultured Oscillospiraceae bacterium | reverse complement strand
ACGGAGTTTCCCTTGACCGCGAAGCGGTCGCCTTTTCTGCGGAAAGTACCGGGAAACTCCTACCTGGGCGGTTTTAGGGTAGTTGAGTGGTAGAAGGTAATGGTTCTATGTTGGCCGGGTGGTGGTCAAATACGCGGTCCAGGGGGCGGGAAGATTGCCAGTGGCAAGCGTTCGGACCGAACGCTGCGTGGTGTGCCAACTCGATGAGACAGGCCCCTGGTGGGGGCCTCTGGCCGCGAAGGGATTGCCTCCTGCTGGGGCGAATCCATGGAGGCTTGGGGAACTTTGCTTGAGCCAGGAAGGGCAATAAGAACTATATATCATTTAAAAACCATCGCAGAAGGCCAGCGTGTACCTTTTACAAATGTTAGCGGGCACAACCGGTGTAAAATCATATAAGCGGATGTGTGCTTAGAGGGCTGCCAGAGAAGCGCCGGGTTTTCCATTTGCTCTGGCCATGCTGGAATGGCCTTTTCGCGAGAGCAGAAATAGGGAAAACCAACGGGAAAAGTGAACGGGGAATGAATCAATAATGGAAGAAATATGTGTAAAAAATGAACAGCCTGTGAATAAACCAGAGCTGCTGGCCCCTGCCGGAGACATGGAGCGTCTGGAGGCTGCAGTGCGCTATGGCGCTGACGCGGTGTACCTGGCGGGCAAGGAGTACGGTATGCGGGCCGCGCCGGGCAACTTCTCCAACGAAGAGCTGGCCCAGGCAGTGGAACTCTGCCACCGGCAAGGGGTACGGCTGTATGTGACCTGCAACACCCTGCCCAGAAACCAGGAATTGGCGGCATTGCCGGGTTTTTTGGCCCACTGCGCCCAGGTGGGCGTGGACGGGCTGATTATCTCCGACCTGGGGGTGCTGGCCTTGGCCCGGGAGTTTGCCCCTGGGGTAGAGCTGCATGTCTCCACCCAGACGGGGATTGTCAACTACGCGGCGGCCAAGGCTTGCCTGGACCTGGGGGCCAGCCGGGTAGTGCTGGCCCGGGAGCTGTCCCTGGAGGAGATCCGGGAGATTCGCCGGAACACGCCGCCCCAGCTGGCGCTGGAGGCTTTTGCCCATGGCAGCATGTGCGTGTCCTTCTCTGGGCGGTGCCTTTTGTCCAACTATATGGCCAACCGGGACGCCAACCGGGGGCAGTGCGCCCAGCCATGCCGCTGGGAGTATTTTCTCACAGAGAAGGAGCGGCCGGACCAGCACTTTCCCATCATCGAGAGCGGGAAGGGGACCTATATCCTCAACTCCAATGACCTGCGCATGATCCAGCACATCCCGGCCATGATGAAGGCTGGCATCACCAGCCTGAAGATAGAGGGCCGGGCCAAATCCGCCTACTATGTGGCTGCGGTGACTGGCGCCTACCGCCAGGCCATCGACTTTTTTGGGGAGCACCCAGAGGAGCCGCTGCCGCTGGAGATTTTGGAGGAGACGGAGAAAATCAGCCACAGGGCCTACTCCACAGGCTTTTACTTTGGGGAAGAGCCGGGGCAGACCCCGGACCGGAGCCAATATACCCGGAATTACGAGGTGGTGGCCTTGTGCGAGGGCCGCAGCGGGGACTATATACGCCTGCGGGAGCGGAACCGCTTTTTTGCCGGAACAGAGGCGGACATTCTGCAGCCGGGCACGCCGCCCTTTACCGCCAAGCTGGACCAGCTGTTTAACGGGGACTGGGAGCCGATTCAGTCAGCCCCGCACGCGGAGATGCTGGTGTACTGGAAGACAGACCTGCCTGTGCAGCCAGGGGCCTATCTCCGGGTGAAGCGGGGAGGGTCCGAAATGAAGAGTTAAAAGGCGAGGCTCCGATGAACAAACGGTAAAAGTTTCGTCAACCTTTTCAAAGGTTGCGGGGTTTTTAGGGGCTGAGCCCCTAAACCGCCGGGGGCTACTCTATCGTCATATACTCTTCTTTGGGGCACTCCCCCACAGCGGGAAATCTTGACAAATCAATTTTGGCATGATAGAATAAAGAGGGATTTTATCCCCATAGAATCACAGAAAAGGAGGACTGTACATGGGCATGATGGATAGTATAGCCTCAATGGCCACATCCTATAGCCAGGCTCAGTTTGCCACAGAGTATTCTATGGCTGTGACGAAGAAGATGATGGACACAGAGGAGCTGGCTTTGCAGGAGCTGCAGCAGATGCTGCCCCCCAGCCCCTACACCTTTGATGTGTACGCCTGACGGGAAAAAAGACGGATAGCCGATGGGGGACCCTGGAGGGTTCCCTATTGCTTTTGGGCAGAAAAGCCCGGGGTCCCTGGGGGCTGGGGAAATCCATGGGGTTGGCGCCCCTGTTATAGTAAACACACTTGACAATCAGTAGATACGGATGGGGGCGGCTGCGCCGCCTGGTTCAAAAGAGGTGTTCTGTTTCTTTTGAACTGTGTTAACTATAAAGGTTGCAAAATAGGAAAAAAAGCGATATAATATAATAATACAATAAAAAGATTAGGACCTGTTTGAAAACCCCGGAAAGCGGAAATATGCCCTGGGCCTTGTCCTGCGCCCTCCCTCTGTTTTCCAACAGGCCCAGTTCAAAGGAGCGTGCAGCATGAAAGTTCAGCCCTTTAACGATAACTGGTTGTTTGGCCAGGCCGGGCAGGAGGCCCGCCAGGCCGTTACCCTGCCTCACGACGCCATGATCCACGAGGAGCGGGACCCAGCCGCTGCCGGCGGCTCGGGCCATGCCTATTTCCCGGGCGGGACCTATGTGTATGAGAAGAGCTTTTATGCCCCGGCGGATTGGCAGGACAAGGCTGTGCTTCTCCACTTTGGCGGCGTGTACCGCAACGCGGTGGTCAGCCTGAACGGCCAGGAGGTCTGCCGCCATGCCTATGGCTACACGGACTTTACGGCGGATTTGACCTCGGGACTGCTCTGCGGCAGGGAGAACACGGTCACTGTGGCCGTGGATAACTCCCAGCTGCCCAACTCCCGCTGGTACTGCGGCAGCGGCATCTACCGCCCGGTGGAACTGGCGGTGGGTTCTGCCTGTCACATTGCCTGGCAGGGCCTGCGGGTGACCACCTTGGGGATTTCTCCCGCCAGGGTGCGGGTAGAGACAGCCCTGGTCCCGGGCGAGGACCAGGAGGACCTGCTGGTGGCAGTGCAGATTATGGACGGGACAGTGGAAATTGCCAGCGCCCAGGGCACGGACGTGGAGATGGACCTGCCAGAGACTGAGCTTTGGAGTGACGAGAACCCCAAGTTGTACACCTGCCGGGCCGCCCTGATCCGGGACGGGCAGGAGCTGGACAGCGCCCAGGTCACCTTTGGCCTGCGGCAAGTAAGCTGGGGGCCCCAAGGACTGTTTATCAACGGGAGGGAGACCCTGCTGCGGGGCGGGTGCATCCACCACGACAACGGTATTTTAGGGGCGGCCGCTCCCCCGGCTGTGGAGGAGCGCAAGGTGCGCCTGTTGAAGAAGGCCGGGTTCAACGCCATCCGGTCTGCCCATAACCCGGCCTCGCAGGCTCTGCTGGACGCCTGCGACAAGTACGGCCTGTATGTGATGGATGAGACCTGGGACATGTGGTATGGCAAGAAGAGCCGGTACGACTATGCGGACCAGTTTATGGACAACTATCAGGGGGATTTGGCGGCCATGGTGCGCAAGGACTACAACCATCCCAGCGTGATTATGTACTCTATTGGCAACGAGGTGTCAGAGCCAGCCCAGCCTCGGGGCGTGGAGCTGGCGGAGGAGCTGGTGGCCCGGTTGCACGGGCTGGACGGCACCCGGCCAGTGACAGCGGGCATCAACCTGTCCATCCTCACCTCCACGGCCAGCGGCAAGCCCCTGTATGGAGAGGAGGGCGGCCGGGCGGACGACTCGGTGAACCAGACCTCTGGCATGAGCAGCACCATGTACAATCTGATTGCCTCAAAGGCAGGGAGCAAGATGAACCAGGCGGCCAACAGCCTCAAGGCGGACCGGGCCACCAGCCCGGTGCTGGATGTTTTGGACATCGCGGGGTACAACTATGCCTCTGGCCGTTACCAGATGGAGGGAGAGAAACACCCGGAGCGGGTGCTGGTTGGCAGCGAGACCTTTCCCCAGGATATCTGGAAGAACTGGCAGCTGGTGAAGCGCCTGCCCTATCTGATAGGGGACTTTATGTGGGTGGCCTGGGACTATCTGGGGGAGTGCGGCATTGGCGCCTGGGCCTATACCGCGGACGCAAAAACCTTTGACAAGCCCTGGCCCTGGCTGCTGGCGGACTGCGGCGCCCTGGACCTGCTGGGAGACCCCAATGGGGAGATGTTTTTGGCCCAGGCGGCCTGGGACTTGCGGAAGGACCCGGCCATCGCTGTACGGCCTGTGAACCACAGCGGGGATAAACTGATCAAATCTGTGTGGCGGGGCACCAACTCCCTGCCCAGCTGGAGCTGGCAGGGCTGCGAGGGCAAGCCCGCCTGGGTGGAGGTGTTTGGCTGCGGCGACACGGTGAAGCTGCTGCTGAATGGGAAATCCATGGGCAGGAAGCGGCTGAAAGAGGGAAAAGCGGAGTTTAAGCTGCGCTATACGCCAGGAGAACTGACCGCCGTGGTCTATGACAGCCAGGGCCGGGAGACAGGGCAGAGCCAGCTGTTCTCCTCTGTGGGCCGGGTGCGCCTGTGCCTGGAGCCTGAAAAGGCCAGGCTGGCCACTGGGGAAGTGGTGTGCGTGCCCGTGACCCTAGCTGGCACCAACGGCGTGCGGGAGTGCGCAGCGGACCGATGCCTGACCGCTACTGTGGAGGGCGGTGAGCTGCTGGCCTTTGGCAGCGCCAATCCGCGGACAGAGGAGCGGTTTGACGCTGGGGAGTGCAGCACTTATTATGGCCGGGCTATGGCAGTGGTGCGGGCCGGAAAGCCGGGCAGGCTGGTGCTGACAGTACGGGACGGCAGCCAGGAGGTCTCTGCGGTGATGGACGTGGAGGGCTGACAGGAAAGGTTCCTGGGGATGCCCACACCGTGGTCCGCAGAGGCAGAGCAATCTGTGCCGGTTATTCCCTGCGTTTCCTATAAAAAGTCCAGACAGCGCTTTACAAGCAGGAGCGCTGTCTGGACTTTTTGCTGGGATATGGGCAGAAAGTGGGTGGGCTCACGCCCAAGGGGTTCCGTTTTTTTGGAATACCTAGGGGCTTTCTCTGCCGTATCTCCCGGATTTCCTGGGAAATGAACCCGGTTTCAACAGGGGTATTCGCCTATTTTTAAGCGGGCTTGTCTATGGGTATGGGGGATCAGGATTCAACGGGCAGTGCGGTCTGCTGGCCGGGCTGCAGGGGGCAGATGGTGACCCGCAGGGCAGCGGGAGAGTGGGGGTACTGGCGCTGAAAGGCCTTGCGGATACGCTGGCAGACAGCCTGGCTGTTCTCAAAGCTGGCCCGGGGCAGCAGCAGCACATACTGGCTGGCGCTGCACCGGGACACCGCGTCCCCATTGCGCAGCATGGGCAGGAGTAGCCGGAGCAGGTTTCCCATCACCAGGTTCAGGCTGCGCTGGTTCAGCTCGCCCCCTTGGCGGTGGACGGCGGTGAATACCGCCAGGCTGGTCTCCTCCCCGCTGCGGGCAGAGTCCCGGACCTGCAGCCGGTACAGGGCCCGGAACACATCGTATTCACAGAAATAGGCCCCTGTGCTGTAGGTTTCGGCCAGCTGGTCCAGAATGGCCGCAGAGGCCACCGCGCCCGTGTTCAGGGCGCTGGCTGCCTGGCGGTAGATGGCCTGGGCCTCGTCTCCGGGCAGGGCCCCTGCCTGGGAGAGAAACAGCTGGTTCATGTCCTCGTACACCTGGGTGGCAGCCAGGGGCTGGCCCAGCTGGAGGAGGGCTTTCATGCGGCGGCAGTACAGGGACTGGTCCAGGGGGGCCAGCTTCAGGGCCTGGCCAGCCAGATCCGCCGCCTGCTGCCAGCGGCCCTGGGCCTCTAAAAAGCCCAAGCCTGTCTGGACGGCGGCCAGGTAGGCGCTCAGCAGCTGTCTGGCCTTTTCCCCAGCCCAGGGCTCGGCCTGGAGCTTGGGCACAAATCCCTGGCCGAAAAGGCCCGTCGCCTGCAGCTGCTCCTCTGGATTGTCTGAGGCGCAGAGGCGTTCAAACTCCGCCAGGTCCAGCCAGGCGGGCACCTGGGTGTTCCAGGCGTAGCCGCCAGGCTGGGATACGACCAGCTGGTGGCCTGCCCCGGGGTAGAGGCTGTCCAGGCAGCCCCGCACCCGGTAGAGAGTGGTTTTCATGGCATTGGCCAGGTTACTGGGCTGCCGGCCGCCGGGCCAAAGCAGGTCTGTCAGCTCTTGGCGGGTGACGGTCCGGCCCTGGGAGCAGATGAGGCAGACCAGGGCCAGCCAGGTCTTTTTGGAGTGGCCGCTGCTGTCGTCCACAGAGGCCGCACCCATACGGAGGGAGAGCTGGTCCAAAAGACGGATGTGCAGCAGATTTTCCTCTTTGCCGGGGCGGAAGGGGGAAGGGGCCTTGTTCATGAGAATGTACCTCCGTGTGCTGGGAAGGGCGGGGTTTACAGGCCGGGAAAAAGGGGCTTACAGGTCGAGAATGTCGTTCAGCCAGGCAATGGCCAGGGAGGGCCAGACCCGCACGATTTGGCAGGCCCGTACCAGCGGGGCCTCCTCCTCTGGAGAGCGCTTCCCTGGGGGTGCGAAGAAGCCGTCTAAGGCGTCCGGGGCCACATCGGGGATCTCGCCTGCCTGTACCTGGTCCCGCAGGGCGGCCAGCTGGGCTGTGGCGTAGGTGTCGCCGTGCCTGCCTGCCAGCCAGTCTTCATTTGCCAGGGACAGCCCGTGGTGGCCTTTGGTAAACACATGGTGGGCATAGTCCACCCCGGCGGCCCGGCAGGCGGCGGCAAAGCGGGTGCTGTTTTCCACAGGCACTGTGTCGTCATGGGCCGTGTGCCAGAGGAAACAGGGCGGGGTATCCGAGGTGACGTGGCGCTCCAGGCTCATGTAGTCCAGCTCTTGGGCAGAGGGGCTGTGGCCCAATAAAGCGGTGAAGGAATCCTGGTGGGCCAGCTTGGGGTCAGGACTGGGGGAGAGGATCACAGGATAGCTGAGCACAGCGGCGTCCGGCCGATTGGATAGGGCCCTGTAGGCCGGGTCTGGGTCAGACACATCCTGCCAATGGACGCAGAGGCTGGCGCAGAGATGGCCCCCAGCGGAAAAGCCGCAGACAGCCAGCCGTCCTGGGTCCAGGTGGAAGGCCCCGGCTTTGGAGCGGATGAGCCGCACAGCCCGGGAGATATCGCTGAGAGGCTGGCCGTTCAGAGGGGCATTGTCCAGGGGGTTGACGGTGTAGGTGAGTACAAAGGCATTGTATCCCGCACGGTAGAAGGCCATGGCCACAGGCTCGGCCTCTGTGGGAGAGACGAAGCGGTAGCCACCCCCGGGGATCACCAGCATAACCGGGTGGGGGGTGGGGGCGTCGTGGAGATAGGACATCAGAAAGGGGATAAAGCGGGGGGCCATGGGGTAGGAATACTCCTCTGGCTGCCAGATGGGAAGACGTTGGGTGTTCATGAAAAAGCTCCTTTCGGGATCCTTCAAGTATGTATAGAGCTATTATACCCCCGCGCCTGGTTTTTTGCAAGCTTTGACATTGCGCCCTGAGGGGCGCAAGTCACGGAGTTTTTGACATTGGGCTTCGCCCAAGTCACGGAGTTTCGTCTCTTCGCGCAAGGCGCTCGTTTTCCTTCGGAAAATGCAGACGAAACTCCTACCCAGGTAGCTCTGGGGTAGTTGGGTGGAACCAGGTGGTTGTTCCATGTTGGTTGGGCGGCAGCCAAGAAAAGGGTCAGTGAGAACTTGACGTTGCGTGGTGTGGAGCAGAGCCCCACGGCCCTGCCCTTCATAGGCGGCGGGGATCAAAGATAGTGGTATTTTTTCCGCTTGGCCCAGAGGAAGGCCAGGGAGATCAGGCAGGCGAACACGTCCGCTACCGTGACAGACCACCAGATGCCGTCCAGGCCCAGCAGGGCGGGCAGGGCCAGCACGCAGAGAATTTGGAACACCAGGGACCGCAGAAAGGAGATGGCGGCGGAGATGGCCCCGTTGTTCAGGGCGGTGAAGAAGGAGGAGACGAATATGTTGAACCCTGCCAGCAGGAAGGAGAAGGAGAACACAAAAAAGGCGTGGCGGGTTATCTCTGCCAGTTCTGGGTCATAGCCCACGAAGATGTGGGCCAGCGGCGCGGCCAGCACCCAGGAGAGCGCCATCATGAGTATGCCGCCGGCAAACATGAGTACGGTGCTCTTCTTCAGCAGGCTTTTCAGCTCAGCATGGTTGGCGGCTCCATGGTGGTAGCCCACAATGGGGGTGCTGGCCACAGTGTAGCCGATAAACACAGCCACAAAGATAAAGGACACGTACATCAGCACCCCGTAGACCGCCACGCCGTCCTCCCCGGCAAAGCGCAGCAGTTGGAAGTTGTAGAGCATCCCCACCAGGGAGCCGGAGATGTTGGACATCAGCTCAGAGGAGCCATTGGCACAGGCCCGCAGCAGGACCCGGAGCTCCAGCCTGGTTTTGCAAAGCCGGAGCAGACTGGTATTGGGCCGCAGGAAATAGAACAGGGGCAGCACGCCGCCCACGCACTGGCTAAGGCCCGTGGCTAGGGCTGCCCCTGCCACGCCCCAGCGGAAGCCAGCGATGAACAGGGCGTCCAGGGCCATATTGGTGAAACCAGCCGCTATGGTGTAAAAGAGCCCCAGCTTGGGCTTCTCCGCAGTGGAGAGGAAGGTTTGAAAGACGTTTTGCAGCATAAAGGCAGTGGTAAAGGCCACCACTATCCGGCCATATACCACGCAGTCCTCCAGCATGGCGTCTGTAGCCCCCAGCAGCCGGGCCGCGGGCTCCATAAAGGCAATGCCAAAGGCTGTGGCGGCCGCGCCCACCAGCAGGGTGAACAGAACCATCATGGTGAAGTAGCAGTTGGCGTCCTCCTTGCGGCCCTCACCCAGGGTTTTGGCCACCAGGGCGCTGCCGCCAGTGCCAATCATAAAGCCCAGGCCCCCCAGCACCATGGTGAAGGGCATGATCAGGTTGATGGCCGCAAAGGGCACCTTGCCCACAAAGTTGGAGACAAAAAGCCCGTCTACCACGCCGTAGATGGAGGTGAAAATCATCATCATAATGGGCGCCACAGCAAAACGCAGCAGGCGGGGATAGGAAAAGTGGTCGGAAAGTTGGATTGCTTGTTTCATAGAGATTCCTTTCAATCATATAGGTCCATGGATACATAGGCGGATAGGGAGGGGCAAAAGGGAGCATCTTAGCAGGGAGAGGCTACAGACTGTTCCACTGGGACATGGCCTGGCGGATCAGCCGGTTGAACTTGCGGTAGATCAGCAAAAAGCTCTCCCGCTCCTGGGGACCCAGTCCGGCCAGAGCCCGCTCTTCGGCCTGGACCACCTGGTCGGCGGTGCGCTCTGCCAGGGCCGCGCCTGCCTCGGTAAGCAGAATTTCCCGGGTGCGCCGGTCGCCGCCAGGGGAAAGCTGGATGAGCCCCTGGGCCTCCATATGCTTCAGGGCGGAATTGATGGTCTGCTTGGGCTGGTGCATCCACTGGCAGAGGCTGGTCTGGGTTACAGGCGGGGGCCAGGTACGCAGGGAGTAGAGAATCCAGAGGGCGGTCTCAGGCACCCCCAGCCGCCGGGCAGCGCTGCGGTAAAGGTCGTCGTTCTCCTTTAAAAGACTGTTCAGTTCCAGCAGCCAGGGGTCAATGGGTGGGGTTTTCATGGGCACCTCCTGTAAATAGGGGAAGCAGCAGGCAGCTGTTCCGAAATCGGACGAATAATAGTATAGTCCGATTTCGGATATTTGTCAAGGGTAAAAAAGAAAGATTTTTCAGAGGAGCAGAGGCAACCTTTTGGGCCCCTGTCCCGTCCAATATAGCGAACGCCCTTGAAAATCGGTCCATAGTGATTTTTAAGCTGGGCAGCCAAGCTGCCTGGCTCAAGAGAGATGGATCCCTCTTTGGAACTGCGTTGACTAGAGTCTGTTTTGAAACCGGAGAAATGCTGGATTTTTGGTCAGAAATGAGGGGG
>CAJUPK010000091.1 GCA_910588415.1 uncultured Oscillospiraceae bacterium | reverse complement strand
GGTCTCCTCCGCGGAGATTGAGACCGGCGTCCACAAGGTGCTGGGGGACAACGACACCCTTTCCGCCATCGTGGCGGCCCTCTGCGGTGCGGACCTGCTGGTGCTTTTCAGCGATATTGACGGGCTCTACAGCGCCGACCCCCGCACAGACCCCCAGGCAGTGCTGCTGCCCCGGGTGGAAGCTCTTACCCCGGAGATTCTGAAAATGGCCGGAGGAGCAGGCACCTGGCAGGGCACTGGCGGCATGGCCACCAAGCTTTCAGCCGCCAAAATTGCCATGGAGGCTGGGTGTGACATGGTCATTGCCAATGGCTCCCGGCCAGAGGACCTCTACAGGATCGTAGAAGGTCAGCCTGTGGGCACCCGGTTTGCGGCTCCCAAAGGCTAGAGTCTGTTTGAAAACTAGAGAAATGCTGGATTGGGGGCCAGGGGGAATTCAAGGAAAAAACGGGATGTTACCGCCGAAGGTGTCGTTTTTGGTCAAAGCAGACCGTTTTTCGGGGTTTTTAAGCAGGCTCTAGGTCTTGCTCGGGAAACCCCAGACAACGGCTGCAAACAGCGGATTTTATTTAGAAAACCCACTGGGCAATCCGGAAAATCCAAAAAAGCCACTGTCTTTCCAGGTTCTTTCACAGGGCTGCCGTGCTATTGGCCGGACAGACAGGCGACCCGCAGCCTGTCCCAGAGGTACGGCTGTTCAAGTAAATTCTACCATATTTCCATGATAAAGGAGGTTGTTCTATGACACCCTTGGAACGCCAGGGCATGGCCGCGAAAGCCGCCGCCTATGTCCTTGCCACAGCGGGGACCGAACCGAAGAACTATGCTCTGGAGGCCATCTCCAGTCTATTGCTCCAGCGCCAGGGGGACTGGCTGGAGGCCAATGCCCAGGACCTAGCCAGAGCCCAGGCCCAGGGGATGCGCCCGGCTCTGCTGGACCGGCTGGCCCTGACCCCAGAGCGCATTGCGGCCATTGCCAGCAGCGTCCGCCAGGTGGAAGCCCTGCCGGACCCCACCGGGCGTTCCACCCACACAGAGACCCGGCCCAACGGGCTGGTCATCAGCCGCAGGACCGTGCCCCTGGGGGTTGTGGCCATTATTTACGAGGCACGGCCCAATGTGACGGTGGACGCGGCTGTTCTGTGCCTGAAGTCCGGCAACGCCTGTATCCTCCGGGGCGGCAAAGAGGCCATCCGCTCCAATCAGGCGGTGGTGGAGATTATGCGGGAGGCCCTGGAAGAGACCGGACTGCCCGCAGACTGCGTGTCCCTGGTGCAGGACACCAGCCGGGAATCCGCCAGCGAGCTGATGCACCTGGACCAGTATGTGGATGTGCTTATTCCACGGGGCGGGCCTGGGCTGATCCGCACTGTGGCAAAGGAGGCCAGCGTGCCTGTCATCCGCACCGGCGAGGGGGTCTGCCATGTGTATATCGACCGGGAGGCGGACCCGGACATGGGCGCGAAAATTCTATGCAACGCCAAGTGTTCCCGGCCCTCGGTGTGCAATGCGACGGAATGTGTGCTGGTTCACCGGGAGATAGCGGGAACCTTTTGGCCCAAGGCCCTGCCCCTGCTGGAAAAATACCGCACAGAGCTGCGGTGCGACGCTCCCTCCCTGGCCCTGCTGGACGGCTGGGGCGGCATACCCGCCCAGGAGGAGGACTGGGACACAGAGTACGGCGACTGCACCCTGGCGGTACGCATGGTGGACAGCACCGAGGAGGCCATCCGGTTTATCAACGCCCATGGCACGGGCCATTCGGAGTGCATTGTGACCAACAACTACTTTACTGCCCAGCGGTTTTTGAACGAGGTGGACGCGGCGGCGGTGTATGTCAACGCCTCCACCCGGTTTACCGATGGCGGCGAGTTCGGGCTGGGAGCGGAGATTGGCATTTCCACCCAAAAGCTCCATGCCCGGGGTCCCATGGGCCTGGGAGAGCTGACCTCTTGGAAGTATGTGGTGTATGGCGAGGGACAGATCCGGAACTAAATCCAAGCCTCTCTATGAGCGGATGGGCTGGCTAAGTCCATAGGCCATGCCCGCTATTTCCCCTACCCCCTTTATGGGCAAATCCCCCCCCTAATAAAAGCAACAGGAGGCAATGTGTATGAACGGGACTTACCGCGTCAGCTTTATTGGCACGGGCAATATGGGCGCAGCCCTGGCCAGAGGCATCCGGGCCGGGCTGCCCAAGGCAGACCTGTATTTTTCCAACCGCTCGCCAGAAAAGGCCCTGGCTCTGGCGGCTGAACTGGACGGTCAGGCAGCGGACAATATTACGGCTGCCCAAAAGGGAGATTTCCTGTTTTTGGGGGTGAAGCCGGATATGATTCCCCGGGTAATAGAGGAAATCCGTCCTGCTGCCAGCGGACGGCCCGGCCCGCCAGTGCTGGTCTCCATGGCCGCCGGGGTTCCCCTGGAAACTTTAGAGCAGCAGGCCAGCGGTCTGCCTGTGATACGGATCATGCCCAATACCCCGGTGGCCATTGGCCAGGGAGTTACCCTGTACACCTGCGGGCAGGGCATTTCCTTGGATACCGAGCAGGCTTTTCGGGAGATTATGGCGGGCACAGGCCAGCTGATCCCTGTGCGGGAAGCCCACATGGAGGCTGGCGGGGTGGTGGCTGGCTGCGGCCCTGCCTTTGTGGACCTGTTTTTAGAGGCTCTGGCTGACGGCGGCGTGGCCTGCGGCCTGCCCAGAGACCTGGCCCTGGGCCTGGCTGCAGGGATGACCGCAGGGGCGGCACGCCTAGCCGGGGAGACCGGGCAGCACCCGGGCGCTTTGAAGGACGCGGTCTGCTCGCCGGGAGGGAGCACCATACAGGGGGTGCGGGCCTTGGAAAAGGCCGGGTTCCGCAGCGGGGTGATAGAGGCGGTGATTGCCGCCTGGAAGAAGAGCCTGCCCTAGCCTATCCTAGCCTGCCATCTTCATAAAAAAGCAAGGTTTTTGACAAATTTTAGGGGCTGTGCTATACTTTAAGCGTCTATAGGGGCATATGTTACCTATAAGTCTGCACAAAGGTGGTCTTGTGTTATGGCGGCAAGTATTGCAATCTCTCTGCTCATCTTTCTGGTCTTTGGCTTTTTGGCGCTGCGCTGTCTGGCAGCTTGGGGCGCGCCCATTCCCCTGCCCACCCCGCTGATGGCCCCTGTGCCTCAGGAGGCCTCCTCCCCCTATACTCCCAGCCGGAGGGACCTGCTGAAGGTATTCGCTTGGGCGGTGGCCCTGCGGGTCACCTTGCTGGCAGCGGTGATCGCCTGCCTGGCCATCACCAGCGGGGAGGAGGGCTTTACCTGGGGCGCCTTTGCGGGCCGCTTTCAGCTGTGGGACGCTAGGCATTACAGCAACCTGATTGAACAGGGCTACATAGAGTATCAGGAGGACGGCCGGCATATCTTTTTGGTGTTTTACCCCCTGTATGTATGGGTCACCCGGCTGGTACGGCTGATTATTCCCCACACCCAGGCGGCAGGGGTGCTGGTCTCCATTGCCAGCTATGCCTGGGGCTGCTGCTGGGTCTATCAACTGGCGGCAGAGCGGTTTGACAGGCAGACGGCTGACAGCGCGGTGCTGTTTCTGTCCCTGTTCCCCTTCTCCTTCTTTTTCGGCACAGTCATGACAGAGAGCTTGTTTTTGCTTACCACCTCGGCGGCCTGCTATTTTGCCTTAAAGCACCGCTGGCTGGCCTTTGGCTGCTGGGGGGCGCTGGCCGCTCTCTGCCGGATGACCGGGGTGCTGGTGATGGTCCCGGCTGTCATTGAGCTGCTGCAGGAGCTCCGGCCCCTGGAAAAGCCTGTGGGCCAGTCTCTAAAGACCGCGCTGCCACGGTTTTTGAAGCGCTTTCCTCTGCTATGCCTGCCCCTGCTGGGCACAGGGGTGTATCTGCTGCTGAACGTCCATGTGGACGGGGACCCTTTTGCCTTTGTAATCCACCAGGAGCATTGGCACCAAGGCGGGATGTGGATTGCCGAGGTGCTGAAGTATGTGTGGGACTATATGCTCCGGTACTTCCACCAGCAGATGGGCTGGGCTGTGTGGGTGCCCACCTTTGCCCTGTTTGTGGGATTTTTCCTGGCGCTGGCCGCCGCCTCCCGCCGGGAGGAGATGCCCCCCAGCCTGCTGGCCTATGGCTTTTGCTACCTGATCGCCAATTATTCCCTCTCCTGGCTGCTCAGCGCTGGCCGCTACCTGTCCTGCGGGTTCATGTTCTTTCTGTTCGCGGCAGTGCTTACCCAGAGGCGCCCGGCTCTGCGGGCCTATCTGCTGGCAGTGGAGGCTGTCTTCCTGGGGGTGTATATGTTCGCCTATGTGACCAACGCGCAGGTCATGTAGGGCTCTGGGCTGTTGCCCAAAAACTTTGCGCTGGGTGCGGTGATTCTCGGAAACTTGGCGAAATTTCTTCTTTCCCTCTTCTTTCCGTTGACAAATGTCCCCCAGGGGACTACAATAAAACAAGTATCAGGGCGCTGCAAAAGGGGAACCTTTCAGCGCCTTTATCCTTATACTGTAGAGAGACAGCCTTTGTACCGCTGCTGGACGGCGGTGCGGGGCCGCCAAAAGGGAGTGGTCTGTTTATGGGAAATTGTTCAGAAAACCGCCGGTCCGTGCCGGAATTGTTTGGCAGCGCGGTATTTAATGACGACGTGATGATGGAGCGGCTGCCGAAAGACGTGTACAGGTCCCTGCGGAAAACCATTGACGAGGGCAAGGAGCTGGACCTGACCGTGGCCAACGCTGTGGCCAGCGCCATGAAGGACTGGGCTGTGGAGATGGGAGCCACCCACTATACCCACTGGTTCCAGCCTTTAAACGGCATTACCGCTGAAAAGCACGACAGCTTCATTTCCCCCACCAGCGATGGCCGGGTGATCATGCAGTTCTCCGGCAAAGAGCTGATTAAGGGCGAGCCGGACGCCTCCTCCTTCCCCTCCGGCGGCCTGCGGGCTACCTTTGAGGCCCGAGGCTACACGGCCTGGGACCCCACCTCCTACGCCTTTGTGAAGGGGGACTCGCTGTACATACCTACGGCGTTTTGCTCTTACAGCGGCGAGGTGCTGGACAAAAAGACCCCCCTGCTGCGCTCTATGGAGGCCCTGAGCACCCAGGCCGTGCGGCTGCTGCGGCTGCTGGGCGACCAGAAGACCCAGCAGGTAATTACCACCGTGGGGCCGGAGCAGGAGTATTTTCTGATTGACAAGGAGCTGTATCAACAGCGCCCGGACCTGATGTTTACAGGCCGCACCCTGTTTGGGTCTAGGGCCCCCAAGGGCCAGGAGCTGGAGGACCACTACTATGGGGCCATCAAGCCCAAGGTGGCGGAGTTTATGCGGGACCTGGACCGGGAGTTGTGGAAGCTGGGGGTGCTGGCCAAAACCAAACACAACGAGGTGGCCCCTGCCCAGCACGAGCTGGCGCCCATCTTTACCACCACCAACATTGCCTGCGACCACAACCAGCTGACCATGGAGGTGATGAAAAATGTGGCGGACCGCCATGGCCTGGTGTGCCTGCTGCATGAAAAGCCCTTTGCCGGGGTAAATGGCAGCGGCAAGCACAACAACTGGTCCCTCTCCACAGACAGCGGCAGAAACCTTTTGGACCCAGGCAAGCGCCCCTGGGAGAACCTGCCCTTCCTGCTGATTCTGGCGGCGGTCGTTAAGGGCGTGGACGAATATCAGGACCTGCTGCGGATCTCTGTGGCCTCGGCGGGCAATGACCACCGGTTGGGGGCCAACGAGGCCCCGCCAGCCATCATCTCCATGTTCCTGGGCGATGAGCTTACCTCCATTCTGGAGGCCATTGAGCAGGGCAGGCCCTACGAGTGCATGGAAGAAAAGAAGCTGGAAACAGGCGTGCGGGTACTGCCGGATTTTAACAAGGACAACACCGACCGGAACCGCACCTCTCCCTTTGCCTTTACGGGCAACAAATTTGAGTTCCGGTCTTTGGGGTCCGCCATCTCCATTGCCTGCCCCAATATCATGCTGAACACCGTTGTGGCCGAGGAACTGCGCCAGTTCTCTGAAAAGCTGGAGGGAGCACAGGACCTGCCTGCCGCGGTGAAGGCCCTGGTACGCCAGACGGTGGCCGAGCACAAGCGGATCATCTTTAACGGCGACGGCTATTCCGAAGAATGGGTGCAAGAGGCCCAGCGCCGGGGGCTGCTAAACCTGCGCACCACTGTGGACGCTCTGCCCCGGTATCTGGATCAGAAGAATGTGCAGCTGTTCCTCCGGCACCGAATTTATACCGAGGCGGAGATGGAAGCCCGGTATGAAACCATTATGGAGGAGTATGTGAAAACCCTGAACATCGAGAGCCTGACCATGGGCGGCATGGTGCGCCGGGAGATTTTCCCGGCAGTCAGCGGGTATCTCTCTACCCTGGCCCAAACGGTAGAGGCCAAGCGCCGGGTACGGGCGGACCTGCCCTGCCAGGCGGAGATAAAGCTGCTTGAGAGCCTTTCCACTCTGCTGGACCAGGCCTATGGCCAGGCGGAAGAGCTGGATTCGCTGCTGAAGGCCCCCCAGGCGGAGAGCCGGAACGTCCTGACTGCCGCCACCCATTACCGGGACCTGGTGATCCCTGCTATGGAGCGGCTGCGGGCCACTGTGGATGAGATGGAGCGGAGCATGTCCGCCCGGCAGTGGCCCTATCCGGGCTATGCCAAGCTGATGTTCAGCATTTGACCCACTGACCTGTATGACAATCCCTGTGACCACTGAAAAAGGCCGGGACCCTCTGTAAAAGGGACCCGGCCTTTTTTCTCTATCAAGCTGTTATGGGGAGCCAGCGCCTTTGATGATAGGGGACACGCGCTTATAGATCAGGAAGGTAATGACAACGCTCAGCATACCTTTCACAAAGGTGAAGGGTATGTTAAACCACACCAGCGCGTCCATCAAGCTGTTTACATGGGGATTGATGGCCCGGTACATATCCAAAATAGCCTCCATGGGCATCAGCATGGCGTAAAAAGGATAGGTAATGAAATAGTTGCTGGGCAGGCTGGCCAGGGCCATGGCCGCCGCTCCTATCAGGGAGCCGATCAGCGCCCCGGCCCGGTCCTTGCGGAAGCGGTACACCAGCCCTGCCGGCAGCACAAAGGCCGCGCCCAGCAGGAAGTTGCTCAGCTCTCCCACGCCCCCTGTGGAGGTGACCAGCAGATGGACCAGGTTTTTGATCAGGCACACAGCCACCCCGCTGACCGGGCCCAGGCTGAAGGCGGCAATCAGCGCGGGCAGCTCTGAAAGGTCCAGCTGGATAAAGCTGGGCATCAGCGGCACCTGGAAGGCCACAAACATCAGCGCTGCGGACACTGCCCCCAAAATGGCTGTCATCACCATCTTCCGCACGTCCAGCCGCCCCTTGGCCCCCAGGCCTGTTACAGAGGCTGTCTTCTCGTTCCCGTTTTGCATGTCTCTACACCCTTTCAGGAAAAATTCCGCAAAGGCTTCCCAAACAAAAACCCCCGGGCACACTATGCCTGGGGGGAAATGCTGTGGCAAGATACAGCGCCGGACACAGGCCTGCCCTTTTGGGGCCCTGCTGCCCGCCGCGATCTTCTATCATCCGGACTACGAAACACAGGCGGCTTTGAGCCGCCCCATGCTTTCTCACCGTCGGTACCGGAATTTCACCGGTTCGGCGGAACACGAAACCTGCGGTTCGCGTCCCGTTCGCAGACTATACTGCCGGTCAGGAATTTCACCTTGCCCCGAAGACCTTTTGCTGGTATTATTATAGTAGACGCAGAAAGAAATGTCAAGCAGAAGGAGGACTCTATGAAGCTTTTTACCCAATCTGAGATGCAGACCCTGGAGGCAGCCGCCCAACGGTCCGGTGTGCCCCTGGCCCAGCTGATGGACAATGCCGGGACCGCTTTGGCCAAAGAGGCCCAGGCCCGCTGGGGCCCCCTGAAAGCCCGGCCTGTGGTTTTGCTCTGCGGCAAGGGAAATAACGGCGGCGACGGCTTTGTCTGCGCCGCAAGCCTGGCGGACTGGGGGGCAGCGTGTACGGTGGTGCTTCTCCACGGCCGTCCCTGTACAGGACTGGCCCAGGAAGCGTTCCGCCAGCTTCCCTCCTCTGTCACCGTGCTAGATGCCCGGCTGCAGCCCGGTAAAGCGGAGGCCGCCCTGTCCCAGGCCGCTGTGGTCATTGACTGTGTATACGGCTTTGGATTTCACGGACAACTGGACGATACCTCTACCCGGTTCCTGGAGCTGGCCAACACCCTGCCCTGCAAGCGGCTTTCCGCCGATCTGCCCAGCGGCGCGGAGTGCGATACGGGACGGGTCAGCCCAGGCTGCTTCCAGGCCCAGGCCACAGTGGCCTTCACGGCGCCGAAACCTGCCCATTACAGCTATCCGGCCAAGGAGTTCTGTGGCGAAGTCCTTGTGCGCCAGGTGGGCGTGCCCCAGGCTTTGGCCCTGGCCGCCTCTACCCAAGTCCAGCTTACCACGGGGCAGGAGGCCGTCAGGCTTTTGCCGCCCCCGCCGGATATGCAGGCCAACAAGGGGGATCTGGGGCGGCTACTGCTGATTGCCGGCAGCTTTGGCATGGCTGGGGCCTGCATCATGGCCGCCAGAGCCGCCTTGCGGGGCGGGGTAGGCCTGCTGCACCTGGCGGTGGACAGCCGGCTGTACCCCATTGTGGCCGCTGCCATACCAGAAGCTGTGTTCACCGTGCTGGACCTGTCCGGGGACTGGGAGCAGCCCCTTGCCACTGCTCTGAAAAGCGCCTCTGCCTGTGTGATCGGCTGCGGTCTGGGCAGCTTAGCGGAGATTCTCTGCCCGGTGGTGTTCAAGGCCTGCGCCTGTCCTCTGCTGGTTGACGCGGACGGACTGAACTTCTGCGCCCGCAGCGGCTTTGACCTGCGCAGCCTGGCCGCGCCTCTGGCCATCACCCCCCACCCGGGAGAGGCCGCCCGGCTTTTGGGGACAAGCATTGGGGAGATTCAGGCGGAGAGGATCCCGGCTGCCCAGCGGCTGGCAGAGCAGAGCGGAGGAGCCGCCCTGCTGAAAGGCGCGGCCACGGTGATTGCCTCCCCAGAGGGACAGGTGGCCCTGAACCCTACAGGCAACCCCGGCATGGCCAAAGGGGGCAGCGGGGACGTGCTGGCCGGTTTGGCCGGTGCCCTGCTGGCCCAGGGCGCCTCTCCCTTTGGGGCGCTGGCAGCCAGCGCCTATCTCCATGGCCTGGCTGGCGACCTGTGCCAGGAGTCCCTCTCTGCCCGGGCCATGCTGCCCACGGATCTAGTGGAGGCCCTGCCTCGGGCTTATGGGAGCCTTGGCTGAAGCCCGGCGGGCTGGATTTCCGGCAGGCAATCTGAGTCATATTCCGGACCATAATATTTAAGAAATTTGAAAGCCTTTCCTGTCTTTACTTTACAATCCGCTTCTGCTAAAATATTTGATACGGATTCTTATACTTCCCAATGGCGCAGCCCGCGGGGAGGTTTGGCTGTAGGAGGGCTTTCATGGTTTACACATATCTCTGGTGCTTTTTTATCTATGCTTTTCTTGGATGGTGCGGCGAAGTACTCTATGCCGCTGCCATTGAAAAGCGGTTTGTCAACCGAGGGTTTCTGAACGGGCCTGTCTGCCCCATCTATGGGCTTGGGGTGGCGCTGATTGCCTTTCTCATGCGGCCCTTTGGGGGCAGCCTGGCCGCGCTGATCATCGGTTCTATGATTCTAGGCTCTGCCCTGGAGTGGATGGCGGGCTGGATGCTGGAGAAGATCTTCCGGCAGAAGTGGTGGGACTATTCCGATGAGCCCCACAACCTGAATGGATACATCTGCCTCCGGTTCTCTGTGCTTTGGGGATTTGCCGGGGCCTTGGTGGTTCGCTTTGTGGTGCCAGCCACTGGGCGGCTGACGGCCCTGCTTCCCCGCTCTTTGGGATGGGTGCTGCTTGCCCTATTAGGCGGGCTGATGATTGCCGACCTGGCTGTTACTGTGGCTGCCATTATTGGACTGAACCGCAAGCTGAAAATGCTGGAGTATGTCTCCGCCAGGCTGAAGGAGGGCTCTG
>CAJUPK010000090.1 GCA_910588415.1 uncultured Oscillospiraceae bacterium | reverse complement strand
GAGTTATATAGAATTGGCCGGGGGCCTTCCAGCTCCCACACCATGGGGCCCAGCCGGGCGGCGGAGGCATTCCGGAAAAGCCAGCCGGAGGCAGACAGCTTTCAGGTGACCCTGTACGGGTCGCTGGCCAAAACAGGCCGGGGACACCTGACAGACGTGGCGGTTATGGAGGCCCTGGAGCCTGTGCCCACCCGGGTGCTGTTCGATACGGAGACCGAGAACCTGCCCCACCCCAACACCATGGAGCTGGAGGCCTTCCGGCGGGGCGAACGGATTGGCTTTTGGCGGGTGCTCAGCGTGGGGGGCGGCAAGATAGAGATAGAAGGGAAAAAGGAGGCGGACCCGCCCCAGGTGTACACGCTCTCCACCTTCTCAGAGATCAAGCAGTACTGCCGGGACAGGGACCTCTACCTGTGGCAGTATGTGGAGGCCTGCGAGGGCCCGGAAATCTGGGACTACCTCTCCGACGTGTGGGAGGCCATGAAGGAAGCTGTGTACCGGGGCATCCGCAAAGACGGGGAGCTGGCCGGGGGCCTGGGGGTCCAGCGCAAGGCCATGTACCTGAACCGCCAGCGCCACATGGACGAGAGCAAGGAGACCCGGGAGAACCGGAAGGTATGCGCCTATGCCTTTGCCGTCAGCGAAGAGAACGCCGGAGGCGGCACCATTGTCACGGCCCCTACCTGCGGGGCCTGCGGTGTGCTGCCCGCCGTGATGCTCTATAAGCAGGAGCAGCAGGGCTTTTCTGACCGGGACATGCTCAAAGGGCTGGCCGCGGCGGGGATTATCGGCAATGTGATCAAGACCAACGCCTCCATCTCTGGGGCAGAGTGCGGCTGCCAGGCGGAGATTGGCAGCGCCTGCTCCATGGCGGCGGCCGGCCTGGCGGAGATTTACCACATGGATCTGGACCAGATTGAATACGCGGCCGAGGTAGCCATGGAACACCACCTGGGCCTGACCTGCGATCCCATCGGGGGTCTGGTGCAGATTCCCTGCATTGAACGCAACGCTGTGGCCGGGATGCGGGCCATCAACGCCCTGAGCCTGGCGAATTTTCTCACCTACACCCGGAAGATCAGCTTTGACATGGTGGTAAAAACCATGTATGAGACAGGCCGGGACCTGTTCAGCAAATACCGGGAGACCAGCGAGGGCGGCCTTGCCAAGATATACACCGAATAGGGGCTTTTCCTGTTTGTTCACAAATATTTTTTATCTTTCCCTTACTTTTGGGTCCGCAGCTCCGTCTAATAGCCAAGAGGACAAGGGAAAGCAGACCGGATACGGAAAGTGGTGAGGAGTTTTTATGGATAAATGGGTGCGCAAGGCCCAAAACGGCGACAAGGACGCCTTTTTGCGGCTGGTCCAAGACCATCAGCTGGCCATGTACCGCACGGCCAAGGCCATTCTTCACAATGAGACCGATGTGGAGGACGCGGTGCAGGAGGCGGTCTGCCGGTGCTTTTACAAGATCTCCACCCTGCGCCAGCCCGCTTATTTCAAAACTTGGCTCACCCGGGTGGTCATCAACTGCTGCTATGACATCCTCCGCCAGCGCAAGGGGCTGCTGCCCCTGGACCTGCTGCCCGAAGAGGGCCGCACAGACGACCGGGACCTGTCCCTAGACGTGCAGCAGACTCTGGCCGCCCTGGGGGAAAACGACCGGCTGATCCTGACCCTCTACTACTTGAACGATCTGCCTGTGAAGGAGATTGCCAAGCTGCTTTCCATCAGCGAGGGCGCGGCGAAAATGCGCCTGGTCCACGGCAGGAAAAAGTTTAAAGAGACCTTTGAGCGCAGAGAACAGGAGGCGGGCTATCAATGGCGATGATGAAACACGGCCGGCACGCCCGGCATGGCAAAAACGGCCCCAGCGGGAGAAGCCGCCCGGAGTCTTCCCCCCGGCAGAAAAGCCAGCCCAGAGAAGAGCTCCCTGTCAAGGAGCTTAAACAGATTCTGTCCATCCCACCTCCCGACAGCCGCCCCAGTAAAAACACCAGCCAGCCCCCAGGAGAACCCAGCAGCGGGCTGAAGCGAGGTCGGAGTTCTCAGGCCCAGCTGGCCAAGGAATACGGCGTGGAGCAGATGCCGGAGTCCCTGCGCAGGGCCATTGAAAAGACCTGCCGGGAGCTGCCGGAGGAGATGCCTGTGCGCCACAGGCCTGTGCTCTCCCTGGTGCGCACGGCTGCCACAGCCGCCGCTGTGCTGGTGCTTGCCTTTGCGGCCCTTCTGGGCGTGAACACCACCTATCCCCAGCTGACAGAGGCTCTTCCCGGCCTGGGGCCTGTGTTCTCCGCCATCAACGGGGAGAAGAAGCCCCCGGAGGAGAGCCTTCCCCAGCCCAGCCCCCGTCCGGCCTTTGAGAAAATCCGGCTGGAGAGCCAGGGGGATTTTCCCGGCAGCATGACCGTGGAGGACGCCTGGAGCGACGGGCGCTTCCTGTACCTGGACCTGAGCCTGGAATTGACCAGCGACGGCCTGATGCAGATGAGCAACTTCTCAGACAACTGCTATCTCCACGGGGGAAGCCCCCACTGGGACAGCGAGTATGGGAACTATCTGGGCCTGAGCGACTCTGCCACCCTGCAGGCGGCTGGGGAAAACGGCCAGGCCGCGTCGGACACCGGGTATCTCTCCAACTTTGTACGGGACGGGCAGAGCGGCCGGTTTACGGCCAGCTGGCGGCTGAACCTTGCCAATGAGGAGAATATGGGGGAAAATTTGGCGGTTTCGCTCAGCCTGCCGGATTTGACCCTGGTGGACAACAGCCAGAACCTGGACAATGGGATGACAGAGCCAGTCACCTTTGCCTGGTCCGCGGGCTTTGCGGCAAAGTTCCCGGTGGTTGTGGACACGGCCCGAAACCGGGTGCTGCGTCCCCAGGCTGCAGACAACGGCGTTGTGCTGCAGTCCGTGGATTACAGCCCCAGCCAGATGAGCTTCCAGCTGGACATCCCCTTTACCGGCCTGGTGGATAACACTCTGGTTTCCTTTAATTTCTCTTATTTTGACAACAGCGGGCTTTTGGGAACCTTCCTCCAGGTGACCAATCTGAAGGGCGAGCCCATGCAGTATAATCTGGACCACATGGAGCTGGACCCCTGGGATGACGTGCTTAAGGAGCAAACGGGCACCTTGCGCGGCACCTTTGTGGTGCAAAGCGACAGCAATCCCCGGGATGTATCCGGGCCCCTGCTGCTGACTCTCTACGAAACGCCCCTGCCAGACCCTTCCCAAGAGGCTGTTTTCGGCCAGTTCCCCTTCTTGAGCCGGGTCACAGCGGAATTCACTCTGGACCTAAGCACTGGCCGGGTCTATGCCTCTGAGCACTATTTGGAGGAGGACCGGGTAAAGGCCGACACCAGCCGGCTTTACAGCCGGGTCAAGGACTTTGACGAAAACCAGCTGCTGGCCTGCGATGACTTCAGCCTGGCGGAGATAGGAGCCAGCGGCCGCCTCTGCGCTGTGTTCTCTCTGGCCGATCAGGATCCGTTTGCCAACCGCCAGCTGCTTGTAAACGCCTATCTGGACATGCAACCAGTTACCACTTTTAATGTGACCACTGGCTGCGACGCGGCGGAGGACGACTATGGCAGCTACTATGAGTTTGACATGAGCCTGCCAGCTGCAGAGGACCTGCCATGCCGGGTTATGACCTTCCAGATCTATTATCCCGATTGGCTGATCACACCGGAGGGCCTGCTTACAGACGCCTTTGACCGCTTGGAACTGGTGGACCTGGAAACCGGGAAGGTGCTCATCCCGGACCTGGGCCGGAAATGGCTGGGCGATGGCGCCCAGGCTATTGGGGGCCTGGTGGGGGCAGACGTGGATCCCCAAGAGCTGGGTCTTACCGCTGCCGCTAGTAAAGGCTTCTTCCTGGCGGACAGCGGGTCTATGCCGGAGTCCGGCTCTGACGCCGGGTATACAGACAGTATGCCGGAATCTGGAGAAAAAAAGAATCCGCCCCCTCCGGCAAACCCCGGGGAGGAGGACCTTGCTGGAACAGACGCAGACAGCGGCTTTCATCCGGAGGGAGGGCAAGCCATAGACTCACAAACTTCCGGGGGATATGGATAGAAAGACTTTATAAAAAAGATAAACCAGCCAGCGCCCGGAAGACGGCATGTCTCCGGTGTGCTGGCTGGTTCCTGTTTGGGCTTTTCTGGGTTTTGGGGACTACAAGGCCACCCGCTGGCCGCCTGTTTTGGCGAACAGCCGCTGTATCTCCCCCCGGAGCTTCCGGTACTCCTCCCCCTCCAGGCCGCCGCTGTGGAACAGCCGCCGGGCACAGCGTTGGGCCTGGCGCAGCAGGTCCAGGTCCATGGTCATGCTGGCAATCTTCAGCTGGGGCAGGCCGTGCTGCCGCTGGCCGAAGAAATCTCCCGGCCCCCGCAGCTTCAGGTCCGCATCCGCAATGGCAAAGCCATCGGTCGTGCTTTTAAACAGCCGCAGCCGTTCCAAAGTCTCTGGGCTGCTGTTGTCCGAGATCAAAATGCAGGTAGAGGGATACTGGCCCCGGCCAATGCGCCCCCGCAGCTGGTGCAGCTGGGAGAGGCCATAGCGTTCGGCGTTCTCAATAAGCATAATGGCGGCATTGGGCACATCTACCCCCACCTCCACCACAGTGGTGGCCACCAGCAGTCCAAAATCCCCGGCGGCAAATTTCTCCATTACCTGCTCCTTTTGGGCTGGCTTCATCTTGCCGTGGAGCACCCCCACCGCTGTGTGGGGAAAGGCCCCGCGTACTGTTTCGGCGTAGGCGTCCACGCTCATCATGCCGCTCTCTCCCTCCTCAATCAGCGGGCAGATGAGATACCCCTGCCGCCCCTGGTCCAGGTGCTTTTGCACATACCGGAAGGCCCTGTCCCGCTTGGCGGAGTCAATGAGATAGGTCTCTATGGTCTGGCGGCCTGGGGGCAGCTCATCCAGCACAGAGACATCCAGGTCGCCATAGGCCATCAGCGCCAGGGTGCGGGGGATAGGCGTGGCGCTCATAACCAGCAGGTGGGGCGAGGCTCCTTTCTGGGCCAAAGCCACCCGCTGGTTGACCCCAAAGCGGTGCTGCTCGTCGGTGATGACCAGGCCCAGGCCATGGAAAGCCACCTTTTCGCTGATCAGGGCGTGGGTGCCAATGACCAGATGGATCTCCCCGGCGGCCAGGCTCTCCAGCAGCTCCCGGCGCTTGGCCGCGCCCAGGCTGCCTGTCAGCAGGGCGCAGCGCACCCCTGCGGGCCCCAGCAGGGCGGAGAGGGACTGGTGGTGCTGGGCAGCCAAAATCTCCGTGGGGGCCATCAAAGCCGCCTGCCATCCCCCTTGGATCACCGTCCAGCACAGGGCGGCCGCCACAGCTGTTTTGCCGCTGCCCACATCCCCCTGCACCAGCCGGTTCATGGGAGACAGCCCCGCCATGTCCTGCACCCCCTGGGCAATGGCCCGCTGCTGGGCCCCAGTCAGCCGGAAGGGCAGCAGCTCCGCGAACTCCTCCGGGTATTCCCCTGTGACTGGGTGCAGGTTCTTCTCCCGCCGCCCGCTTTTAATCTGCAGCAGGCCCAGCTGCAGCACCAGAAACTCCTCAAACACCAGCCGCCGCCGGGCAATCTCCAGGTCTGTCTGGGACCGGGGAAAGTGGATGTTCTCCAGGGCATAGCCCAGGTGGCAGAGCTGGTACTCTTCCCGCAGGGCAGGGGGCAAGGGGTCCCCTGGGGCCTCTGGCACAAGGGCCAGGGCGTTCCGGACAGCCCCGGCGACCACACGGGAGCCCAGTCCCGCTGTGGCTGGGTAGATGGGAACAATCTCCTGCTCCCTCTCCTCCGGGACAAACTCCGGGGAGGTCATGGCAGAGCTGCCCTTCACCCGCTGCATTTTTCCCCGGAACAGGTAAGTTCTGCCCTCCTCCAGCAGTTTGGGAATATACCGGTTGTTGAAAAAGGTCAGCTGCATGTCTGTCTCCCCGTCCGTGGCAGTGGTACGAAACAGCAGCTTTCCCCCTGGCAGGCGCACCTGGGAGGGGACCCGCAGCACCTCTGCCCGCACCACGCAGACCTCGCCCAAAGGGGCCTGGGCAATGGGAAGCCGCTCTGTCCAGTCCTGGTAGTCCCGGGGATACAGGCGCAGCAGGTCCCCCACAGTGGGCGCACCCAGCTTTTCAAAGAGCTGGCCCCGCTTTTGGCCCACGCCTTTTAACTTTTGAATATCCATTGCAAACAACGAGGACATACTACCACCTAAAAAGACCCTGTTTCCTGAAAAAACAGGAGAAGGCCAGCGGGCCTTCTCCTCCCTGTTTTTTTGGCAGGTTCTTACTCTACAGAAATAATGAAGTAATACACAGGCTGGCCACCCTCTACCAGGTTGATCTCCACATCGGAGTGGACCTTGGCGGAGAGCTGCCGCTTGGCCTCTTGGGCCTGGTCGGCGGTGATACCCTCGCCGTAAATCAGGGTGATAAAGGAGGTCTGCTTGGTGGAGAGGGACCGGGCCACCCGCACACAGGTGGAGATGGGGTCCTTCTCAATATAGTGGAGCTTGCCATTCTTCAGGCCCAGAATATCCCCCCGGCGAATGGCCTCGCTGCCAAACTCAGAGTCCCGGGCCGCAAAGGTGACCAGGCCTGTGTCCACATTTCCCGCTGCTTCCAGCATGGACTCCCGGTTCTCCTGCGCAGAGGCGTCCGGGTCAAAGGCCAGCATGGCGGCCAGGCCCTGGGGGATGGTCTTGGTGGGCAGCACAATTACCTCCCGGTCCTCCGCCAGGGGGATGGTCTGCTCCGCGGCCATCAAAATATTCTTATTGTTGGGCAGCACAAAAACTTTCTTCGCGGGAGTGGCCAGCACAGCCTGCAAAATGTCCTCGGTGCTGGGGTTCATGGTCTGCCCGCCGCTGACCACCACCGCGCAGCCCAGCTCTAGGAACAGGCTCTTCAGGCCATCGCCTGCCGCCACAGAGATAAATCCCAGCTCCTCTGTTGGCTCCTGTCGCTCCAGCACAGGGGCGGGGGCCGCAGCCTCCTGGGAAGAGGGCGTTTGGGCCGCATTCAGCTGGCGGTGCTGTTCCCTCATGTTCTCAATCTTCACGGTCAGCAGCTGGCCATACTGCAAACCTGCCTGCAGGGCATCGCCCGGGTCCTCGGTATGGACATGGACCTTGATGATCTCCTCGTCGTCCGCCACCAGCACGCAGTCGCCAATGGTCTCCAGGTGCAGCCGCAGGTCCAGGGGATCTTTGACGATCTCCCTGTCCCGGCCGATCACAAATTCCGTGCAGTAGGTAAAGGTAATCTCACTGTCAAATTCCGCGGCAGCGCTGCGGAAGAACTCGGCCGTCTCCTGGGCCCGCTCCTCCTCGGACATGCCTGACTCAATGATAATGCCTCCCCGGAACACGCTGAGCATCCCTTCAAAAATCAGGCACAGACCCTGGCCGCCGGCGTCCACCACGCCAGCCCGCTTCAGCACTGGCAGCAGCTCCGGGGTTTCCTCCAAAGCCTTGGCGGCTCCCATACATACAGCGTCCCACACCCGCACAGGCTCTTCCGCCCCGTGGCTAAACGCCTCCCGGCCCTGCTCTGCAGCCACTCGGGCCACGGTGAGAATCGTCCCCTCAGTGGGACGGGTCACTGCCTTGTAGGCCTCCTCCACACCCAGGTCCAGGGCGTGGAGCAGCTCTTTGGAGCCAGCCATCTCTACCCCTTCCAGCCCTTTGGAAATGCCTCGGAACAGCAGGGAGAGAATGACGCCGGAGTTGCCCCTGGCGCCCCGCAGCATGGCGGAGGCGGCCTTTTTAGCCACCTCGCTGGCGGAAACCGTATCCGGAAGTTTTTTCAGCTCGGCTACAGCCGCGCCGATGGTCATAGACATATTAGAGCCTGTGTCGCCGTCCGGCACAGGGAAAATATTCAGGTCATTGACTTGCTTGCGGTATTTCGCAATGTTATTGGAGCCGGAGATAATGGCGTTTTTCAGCTGAGCGCCTTGAATCATAGGGAAACACATCCTTATCTTTGCGTACGCGGCCCGGCGGACCCGGCGGCGTAAAGCGGCGTTAAAGCGGGTCCACAGGAGCCCGCACTGCTCACATAGTCTGCGGCTTGCTCTGTCTCTGCAAGACCTGCATCCATTCTATGGTATTGTAACACAGAAGAGCACAAATTACAAGTATTCCCCTAGGACTTGTTGAAAAAAACGCGGCCCCCTTTGCGGTTCCTTTTATTTTTCGCCCCTCTCCCCGAATTTTGCGTCAGGCCGGACTCTGGCTGGGCTCTGCCTGCATGTCCATATACAGGCGGCCGTCCTTCTTACTGATATAGGGCTTGCGGTCCTTGATATAGGCATACTCCGGGCAGCGGGCCACCGCGTTGCGCAGCAGGCAGGCGCACACCGGGTGTACCGTGCGGTCCTGCTCGCTGTGCATGACAAAGCTGCGGTTACACAGCCAATGGAGCATGGGGGGCAGGTTCTGTTCCAGCTCTGGCCCGGCTATGGAAAGGGGAATCTCGGAAAGGCACAGCCAGTAGTACCACTGGGAGAACCAGGGCCGCTTTCTGTCGTCCTTGTGCCGGAGGTAGTTCTCCATGCGGCTCTGTATCCAGCCCGTCTCCCCTGGCGCGGCCGTGCCCAGAAACCGCAGGACCACCAGGGAGGTATCAAAGCACTCCCCCACCCCGTCATCCTGGCTGCCAAAGCAGGTGGTCTTCAGCCTGCCCAAAACGCTGTCCCGCAGGGCCATCACCTTTTGGTCCTCCGGGGCCAGCAGGCAGAGCAGCCGGACCAGCTCCAGCTCATACATATTGGCGAAAAAAATCTGGGTTTTAGGGGTCTGGTTCAAGAGGGTCTTCCGCTTTTTTCCCTCATGATAGGACGGTATAAAGCACTCCGGGTAGAGCCTGGCGCCCTTGCCCTGGCTGGTGCGCCGCACGCCAGCAGAATACCGCTGGACCTGGTCCCCGGTGCTTTGGGCGGAAAGCAGTATCCCAGCCACCTGCTGCTTCCGGGCCTCTGTCATTTTCTGAGGACCGCCTGCCTTAATAAGGGCGCGGTCGGTCTCAATCATGGTCTCATAGGCTTGCATAGGGTACCTCCCTGCGGATTTTTCTTGGCATGGCAAGCTTGTTGTTCCCATTATAGAACATTTGTTTTGGCGTGTCAAGAAAAACTTCGCCTAGGGCGTATCCAGCTGCGCTATTATACAAGTAAGCTTCCATCGTTTACTCTACCCGTATTCGCCGCCTCTTGGACTCTATGGGTACCGGGGTCTTTAGTCCTAATCCTGCCTGCCGTGCCGTCAGCTGATAGTAAACCTCTCCACATGGGCGCATCTGCCCGTGGCCTCGTCCACAGTAAAGAGCACGCAGTCCAGCTTGCAGGGGCCTTTGGCCAGGTCAAACCGGGCGGGCATTTTGGTGACATACCTGCCAATGATGATCTCCGGCTTCACCCCCAGCACCGAGTCAATGGTGCCTGTCATGCCCGCGTCCGTAATATAGCCTGTGCCCTGGGGCAGCAGGCAGGCGTCGGCAGTGGGCACGTGGGTGTGGGTGCCGAACAGGGCGGTCACCCGGCCGTCGGCATAGAAGCCCAGGGCCCGTTTTTCCCCTGTGGCCTCCGCGTGGAAATCCACCACCCGCAGCCGGGGCAGGCCGGGAGTGGCCAGCAGCTCATCCAGGGTTTCGAAGGGAGAGCGCAGGCTCTCCAGGTACACGGTCCCCATCAGGTTGATGACCGCCACCTGTACCCGGCCCAAGTCGGCAATATAAAGGCCATGGCCCGGGGCTTTGCTAGGAAAATTGGCAGGGCGCAGCAGGTACTCGCAGCTGTCGTACAAGGGATAGCTCTCCTTGCGGCGAAAGCTGTGGTTGCCAGTGGTCACCACATCCGCGCCGCTGTCCAGCAGGTGCTGCAAAGAGCCCCGGGTGACGCCGTTTCCGTCCGCGGAGTTCTCTCCGTTGACAATACAGAAGTCCACAGCCTTCAGCCGTTTCAGGCCAGGCAGCTTTTCCCGCAGGAAATCACAGCCAATGCTGCCCACCACGTCTCCCACACATAA
This sequence comes from uncultured Oscillospiraceae bacterium, assembly GCA_910588415.1. GTDB lineage: Bacteria > Bacillota > Clostridia > Oscillospirales > Acutalibacteraceae > Acutalibacter. The sequence continues at coordinate 12 of CAJUPK010000090.1, read as the reverse complement.
AATATTGAACAT
>CAJUPK010000089.1 GCA_910588415.1 uncultured Oscillospiraceae bacterium | reverse complement strand
TTTTGGAGTTGAGCACCACATGGGAGTTGGTGATAATATACCCATCGCTGGTGGCAATGATGCCCGTGCCCGTGCTCTCCCCGGTCTGTCCGTCCCGGGTCAGCTCTGCCGCCACTGTAACCGTTGAGGGCACCACCTGGTTGTACACGGCCTCGGCGTCCAGCACCTCTGTCAAGGGCTTCTCCTGAATCTGTATCCCCTCGGTATTGGGGGTCACGTCCACCTGGGGACGGGGGACCTCTTCCGACTCGTCCGGGTCTTCGTCCTCCTCCGGCTCCTGATTTTCCGGTTCCTTTTCCTCCGGGTCCTGGAAGGGGCTGTCATACCCAAAGCCATAGTCCGGCTCACTGGGCCTCTCCCCCAGGGCTTTGACAGTAAAGAAGGCAATCCCGCCAATCAGCCCGGCAGCGGTCAGCACCCCGGCAATCCACAGGAACACCTTTGCGCCCAGGGCCAGCTTCTTCCGCTTTGCAGGCGGCTGCACTGGCTGCCCAGCCTGCCCAGCTTGGGCATAGGCATAGTAAACCGGGTAATAGTACCCGTACCCTGCCGGGGGCTGGGGCTGTGTAGGGGCAGCCTGCGCCTGGGGCTGTACGGGCTGTGCCGTCCCAGGGGCCGGGCCGTAAGGGGGATAGCCATAGGGAACGCCCGGGCCATAGGGAGCCGGAGCCTGCCATCCCTGGGGATAGGGTCCTGGAGCCGGATAGGGCTGCTGCCCCGCCCACGCCCAGGGCCCCGCGGGAGGCTGGACTGGCATACCGCCCATCCCATTTTCTGGCCCCGCAGGCGTCTCCGGCAGCGGAGGCATCACTGGCTCCTGGCTCTCTGGGGGAAGGGGCTCCAGGGGCCCGGCCTGGCTGTCCTCCACATCCCCTTCTCCATATTCTTCCGGCTTTGTCCCCGCCAGAATCTCTTCCGGCACAGAGGAAATCTCTCCGTCCTCTATGGCTTCTTCCGGCTCTACTCTGTCCCCTGTCTCTGTCCGGTCCTTTTCCTCTTCCGATCCTCCTGCCGGGCTCTCCGTAAAGTCTGCCTCCTGCTCTTCCGCCGGGCTGTTCACAGGCTGGTTTTTCTCTGGCTCCCAGCCCGGCCCGGCGTTTTGATTCTCATTCATCTTCCCCGCTCCTTTCGGTCTCCTGCTTTGGTTCCGGCCCCAAGTCCGGTAAAGTCTTTTCGGTTTCTGGCTTTGGCTCTGCTGTGGTCTGCCCCTCTGTTTCTGCCTCTCTGGCCTCTGGCCTTGGCTCCGCCTTTTTTCCTCTCCGGCCTCTGGACTCTTTCAGACGAGGCTGGCTGTCCTTCGACTTCTGCTGGCTGTCCTTCAGTCGGGGCGCCTCCTGAGGCTTGGGCAGATAGAACTGGAACCGGCAGAACTGCCCTTGGGCAGAGGCCACCTGGATGTTGCCCCCGTGCAGCTGCAAAATGGTGCGCACCAGGTACAGGCCCAGGCCCATGCCGTTTTTGTCCCGGCTGCGGGATTTGTCCCCCTTATAAAACCGGTCGAACACCATCGGCAGGTCCTCGGGGGCAATGCCCGGCCCGGTGTTCTCAATCATCACCGTGGTCCTATCCACACTGTCCGCGGCCAGCACCCGGATACTGCCCCCCTGATTGGTAAATTTTACCGCGTTTTCCACCAGATTATACACCACCTGGTGCAAAAGATCCTGGTCACCAAAGACCTGTATGGGCGCAGCGTCCTCCAGGCCCACAATTTCTATCCGCTTCTCGTCAATGCTCTGCTCAAAGGTGAGCAGTGTGGCCACCAGGGTGTGGGTGATGTCAAACTGCACGGGGTGAATCTTCATCTCGCCGCTGTCAATGCGGGACAGGTCCAGCATGGACTTCACCAGCCGGGACAGGCGCTTCACCTCGTCAGACACAATGTGCAGGTACTTGTCCTGCTCTTTCCGGGGGATGGTCCCGTCCAGGATTCCATCAATAAACCCAGCGATGGTAGTCATGGGGGTCTTCAGCTCATGGGACACATTGGCAATAAAGCTTCTGCGCATCCCCTCCGAGTTGGAGAGGGAGTCTGCCATATGGTTAAAGGACAGGGCCAGCTGGCCCAGCTCGTCCGCGCTGGTCACTGGCACCCGCACAGAAAAGTCTCCCGCGCCAAAGCTCCGGGCTGCCGCGGACATCTGCCGCAGGGGCTTCACCAGCCGGTAGGCAAACAGGCCCACCACGCAGAAGGTCACGGTCAGTGCGGCCACGGCCGCCAGCAGGAAGATCTTGAAAGCCTCCAGCTGCATGGCGTTCATGGTGGCCGGGCTGGTGGCGGCAAACACCACGCCCACGCTGGGCCCGTTGTCCCGGGTGGTCATGGGCACGCCGATGATATAGTAGCCCTCCCGGTACAGCCCGTTCAGGCTGCCCCGGCCCTCGTACATGCCCTGGGCGGCCTGGGCCACAATGCTTTCCGGCACCTTGTCCAGGCCCTCCAGCCCGCTGTTGGCATAGTTGCCCAAAAGCACCCGGCCCTCCAAGTCCGTGATGAAGATGTCCGCGTCTATGCTGGTGGAAAAGCTGGCGATAAAGCCCCGCAGGGCGTCCGCCTCCAGCTGGAACTTGCCGGGGCTTTTCTCCGTCAGGTACAGGCTGGCCATGCCGGAGATTGACCGGGCGTTTTGAGAGAGCAGGTCCTTCTTCTCCTGCTGCCAGAACTGGCCGAAGAAAGCCATCATCACCCCGCCCAGCATGGTGAAGCTGAGAAAAATGATGACCATGGTGATGCTTAGATACCGCCGGAATATGCTTCTCTGCATGGCTGGTTCAGTCCTTTGCCTCAAACTTATAGCCCACGCCCCACACTGTTTTCAGGGTCCACTTGTCCGACACACCCTCCAGCTTTTCCCGCAGGCGCTTGATGTGTACATCCACTGTGCGGCTGTCTCCGTAATAGTCAAAGCCCCACACCTCGTCCAGCAGCTGGTCCCGGGTGAACACCCGGTTGGGGTTGGAGGCCAGGTGGTAGATCAGCTCCATCTCCTTGGGGGGCGTGTCCACCTGCACGCCGTCCACCTTCAGTTCATAGTTGGTCAGGTTGATCACCAGCTTGTCGTAGGAGACCTCCTTGCTGTCGTTCTGGCGCTCGCCGCTTTTGCCGCTGCGGCGCAGCACCGCGTTGATGCGGGCCACAACCTCTTTGGTCTCAAAGGGCTTTACCACATAGTCGTCCGCGCCCAGTTCCAGGCCCAGTACCTTGTCGAACACCTCGCCCTTGGCAGTAAGCATAATGATGGGGCAGGAGGACTTTTTGCGGATCTCCCGGCACACCTGCCAGCCGTCCAGGCCAGGCAGCATGATGTCCAGCAAAATCAGGTCCGGCGAAAAGCTCTCAAACTTTTTCAGGGCGCTCTCACCATCATGAGCCAGGGCTGCCTCAAATCCCTCTTTTTCAATGTAGAGCCGCAGCAGTTCACATATATTGGTATCATCGTCCACGATTAAAATCTTTCCAGAAGCCATATCCCTACTCCTTATCCAGTCAATCTTGTTTTCCGGCACAGGGAACCGCCCGCTGGACGATTGCCAATGTATGCCAAGTGTATTGTACCCCGTATCTGTGGCAAAAGCAAGAAAAACCAGTGAATTTTGTGTGAATCCCGGCCAAATTTTTGCCAAGCCGCCCAAAAAAAAGCGGAAGCCGGAACAAAGTCTTCCAGCTTCCGCTTTGAAGGGCAGCCGTACTGCCCGGGGCAGGCTTTTCCGGCCCTGTTCCAGCCGTCCCTCTTTACGCCCGCGGGCCCCAGGTCCAATCTGATAGGCGTCCGGCTTTATAGAGTGAAGCTCACGTTCTGTAGCTCCTGATTGACCTTCAGCAGCAGGCCCAGCCCGGTTTTCTCCGCCTGGGCGCCCTGCAGGCCGCTGACCGCCTCCACATTTCGCAGCAGCACCCGCAGTCCTTCCGCTTTTCCTTCAAAGCTTAGAGTCACGCGGCCGCTGGCATTCACTGCCTCTGCCCGCAGGAACTCCCGGCCTTTGCTGTCCGCCACACAGGTCTGGGCCTGGCTGGTCAGCTCAAATATATGGAGAGTCAGGTCCCTGCTGTAGTCATAGTCCACGTCCGTATCATGGGCGCCCATGGGCAAAATGGTGTTTTCCCGGACCATCAGGGGCAGGCTCATAAAGCCATGGACCTCCTGCCGCCAGCCGCCGCCCTGCAGGGTGTGGTTGTCCAGCAGATTGGTCCACTTGCCCTCCGGCAGGTAGAAGTCCACCTCCCCCTCTTTGCTGAACACCGGGGCCACCAGCAGGCTGCCGCCCAGCATGTACTGCATATCCAGGTCGCAGCACACCTTGTCCTCTGGGAACTCCAGCAGCATGGCCCGCATAGAGGGCACGCCGGTGGTGTGGGTCTCCACAGCGGCAGTGTACAGGTAGGGCATCAGGCTGCACTTCAGCTTGGTAAACTTCCGCACCACGTCCACCGATTCCTCGTCAAACAGCCAGGGCACCCGGTAGGAGTTGGACCCGTGCAGCCGGGAATGGGTGGACAGCAGGCCGAAGACGGCCCAGCGCTTGTACACGTCCGCTGGAGCTGTGCCCTCAAAGCCGCTGATATCATGGCTCCAGAAACCAAAGCCCGAGAGGCACAGAGACAGCCCTGCCCGCAGGCTCTCGCTCATAGACAGGTAGTTGGAGGAGTTGTCGCCGCCCCAGTGTACCGGGAACTTCTGCCCGCCCGCTGTGGCACTGCGGGCAAACAGGCAGGCCTCGTGCTTGCCCTTATACTCCTCCACCAGCTCAAACACGCATTTATTGTAGAGATAGGTGTAGTAGTTGTGCATCAGCACCGGGTCGCTGCCGTCGTAGTAGACGCAGTCCGTGGGGATGCGCTCGCCAAAGTCCGTCTTGAAGCAGTCCACCCCCATGTCCAGCAGGCCCCGCAGCTTGTCCTGGTACCACTTCCAGGCCGCCGGGTTGGTGAAGTCCACCAGGCCCATGCCCGCCTGCCACAGGTCCCACTGCCACACATCCCCATTGGGCCGCTTCAGCAGGTAGCCGTGTTCCATGGCCTCTTGGAACAGCGGGGACTTCTGGCCAATATAGGAGTTGATCCACACACAGATTTTCAGGCCCCGGTCCTTCAGGCGCCGGAGCATACCCGGGGCGTCCTTGAACATTTGGGGGTCCCACTCAAAATTGCACCACTCGTTTTCCGCCATCCAGTAGCAGTCGAAGTGGAACACATGCAGGGGCAGGCCCCTCTCTTCCATGCCGCCCACAAACTGGCTGACTGTGTCCTCGTCGTAATTGGTGGTAAAGGAGGTGGAAAGCCACAGGCCGAAGGTCCAGGCCGGGGGCAGGGCCGGGCGGCCGGTAAGGGCCGTATAGTGGGAGAGTACGGTCTTGGGGTCCCCACCGCCAATAATCATAAAGTCCAGCTTCTCCCCCGGCACGGAGAACTGGGCCCGGGTGACCACCTCGGAGCACAGCTCATAGCTTACGGGCCCGCTGGTGTTCACAAATACGCCATAGCCCCGATTGGTGAGATAGAAGGGAATATTCTTGTAGGAGATCTCCGAGCAAGTGCCACCGTCCTCGTTCCACAGGTCCACCACCTGGCCGTTCTTTACAAAGGGGGTAAAGCGCTCTCCCAGGCCGTAAATCTTCTCCCCCAGGCCCAGGTCCAGCTGGCAGCGCATAAAGGGGCCCTCCGGGGTGCTCATATAGCTGAGCATGGCGTGGCCGAACCGGTCGCCCAGCTTGGTCAAAAACTTTCCGTCATAGTAGTAGGTGAAGCTGGCGGGACTTCTGGTAATGCGCAGCTGAGTCCTGCCGCTTCCAATGACAACGCCCTCCTCGGTCTCGGTCACCTCCAGGGGGTAGTCCTGGGTCTCCAGCTCAAAGGCTGGCTCCTTTTGGGCGCTGCCTATAAAGTGCCAGGCCTGGGTACGAAGGATGTCCGGCCGGGGCGAGCTGATGGCCATCTCCAGCACCGGGCCTCCCATGCCCCGCTCGTCCTGGGGATAGGGCACGGCATACAGGTACACCCTGTGGTCCTCCACCCGCACCTGGCGAATCTGGACGCAGTCCGCGGCTGTTACGCCGGGCTTGTTCAGCCAATATCCTCTGGTGAATTTCATTTATAAAACTCCTTTCTAACTGTTATGTGCGGCTCTGGGGCAGCTGGGTAATAAGGGGGTAGTGGTCCTACATCAGCTGGGCGATGGCCATTTGCGCGGTCCAGGGGCGTCAGGCCCCTGGTGGGGGTTGGGGCAAAGCCCCAAGGTCTTGCCCTTACCAGGCGGCGCCAAAGAAAGCGGGGAAGCAGAAAACAAATGTCCTCTCCACACTCCTGTAGACCACAGAGCAAGCGCCGCCCAGCTTACCAGCGCCTTGGGCCCTACGGGCCCAACAGCGGATGCCATTGCACCCTTCAGTCACAAGTCACGGCGTTTCCCTCGACCGCGAAGCGGTCGCCCTTCCTGCGGAAAGTACCGGAAAACTCCTACCCAGGCAACGCAAAGCCCCCCTCCCAGCAGAACAATCATTTCCCCCGTTTAAGAGCCTGCCGGATATACGCCCGCTGGGGCTGGGGGTCGTCCTTGGCCTTCAGGGCCTCCTGGGCCGTAACCATGTCTCCTATCCCCCGCAGGGCCGGACCCAGCCGTCCCGCTTTCAGCAGGCTCAGGGTGGCCAGGGTGTCGTTCAGCAAAAAGCGCATTTTCACCCCTGCCCGGTAGTCCTCCGGCTGATAGTCCAGCCGTTCTCCTGCCGCCGCCCGGGCATACAGCGCCGCGAAAGGGCTCTCCGCCCGCTCTGTCAGGGGGAAGCTCCCCCATATCCGGGGATTCACCTCTAAAAGCCTGTCCCCCTTAAACTCCACCATAGCCGCGCCCACAAACCCGAAGGAACGGAGCAGACGATGGGCCCTCTCCACCCGGTCCTGGTCATACTCGCTGACGCAGCAGGCAGAGGGCCCTCCCGCGATGGGATACTCCCGCACCCGCCGATGGCACAGGGCGCAGACCAGCCGTCCCTCCCGGTCCAGCAGAAGGCTGGCTCCGCAGCCGTCACCCTCCACCCGCTCCTGCACAATGGGCGAGGGGTCATAGGGGGCCAGGGCCTGCAGGGCGGCCTGATACTCCTCTGGGTTCCGGGCGATTTTATACCGGTCCGCTGCCTTCAGGCCGAACTTCTCCCCGCAGTGGGGCTTCACAACCACCGGATAGGCCTCCGGCGGGCCAAAATACTGCTTGGGCACAGGCAGGCCCAGCTCTTCCGCCCGCCGTTGAACCTGCTCCTTGTCGTTCAGGCTGTCCAGCACCTGGGGTCCGGCAACCAGAAAGTCCGCCTTTTGGGCAAATGCCTCCCGCTGGGCTGCCACAGCATTCAGACTGACCGCGCCCACGCAGAACAGCACAGGGCGCTGCTGCCCATCCCCCATGGACTGGCACAAGTCCAGCAGCTTTTCACCATAGCCAGGGTCCTGGCAGCTGCCCTCTATCCAACGGGTCTCCGCTGTGTAGACAGAGGCGAACACCGGCGGCGGGGCCTGTACGTCCTCTTTGGCCTGGACTGCCACCACCCGCCAGCCAGCCCGGCCCAAGGCCCGCACAGCGGCAATGGAGCTTCTGTATTTTCCATCGGTCACAATCGCCGTTTTCATGGTTCTCCTCCTTTTGCCGCGGACAGCGCTGCCCGCGGCGTCTCAAAGGGTAAATCCGCAGCCCATAGCGCCCCTATGCCCTTTGCTTTCCTGGAACCTGTCCATAGGCAGCTGCGCTGGCTCTCCAACAGGTTATTCCTATTATAGGCGAAAAGCCCCCGGTTGTCCAGCCTTGGCGTTCCATCTTTTGGGAATATAGCAAGCGCTGTTAAAAATTCGGTACACTCCGATTTTTAAGCTGGGCTGCCAAGCTGCCTGGTTCCAAAGAGGAGGATCCCACTTTGGAACTGCGTTCACTATATCCTTTTCAGCTCCTGCTCAAGGGGGAATCTGTCCTTGCCAGGAAAGATGGAAGCTCTTGCGGCCAAGGGAGTGTCCAAACCGAGTTGTTAAAGGAGAAACCTTTCGGCAGCCAAAAAGCAAAAAGTTTCGTTGTCTCATCGAGTTGGCACACCAACTCGTCGGTTCAGTCGGCTCGGGACGGTCCCTCTACTTGGCAAAGCCAAGTAGCCGGGGGACCCTCGCCCTTTTCAAAGGTGGTGGGGGCCTTGGGGGCGAAGCCCCTGAGCCGCCGGAGGCCAAAACATCGTCAAAAAGCTGCGTTTCGGACACTCCCTGCGGCCAACGCCAAGTTGACAAATCTCTCCCTTTTGTAATATAATGTTCACAATACCGACAGCTAAAGTCTTAAAGCAGCCGGTGCTGGCAGGCATACCTTACCTATGAAGGAGTACATTCTATGGACAAACAAATGACCATCTGGACTGTCATCGGCGTCTACGCCATCTTTATGCTGGCAGTAGGCATCCTCTATTCCCGCAAGGGCGGCGACATGTCCGGCTTCACTGTGGGTGGGCGCAGCGCCGGGGCCTGGATCTCCGCCCTCTCCTACGGCACGGCCTATTTTTCCGCTGTCATGTTCATCGGCTACTCCGGCGGCTCTGGCTGGAGCTATGGCCTGTGGAGCGTGCTGGTGGGCGTTGGCAACGCGGTGTTTGGCTCCCTTTTGGCCTGGCTGGTACTGGCCAACCGCACCCGGGACTATACCCGCAGGCACGATATCAAGTCCATGCCCCAGCTGTTCGAGAAACGCTTCGGCAGCCCGGCCATGCGGCTGTTCTCCTGCGTGGTGATTTTCGTGTTTCTCATTCCCTATTCCGCCTCTGTGTACAAGGGGCTTACCAGCGTGTGTTCTGTAATTCTGGGCATTAACGAGCAGGTCTGCATGATTATCATTGCCATTGCCTCGGCCCTCTTGCTGGTGCTGGGGGGCTATATGGCTACCTTAAAGGCAGACTTTGTTCAGGGCTTTGTAATGATGGTCGGCGTTTCCGCTCTGATTGTGCTGGTGGTGCTCTCCCCCCAGGTAGGCGGCCTGTCCACCGGGCTGTCCCGCATGGCGGAGTACATGAAGGGCCATGCCATGGCTCCCCTCTCCGGCAAGGCCGCTGTGGCCTTGGTCTCCACCCTTCTGATGACCAGCTTCGGCACCTGGGGTCTGCCCCAGATGGTCCACAAGTACTATGGCATCCGGGACGAAAAGGAGGTCAAGCGGGGCACTGTCATCTCCACGGTGTTCGCCCTGCTGGTGGCTGGGGGCGGGTATTTTATCGGCTCCTTCTCCCACCTGTTCTTTGGAGAAACCATGCCGGAGGGGGGCAAGGACTTCTTGGTGCCCCTGATGCTGGACAGCGCCGGACTGCCCAACCTGCTCATCGGGGTGATTTTGGTGCTGCTGATCTCCGCATCGGTGTCCACCCTGTCCAGCATCACCCTCACCGCCTGCTCTACCGTGTCCATGGACCTGGTGAAGCCCTTCTCCAAAAAGCTGGACGACCAGAATCTGACAGCCTTTACCCGGGTGCTGTGCCTGGTGTTTGTGGTGCTCAGTTATTTCATCGCCAATTATCCCACCCCCATTTTGGAGATGATGTCCTACTCCTGGGGGATCATCTCCGGCTCTTTCCTGGCGCCCTACCTGCTGTCCCTGTACTGGAAGGGCATCAACCGCGCCGGAGCCTGGGCGGGGATGCTGGGGGGCTTTTTGACCGCCTTCCTGCCCGCGGCTCTCTCTGGCTTCACCACCCCGGACGGCCCCCTGTATGCCTGCCTGGCCATGCTGGTCTCCTTTACCCTGTGCTTTGTGGGCAGCAAGCTTTTCCCAACTGCCAAAGAGGAGGGTGCGGGGGCTTCTATGCCCTAGCTATTCCAATTTATACTTTCTGAGGGCAAAGGTAAAAGTTTCGCCAGCCTTTTCAAAGGCTGCGAGGAGTGGATGACGTTGCGCCCTGCGGGGCGCAAGTCACGGAGTTTCCCTCGACCGCGAAGCGGTCGCCTTTCCTGCGGAAAGTACCGGAAAACTCCTACCCAGGCAGCTCTGGGGTAGTTAGGTAGTAGGAGGTAATGGTTCTATGCTGGCTGGGCGGCAGCCAAGAAAGGGGTCAAGGGGAACTGGTTCCCCTT
>CAJUPK010000088.1 GCA_910588415.1 uncultured Oscillospiraceae bacterium | reverse complement strand
TCTCTGCCCCATAAACGCCAAAGGACTTGCGAAAGGAGGCCGTTTCCCTATGCCCAAAGTGTATATTAGACCCTCGGCGCGGCCAGAAAGCTATCCAAACGGAGGCGACCAGGCCTATTGGATGCACAAAATTGCCGCCGCTTTACAAAAAGCTCTGGCCGGGCTGGGGGTGGACTGTGTGCTGGGGGTTCAGGGCGAACAGCCCCCTGGCGACTGCGGCCTGCTGCTCTCCCTTTCCAGCCACGCCGCCCCCGCAGAGCTGGAGGCCCGGCTCAAGGGCGCGGGGGTGTACTGCTATGCCTACAGCCCTGCGGGCAGGCAGGCCGCCGAAGGGTTTGCCGCCTGCCTGCGGAAGCTGTACCCCCAGCCAGAGCTGGTAGAGCTGGTGCCCACCCCTGCCCGGCAGGAGCTCAGCGACGCCAAAGCCCCGGCTCTGCTGGTGCAGCTGGGCTACCACGACAATCCCCAGGACGAGGCCTGGCTGGTCAACAACGTGGAGGAGATTGCCCAGGGGCTGGCCCGGGCCGCCGGGGACTTTTTAGGCGTGGAAAGCGGGGTGGATGGCCTTGCCCGGACAGATTGACCGCCTGCTGGAGGGCCTGCGGAACCTTTTGTGGGGCTGGCCTGTGCTGCTGCTGATTTTGGCCGCCGGGGCCTGGTTTTCCTACCAGAGCTGCTTTTACCAGCTGCTGCACCCTGGCCGCTGGCTGAAAGCCGCCCTGGGCGGCGGTAAGCATGGCGGCAATGGCCAGGAAAAGCCCTCTGGGGCTCTCCCCGGCTCCTCACCGGGCACCACCCGGTTCCAGGCGCTGACAGCAGCCCTGGCTGGGTCCATTGGCACAGGAAACATCGTGGGTGTGGCAGCGGCCATCACCGCAGGGGGGCCCGGCGCCCTGTTCTGGATGTGGGCCTCCGCAGTGCTGGGCATGATGACCGTGTTCGCGGAAAACTATTTTTCCGCCAAGCTCCGCTCCTCCTGTCAAAGGGCAGGAAAGCCCCCAGCTCCCGGCCCCCTCTCCTACATAGAAAAGGCCGGGCGGCTGGGCCGCCCCCTGGCCCTGGCCTATGCCCTGGGCTGCTGTCTCTCCTCTTTGGGCATGGGCAATCTGGCCCAGATGAACGCCTTTGCCGCTGCCTGCCAGGACTTCGGCCTGCCTGTGGGACTGGCGGCGGCTGGGGCCGGAACCCTGGTGTTCTTTGTGGCCCGGGGGGGCCTGGGAGCCGCGGTAAAGATCACGGAAAAGCTGGTGCCCGCCATGAGCCTGCTGTTTTTTGCCGCCTCCCTGGGGGTACTGCTGGTGTTCCGGGACCGCCTGCCAGGGGCAGTGGCCAGCGTGTTCCAGGGGGCCTTCTCCCTGCGGGCCGGGGCCGGGGGCACGGCCGGTATGCTCATCGCCATGAAGGCCGGGGTGTCCCGGGGGGTGTTTACCAACGAGGCCGGCCTGGGCAGCTCCGCCTTTGCCTACCAGGATCTGCAGGGCCACAGCCCGGAGGAGCAGGGGGGCATGGGAATCTTCCAAGTGTTTGCCGACACCCTGGTGATGTGTACGGTCACAGGCCTGTGCGTGCTGTGCTGCCTGCCGGAAGGCCAGGGCCTGCAGGGCGCAGAGCTGACCTTTTTTGCCTACCAGTCGGCCCTGGGGAACCTGGGCGGGCTGGCGGTGCCGGCCTGCACGGCTCTCTTTGCCCTGGCCACGGTGATTGCCTGGAGCTGCTATGGCAAAGAAGGGCTGCTGTATCTTACAGGCGGCAGGGGCCGGGGACTTTACCCCTGCCTGGCCGCCCTGGCGGCGGCCCTGGGCTGCCTGCTGCCTCTGCGGGCGGTATTCCAGCTGGGGGACGCCTTCAACGGCCTGATGGCCCTGCCCAATCTGGCGGCGCTGTTCTACTGGGGCGTTTGGCGGGCCCGGAGCGGTCCGCCCCAGCGGCAGGGGCCATAGGGCGGCCGCCGCTGTTTGGGGGCCTGCCTATCTTTATTTTGGAAAGGAGGGAGCGCGGTGGCGTTTTCTGACCGGGAGATATTGGCGCGCATCATTGAGTGCGAGGCGGGGGGAGAGGGAGACACCGGTATGCGGGCCGTGGCCTGCGTGGTGATGAACCGGGTGCAGGTGACCTACGGCGAGTACGGCAGGCTGTATACCATCCGGGAAGTGGTGTACCAGCCCCGGCAGTTCACCTGTGTGATGGAGATGGTGGGGGGCCAGTACAACATGCAGAACATCTACAACATGCGGCCCACAGACGTGCATTATGACATTGCCGACTGGGCCATTGCCGGAAACCGGCTCACCAACCTGGGCTTTGCCCTGTGGTACTTCAACCCCTACCGGCCCACCTGCCGGGACAATTTCCCCTCGGCCGTGGGCCGCTTCGTCATCCGCCTGGGGGACCACTGTTTCTACAACCCCACAGCGGAATACGCGGAGACCTGACCAATCAATCAAGGAGGTCATGTGAATGAACAACAATCCAAGAGAATGCGGCCGCCGCTCTGCGGCCATGCGGCGGCTGACCAGCCGGGCCGACTTTATGCGAGAGGCTGACGGCGCCGCGGCCATGGACAATTTTGAGCACCCGCCCCAGGAGGACTTTGACTCAGAGGAAATGCGGGGCTCCATGCAGATGATCCTGTCCCAGAACGTGGGCAACTTTGTGGTGATAGAGTTCCTCATCGGCACCGGGCAGATCGTCCGCAAGCAGGGGATGCTCTATTTTGTGGGCCGCAGCTTTGTCACCCTGTACGATGAGCCTGCCAACAACTTTATTGTGTGCGATATTTTTTCCATCAAATTCGTGTACTTCTACATGCCCAACGACAGGCCCCGCTACAACTACAACATGCTGCCCAATCCCGGCAACGGGGGCGGCAGGCGGTAAGGAGACCGTCCTCCAGCCAGCAAACAGACCAGAGAAGGGCCTTGGACTCTTCTCTGGTCCGCTTTGTGTCTATGGGTTTTGCGCGCAGGTCTCTCCAGGGGCTATTGGGAGAGATATTCCTCCGCTTTGGCGGCAGCCGTGGCTCCATCCGCCACCGCGGTGACGATCTGCCGCAGTGGCTTTGCCCGCAGGTCTCCGGCGGCAAACACCCCCGGCAGGGCGGTGCAGGTGTCCTCTCCGGCTGTTACATAGCCCCCCTTGTCCAGGGGCAGAATTCCCTTCAGCAGCTCTGTCTCTGGGGTCTGTCCCACAGCCAGAAACACTCCTTCGCAGTCCAGCTCCCGGCAGCGGCCGCTGGTGTTCTCCCGGACGATCAGCCCCCGCAGCCTGCCGCTTTCCGGGTGGGTAAGCAGCTCCTGCACCTGGCAGTTCATCCAAAACTCTGTTTTCCCGGCAGTCTCCAGACGGTCCTTCCACAGCATGGGCGCCCGCAGCTGGTCCCGCCGGTGGATCATCACCACCCGCTGGCACAGCCGGGAGAGATACAGCCCGTCAGCCACAGCGGTGTTGCCGCCGCCCACCACAGCCACGGTCTTGCCCCGGTAGAACATACCGTCGCAGGTGGCGCAGTAGGAAACCCCCTTGCCCCGCAGGGCCCGCTCGTTGGGCAGGCCCAGCTGCCGGGGGCGGGCGCCAGTGGCCAGCACCACCGTTTTGCCCTCATAGACCCCCTTGGCTGTGTGGACCCGCTTGACTGGCCCGGAAAGCTCCAGCTTGGCCGCCTGGGCAGAGACTGTCTGGGCGCCAAAGCGGCTGGCTCCTTCCTTCATTTTCATGGCCAGGTCAAAGCCGTTTACCCCTTCCGGAAACCCAGGGTAATTGTCAATCACATCCGTGGTGGCCATCTGCCCGCCGGGCGACAGCTTTTCCAGCACCAGCACCGTCAGCCCGGCCCTGGCCCCGTACAGGGCGGCGGTGTAGCCCGCCGGGCCGCCGCCTACCACCAGCATATCATACAGCTCTTCCATCAGCCAAGCAGCTCCTCCAGGCTCTCCTTGGGCTGCACGCCCACCAAGGTGGCGGCCACCTGTCCATTTTTAAAGAGAATGGCCGTGGGAATACTCATCACGCCAAACTGGCCGGCCAGCTCGGGCTGCTCGTCCACATTGGCCTTGCCCACCTTGACTTTGCCCTGGTTCTCCTCGGCAAACTCATCCACAATGGGAGAGAACATCCGGCAGGGTCCGCACCACTCGGCCCAAAAGTCCACCAGCACGGGCACATCGGCCTTCAGAACCTCCGCTTCAAAATTATCCTTGGTAATGGTCAGAACAGACATAGCAAATACCTCCTGAATTTTTATTTTCATCTATATGATGGGAGTATACCCAAAACTGGGTCAAAGAAAAGGAAAACACGCTAGAGTCTGTTTTAAAACTCCGAAATACTGTCTGTTTTGACCAGAAATGGAGCTTTCGGTGATCCCGGTTTCTTTCCTTGAAATCCCTCATTTCTAGCCAAAAATCCAGCATTTCTCCGGTTTTCAAACAGACTCTAAACAGAGCAGAGAAACTTTCTCAGGCCGCCTTTCACGCCAGCCCGGCCCACTCCATAAACTCCGGAAAGCTTCCCTGGGCAAAGCCGGAAGCCTCCGCCCCGCCAGCGTTCTCCAGGCAGTCGGTGATAAGATATACGGAAAGCCCTGCCTGCCGGGCGGCCAGGCCGTCCTCCCGCACATCGTTGCCCACCATCAGACACTCCTCCGCCCTCTTTCCCAGCCGCTCCAGCACCTGGGAGAAATAGGCCGGATTGGGCTTGCAGTAAGAGCAGTTCTCATAGCTGGTCACCAGCTGGAAGTCCCCTGGCTCCAGGCCAATCCAGCTCAGCCGGGTGGCAACCCCCACGGCGGGAAACAGCGGGTTTGTGGCCAGAACCACCTCATACCCCCTGGCCTTCAGACCCTCCACCGCCTCTTTCGCCAGGGGATTCGCCTGGGTGGCGGCTTTGGCCCCGTGAAATTCCTGGGCGTAAAACTGGTCGAACACGGGGCGCAGCTTCCGGATATCCTCCCCCAGCTCCCAGGCAAAGGCCTGCCAAAACCGGGCGTCGTTTTCCATAGAGCCATCGTTTTCCACCATGGCCTTGGTGCCCTTCCACACCGCGTCCACCAAAGTCTTTGGCTCATAGCCATAGGGCGCGGCCTTCTGGGCCAGCAGCCGGAAATAGGCCCCTGTAAATTCCTCGGTGCTCATGGGCAGCAGCGTGCCGTCCAGGTCGAACAGCACAGCGGTAATCCCTTCCATTCCCACGCTACTCCTCCCGCCTTTCCACAGTCCGGGTGGCCATCAGCCCCACCCCGGTGCCCGCAATGTCCTCGGCCAGCAGGTCCCCCAGCCGCACCGGGGCCTGCACCCGGGTCTGGCGGATGGCCTCCATCACCGCGGAAATCTTCCCCTTGGGCACTTCGCCCTTGGTGCGCACAGAGACCACTGGCCCTGTGCCGCCCTCCACCCGCACGGTGGAGGTGATGGTGCGCATCGGCGCGGTGACCTCTCTGCGGCCATAGTCCTCGCCCCGCCGGCAGGTATTCCCGGTCACGGCCACCACTGCGCCCTGCCCGTCCACCTCTACTTGAAGCGGGCAGCCCAGGGGGCAGCTGATGCAGGTCAGTTCTCTTACAGCCATGTTTTATGCCTCCTCCTTTTCTTCCCTGGCCTCTATGACAATCTCCCTCTCCCCGCCTGTAAGCCAGTCTTTTTTCAGGGTGATCTGCTCCATCTCGCCAGGGGCCATCACAGGCCGGGGGCGGCGCAGCAGCACCCGGTCTCCGGCCCGGGCTGTAACCACCGCCCGGCGCAGGTTGCGCCCCACCCGGAACCGCACCAGCAGGTCCCCGGCCATGCGGCTGGGATCCACCGCACAGGGCACTGTATAGCGCACGGCCCCAGCGGGCGTCAAGGGAATCTCCCCCTGGGAAGTCCTCTGTCCCCCGGCCAGCACATAGTCCGCCGCCCGGCGCCCAGCCTCTGCCGCCTCCTCGGACACATAGTCCACCAGGTCGTGGACATGCAGCACATTGCCGCAGGCAAACACCCCGGGCACGCCAGTCTCCAGGCTCTCGTTCACCTTTGGCCCTCCGGTCACCGGAGACAGTTCCACCCCCACTGCTTTAGACAGCTCGTTCTCTGGCAGCAGGCCCACGGAAAGCAGCAGCGTATCGCAGGCAAAGGTCTCCTCCGTGCCGGGGATGGGCTTCAGGTCCTCTCCCACTCGGGCCAGGGTAACTCCCTCCACCCGCTCCCTGCCCTGGATGTCCACCACGGTGTGGCTCAGCTTCAGGGGAATATCATAGTCCTGCAGGCACTGGACGATGTTCCGCTTCAGTCCCCCGGAGTAGGGCATCAACTCCGCCACGCAGAGCACCTTGGCCCCCTCCAGGGTCATGCGCCGGGCCATGATCAGCCCAATATCCCCGCTGCCCAAAATCACCACCCGCTTACCGGGCAGCCAGCCCTCCAGGTTCACAAGCCGCTGGGCCGTGCCCGCGGAAAAGACCCCTGCAGGCCGGGTGCCAGGGATGTTCAAGGCCCCCCGGGGCCGTTCCCGGCAGCCCATGGCCAAAATCACAGTCCGGGCTTTGATGACCGACAGGCCCTCCTGCCGGGAGACCGCAGTAACCGCCAGACCCTCCGCCTCCCGCTGCAGGTCCACCACCGTGGCGCTCAGCCGGCAGGGGATGTCCAGGGCCCTGGCCCTCTCTATGTACCGGGCGGCATACTCCGGCCCGGTCAGTTCCTCTTTAAAGGTGTGCAGGCCAAAGCCGTTGTGGATGCACTGGTTCAAAATGCCTCCCAGCTCCTTCTCCCGCTCCAAAATCAGGATATCCGCCAGCCCGGCCTCCCGGGCGGCAATGGCTGCCGCCAGCCCGGCGGGGCCGCCGCCAATCACCACCAGGTCATACGACTGGTTCATACTTGCCCCTCCCCTCTGGTTTTCTCCAGCACGATTTGGGAAGTCTTCCCGCTTTTCCGCACATCGTCCAGCTGCTGGCCCAGCTCCCGGGCGATAAGCTCCATTACCCGGGGCGAGCAGAAGCCGCTTTGGCACCGGCCCATGCCGGCCCGGGTGCGGCGCTTCACTCCGTCCAGGGTTTTGGCCCCCAAGGTGCTGTGAATGGCGTCCAAAATCTCCCCCTCCGAGACCTCCTCGCACCGGCAGATAATGCTGCCGTACAGGGGATTCTCCCGTATCTTCTCCGCCCGCTCCTCCAAAGGCAGGTCCGCAATCTTGGGCACGCCTTTGCGGATGGGGCAGAAGTCTTTGTTCTCTTCCAGGCCCAGCTTCTCCGCCACCAGGCCCGCCATGTGTACCCCAATAGCCGGGGCGCTGGACAGGCCCGGGGATTCGATCCCCGCCGCGTCAAAAAAGCCAGGGGCGCTCTCTGCCAGCACAAAGTCGTCCCCTGCCTCGTGGGCCCGCAGGCCCATAAAGGAGGTGATCACCTGCCGCATGGGAACGTCCTCCACCCCCCAGGCGGCTTTTTCCGCCACCTCGGCCAAGCCGCTGGCAGTGGTGGCGGTCTCCGCCAGGTCCTCCCCATCGGCGGCGGTAGGACCCAGCAGCAGATTGCCGTGTACCGTGGGGGTCACCAGCACGCCCTTGCCCATGGCCCCCGGCAGCTGGAAGATGGTCCGGCCCACATGGCCCCCGGCGGTGCGGTCCAGCAGGCAGTACTCCCCTTTGCGGGGGGTGATGCGCAGCGGGTCCCCGCAGACCTGGTTGTGCAGGTCCGCGGCATAGACCCCGGCGGCGTTGACCACCGCCCGGGCCTGCACAGGCCCTCTGCTGGTCTCCAAAACCCAGCCCCCGTCTTCCAAAGCCGCCAGCCCAGTGACCTCTGTGTCAAACCGGAACTCCACCCCATTGCGGGCCGCGTTCTCCGCCAGGCCCAGGGTCAGCTCAAAGGGGCACACAATGCCCGAGGTCCTGGCCCACAGGGCGCCGCACACAGCCCCGGTCAGGTGGGGCTCCATCTGGCGCGCCTCCTCCCCGGTAAGCAGAGACAGGCCCTCCACGCCGTTTTCCAGGCCCCGCTCATAGAGGGCCCGCAGCTTTGGCAGCTCCTCCTCCCGCAGGCACACCACCAGGGCTCCCACCCGCCGGAAAGGCACGTCCAGCTCTTGGGCTACCTGGTCCATCATGGCGTTGCCCCGCAGGTTCATCCGGGCCTTCAGGGTGCCCGGCTCCGCGTCAAATCCAGCGTGGACAATGGCCGAGTTGGCCTTGCTGGTGCCCTCGCACACATCCAGACACTTTTCCAATACCAAAAAGCGGCCCACGCGCCGGGAAAGCTCCCGGGCAATGGCACAGCCTGTCACCCCCGCGCCAATAATGACCGCGTCATATCCTGTCATATGGTCAGTCTCCTTTCCTATAAGAAGCGGACAGCTCCATTTCCCTATTCCTAATATAGCACAAAGCGGTTTTCCGCGCAAGCCCCAAGTACACAATGGGAAAATATAGTCCACTCGTGTGCTATTTTTAAAGCCATCGCTTTGGAGAATTGGCGGACTAAGAACAAAACTTTTCCCTTTGCTCTCAAAAAGTATAGCTTGACATAAACAGAAAAAAGGTGGAAAATAAGGGTACTCACATTCATTTATTATAAGGAGAGACAACTATGGAGTATATCATCGGCATAGACCTGGGCACCAGCGGCACAAAAACCGTGCTCTTTGACAGGGACGGCAGCGTCATCGCCAGCGCCGCAGAGGAATATCCCCTGTACCAGCCCCAGAACGGCTGGGCCGAACAGGACCCGGAGGACTGGTGGCAGGCCGCCGCCCACACCTGCCGGGCTGTGCTGGAGAAAAGCGGCGTGGACCCCCAGGACGTGAAGGGCCTGGGCCTTTCCGGCCAGATGCACGGCCTGGTGATGCTGGACAAAAATGGCCGGGTACTCCGGCGCTCCATCATCTGGTGCGACCAGCGCAGCGGCAGGCAGTGCGGGGACATCACCGAAAAAGTGGGGGCCCAGCGGCTGATTGAGATTACCGCCAACCCGGCGCTGACAGGTTTTACCGCCGCCAAGCTCTTGTGGGTGCGGGACCACGAGCCGGAGATCTACCGGGAGTGCGCCCATATTTTGCTGCCCAAGGACTATGTGCGCTACATGCTTACCGGCGATTTTGCCACCGAGGTCTCCGATGCCTCCGGTATGCAGTTTCTGGATGTGCCCCACCGCTGCTGGAGCCAGGAGGTCCTGGAAAAGCTGGACATCGACCCAGCCCTGCTGGCCAGGGTCTATGAGTCGCCGGAGGTGACGGGCGTGGTCCACAGCCAGGCCGCCCAGCTCACCGGACTGCGGCCCGGCACCCCGGTGGTGGGCGGCGCTGGGGACAACGCTGCCGCTGCCGTGGGCACCGGGGTGGTTCAGGATGGCCGGGCCTTCACCACCCTGGGCACCTCCGGCGTGGTGTTTGCCCATACAGACCAGCTTGCCATTGACCCCAAGGGCCGGGTCCATACCTTCTGCTGCGCGGTGCCCGGGGCCTGGCATGTGATGGGCGTCACCCAGGGGGCGGGCCTGTCCCTGAAGTGGTTCCGGGACAACTTCTGCTACAGCGAGATCATCTCAGCCCAGGGGCTCTGCATAGACCCCTACCTGCTGCTGGACAGACAGGCCGAGCAGTCCCCCATTGGATGCAACAAGCTGCTGTACCTGCCCTATCTTATGGGCGAGCGCACCCCCCACCTGGACCCAGACTGCCGGGGGGTGTTCTTTGGCCTTTCCGCCATGCACCTGCGCAGCGACCTGCTGCGGGCTGTGATGGAGGGCGTGGTCTACTCCCAGCGGGACAGCCTGGAAGTACTGAGGCAGATGGGCGTGGACCCCCAGCAGATGCTGGCCTGCGGCGGGGGCGGCACCTCCCTGCTGTGGCGGCAGATGCTGGCGGATGTGTATAACCGCCCGGTCCAAACCGTCCAGTCCAAAGAGGGTCCGGCCCTGGGCGCGGCTATTTTGGCAGCCGTGGGCGCGGGGCTGTACCCCTCTGTCCAGGCGGCCTGCGAGCAGCTGGTGAAGGTCAATCCGCCTCAGCAGCCCATCCCGGAGAACGTGGGGAAATATGAAAAGGTCTATGGGGTATACCGCAGCCTGTACCCAGCCCTGCGGGAGAACTTCCAGCAATTAGCCAGCCTGCAGCTGTAACAGCCAGCGGCCGTATTTCGCTCTTGAATCCTATGCTTTGTGCGCGGTCCAGGGGCGTTAGGCCCCTGGTAGGGTTTGGGGCAAAGCCCCAAGGT
>CAJUPK010000087.1 GCA_910588415.1 uncultured Oscillospiraceae bacterium | reverse complement strand
GGAGTGCAGGGTCACCTGGGAAATATCGTGGCCGTCCAGCAGCACCGCGCCCCCGTTCAGGTTGTAGAACCGGGACAGCAGGTTTACCACCGTGGTCTTGCCAGCGCCTGTGGGGCCCACCAGGGCCACCGACTCCCCTGGGTTCACCTGCAGGCCGAAGTGCTCCAGCACGTTCACCGTGCCGTCGTAGGAGAAGGTCACGTCCCGGAACTCCACCCCGCCGCGGATGGCGGGCAGTTCCCCGGCCCCGGGGGCGTCGTCCACGGTAACAGGCTCATCCAGCATCTCGAAGATCCGCTCCAGATAGGCCACCGCGTTGATAAAGGTGTTGTACAGGTTGGAGAGGCTCAGCATGGGCTGCCAGAACCGCCAGGCGTAAGAGGCCAGGGCGATAATGGTGCCAATCTGCATTCCAGGCCCCAGGGTCAGCAGGCCCACCAGGTACATGGCCCCCACCACCCAGGTGGAGATGTTGTCTACAGACACCCAGATCAGGTTAGAGGTATACTGGGCCCGCATCCAGGTGCGGTAGCAGTTCTTGTTCAGCCGGTCATAAATGCCCGCGTTCTCCTCCTCCCGGGTAAAGGCCTGGGTAATCTTCATGCCGTCCAGGCTCTCGTGGAGATAGGCGTTCAGGTTCGAACTCTTGTTGGACACGTCCTGCCAGGCCCGGCGCTGGGCGGGCTTAATCAGGAAGACCACCACCAGCAGCAGGGGCACCCCGGCCATCACCACCAGGGACAGCCGCACGTCGCAGATCAGCATAAAAACCGCAATTAAAATCAGGTTGAAAATCTCCAGCACAAAGTTGATGATGCCATTGCTCAGGGCGTCTGACACGCTGTTTACATAGTTGATGACCCGTGTAAGAATCTTCCCGTGGGGCCGGTCGTCGTAAAACTGGAAGGGCAGCTTCTGCAGGTGCTCAAACAGGTCCTTGCGGATGTCATAGATAATCTCCTGCCCCACCTCGATCATGTACTTGCTGCGGGCCCTGGCAAACAGAATGGAGGTCAGAATGGCCGCCAGCATACACACAGAGAGCAGCGCAAGCTCTTTCACGTCCTTGTTGGGCACAGACACGTTGATGCCCCGCTGCACCAGCAGGGGCCCCACCAGCCCCGCTGCCGCGGAAATAGCGGAAAACAGCAGGGACAGGCCCATCTTTTTCTTGTGGCGGCCAATATAGGTGCCCGCCCGCAGCAGATGCTTTATATTAAAGGGTGTTTCCAGGTTCTCGTCCACATCAAAGCGATTACGCGCCATTTATACCGCCTCCTCTTCCTCTGCGCCGTTCTGCAGCAGGAACACCTCCCGGTAATACCCGGGCTGTTTCGACAGCTCCTGGTGGGTGCCGGCCGCCGTAATTTTCCCATCTTCAATCACCACAATCTTGTCCGCCCGCTTGGTGGTAGAAATGCGCTGGGCCACAATCAGCTTGGTGCAGGGGAAGTCCAGGTTTGCCAGCTGTTCCTGTATGTACTTTTCCGTCTCCAGGTCCACCGCGCTGGTGGTGTCGTCCAATATCAAAATGCTGGGCCGCACAGCCAGGGCCCGGGCCAGGGCAATGCGCTGCTTCTGCCCGCCGGAAAGCCCGGTGCCCCGCTCGCCAATCACCGTGTCAAAGCCCTGGGGCAGCTTCTCGGCAAAGTCCACGTCTGCCATTTTGGCAAAGCGCTTTACCTGGTCCTCCGGCATCTCGCTGTCTCCATAGGCAATGTTGCCATCCACTGTGTCAGAGAACAGGAACACATCCTGGGTCGCAATGCCAATGGCGGACCGCAGCGCCTTCAGGTCGTACCGCCGCACAGAGAGCCCGTCAATGTCCACCTCGCCCTCCGTCACGTCCGCAAACCGGGGAATCAGGCTTACCAGAGAGGTCTTGCCCGCGCCTGTGGGGCCCATAATGGCCACGGTCTCCCCAGGCTCCACAGTCAGGTCCACACCCTGCAGCACCTGGGCGCCGTGCAGCTTCAGCCCCGCGGACTTAAACTCCACCCGGCCCTCCAGGCGGCCCTGGGGCTTCACCGCGTCCGGCCGGCTGGTGATGGTGGACTTGGCGTAGTACAGCTCGATGATCTTGCTGCAGCTGGCAAAGAACCGCTGCAGGTCGTTCAGGTGCATCCCCAGCATCCGCATGGGGTCCGAGAGGGTCCAGGTCAGCCCGTTGAACATGGTGAAGGTGCCAATGCTGATGCGCCCGTTGATCAGGAACAGGCCCCCCACCAGCAGCACCGCAATGGACAGGGACTGGGACAGGGTCTCAATGTAGGGGCTAAACTTCAGCCACAGCAGAGAGGCGGTCTTGTTGGCCTCCTTATACTCCCGGTTCTTCTCGTCAAAGCAGGCAATCTCATAGTCCTCCCGGGCAAAGGCCTTTACCACCCGGTTGCCGGAGATGTTCTCCTGGGCGGCGGTGTTCAGCCGGGAGAGCTTCTCCCGCAGCTCCACGTACAGGGGGTGTACCCTTTTGGAGAACAGGAAGGTAAAGAAGAAGATAAAGGGCGTTACCGCCAGCATGGACAGGGCGAACAGCCAGTCTGTCACCAAAAAGGTAACCGCCGTGGTGACAAACAGCACCGTGCAGCTGATCAGCTGCCGGATGACCCAGCACACCGCGTGGCGGATCATGTCCATGTCGCCTGTCAGCCGGGTCATCAGGTCGCCGGTGCGGTAGACCCCGTAGAAGGCCTGGTCCTGCTCCTGCATGTTTTTATACAGGTCCCGGCGCAGCTGGTAAATCAGCTTTTGCGAGCAGACCTCGTAGGTCATGACCGAGAGATACCCAAAGCCCGTGCGCGCCAGGGTAAACCCCACCAGCACAGCCACCAGGGTGGTCAACTGGCCTACCGCCTCCTGGGTCACCACGCCGGATTCCTGCAGGGGGTTAAAAACCGTGTCCATGATACGGGCCGTGATCATGGAGTTGCCCAGGGCCATCACGGCCAGCAGGGCGGTGGAGAACAGGGCGAACACATAGCGCTTGTGGCACCCGGCCATGCGCGTCCAGACCCATCTTAGCTGAAACATAAGAACTTCCCTCCTCGAACACATTGGGGCTTAAAAATTTTTCCTCCAGCCAGGCCGGAGTGTTTTTGAAACTCTCCATATTATAGCCGACAGGCAAAAAAATGAAAGAGGTTTTTTCAAAAAAGTCATTTTTCAGCGCTATGACCGGATTTACCCCTGGGGCCGGGCTGGTTATGTGCAATATTGGCACAAGCGGGTTGCGGCCGCCCCCTGCCAAGGGAGAGCGGCCGCAAAACAGAATAGAGAGGGCGGGGCAAAGCCGAAAAGCGGGCAAAAGCGCCTCTTTCCGGCAGGGCTGCCGCCTTGACATCCGTCCCCTCTCATTGTATCATAGGCATAGGGCGCAAGCCCCCCGGCAGCCCGGAAACCCCTGGGCCCTTTTTTACGTTCCGGCCTCCCGCAGCAGCCCGCCGGCCGCCAGGCTTTCCAGGGGCAGCCCGGCCTTGTAGCGGGCCAGGAAGGCCGCAAAGCCCTGGCTGTCCTCCGGCTGGGGCTCCGCCGTAGAGCGCTCTGCCTGGGCGAACACCTCCGCGGCCAGGTAATCCTCCAAAGAGCCCTCCCAGCCCATCTGCCTGCGCAGGCTGTACATGGCCAGAATTGCCATGCCCCAGGGGCCGCCCTCTCCGGCGGTCTCCATCACGGACACAGGCACCCCCAGGGCCCCGGCCATCAGCCGCTGGCCCACCACCGGGGTCTTGAACAGCCCGCCGTGGCCGCAGAGCCTGTCCAGGGCTGCCTTTTCCTGGTCCAGCAGCAGTTCCATGCCCATCTTTAAGGGGGCCATGGCCGCAAACAGCTGGGCCCGCATAAAGCCCCCCAGGGTCATGGGCGCCTCTGGCTGGCGGGTGAACAGCGGCCGGCCCTGGGCCAGCCCGATGACAGGCTCGCCGGAGTAGCAGTTATAGCTCAGCAATCCCCCGCAGTCCGCGGACAGGGCCTCTTGATAGAGCATTTCGTACAGCTGGGACTTGGAGAGGCTGGCCCCCGCCCGCTCTACAGCCTGGCCAAACAGCCCCACCCAGGCGTCCAGGTCGGATGTGCAGGTGTTGCAGTGGACCATGGCCGCCGGGCGGCCTGTAGGCGTTGCCACCAGGTCCAGCTCTGGGTACACCTTGGAGAGGGGCCGCTCCAGCACCACCATGGCAAAAATAGAGGTTCCGGCCGACACATTGCCGGTGCGGGGGGCCACGCTGTCCGTGGCGGTCATGCCGGTGCCCGCGTCCCCCTCCGGCGGGCAGAAGGGCACGCCGGGCTCCAGAAGGCCGGCAGGGTCCAGCCGCTTGGCCCCCTGGGGGGTCAGGCGGCCCGCCTCCTCCCCGGCGCAAAGCACCCGGGGCAGCACCTGGCCCAGCCGCCAGGGCAGGCCCCTCTGCGCCGCCAGCCCGTCAAACAGCCGCACCCGGTTCTGGTCAAACCCGCAGGTCTCGCTGTCCACCGGAAACATCCCCGCGGCCTCCCCCACGCCCAGCACCTTTTCCCCGGTGAGCTGCCAATGGATGTACCCGGCCAGGGTGGTGAGATAGGCCAGCCGGGGCACATGCTCCTCCTCCAAGCGGATGGCCCGGTACAGGTGGGCAATGCTCCAGCGCTGGGGAATGTTGAAGCCAAACAGCTCTGTCAGCTGTTCCGCCTCGGCCCCGGTCACCGTGTTGCGCCAGGTGCGGAAGGCGCACAGCTGCCGCCCCTCCTTGTCAAAGGGCAGGTAGCCGTGCATCATAGCGGAGACGCCCACAGCCCCCAGGGTGCGCAGCTTTTCCCCGTACTTCTCCCAAACCTCCTGGGAGAGCTGCTGGTACGCCGCCTGCAGACCTCTCCAAGCATCCTCCAGGCGGTAGGTCCAAAGCCCGTCCTCCAGCCGGTTCTCCCAGTCAAAGGCCCCGGCGGCAATAGGCTGGTGGCTGGGGCCGATGAGCACGGCCTTGATGCGGGTAGAGCCCAGCTCCAGGCCCAGGGCGGTCCGCCCCTCCGCGATGGCCGCGGCAATGGCTTTATGTTCCATAATCATTCCCTCATTTCCCTGTATATTTGTTTTCCTTAGTTTTACACCGGCTGCCGCACCAGGGCAGCGGGCTGTTCCGGCCCACGCCTTTGCGCGGGACGGGGCCGGAGGGGGGCGGCAGGGCTTTTCCGGCCTGTGCAGTCTTCCTGCAGCCATACGGCCTATGGCCAGGCGCGGGGCCCGCCCCCTATCATGATATACCTCCGCCCTTTGGTTGGCAAGGGGGATTTTCCGGAAAAAAATTTTTTCCCAGCCCGCAACCATATTCGCCGGGATGGGATTCTTACCCTATAGAAAGGAAAGGAGAGGCGACAGCCATGCGTTGGGATTATGAGATACTGGTGCGCCTGCGGGACAAAGACCAGGCAGCGCTGGAAATGGCCATCCACCGGTATGCCGGCTATGTGGCGGCGGTCATCAAAAAGACCTTGGGCGCGGCCAGCACCCCCCAGGACGTGGAGGAGCTGAGTTCGGACGCCTTTGTGGCCTTGTGGCAGAATGCCGAAAAGCTGCGGGACAACAGCGACCTGAAATACTGGCTGGCCGTGGTGGCCCGCAACGCTGCCCTGAAGCGGCGGCGCAGCCTGCGGTTTGAAGAACCCCTGGAGGAAAACCTGATCTTTGACAGCTCCCCGGCCAGCCGGGCGGAAAAGGAAGAACAGAGCCGCCTGGTGCGAGAGGCTGTGAACAGCATGGAGAAGGTGGACCGGGAGATCTTCCTGCGGCACTACTTCTGGCGGCAGACCGTGGGGCAGATTGCCAGCGACATGGCGAAAAACCAATCGGCTGTAAAAAGCCGGCTCTCCCGGGGACGGGAGAAGCTGCGAAAAATTTTGTTAAAGGAGGACTGCCTGCTATGAGCGAGATCGACAAGCTGGTAAACCGGGCCTTTCCCGATGAGCTGTGCAATGTGGAACCGATCCCTGTGGACGAAACCACGGTTTTGTCCCTTACCCTGCAAAAGCTGGGGCTTGAGCAGCCGGCGGAGCCTCAGCCCGAAAAAACCCATGGAAAAAACCCCCTTCCGGCCCCCCGCGCTGTTCGGCCCCCCGAGGAACAGCTGGTGGAGGTGCCTTTGGAAAAGCTGAAATACCACTGGGCGTCCCGGATTGCCTGGGGCGCGGCCGCCTGCCTGCTGCTGGCCGCCGCCGTGCGCATTGGCCCGGCCCTTATGGGCAGCATGGGCGCCCGGCCCCGGTCCCCCGGCATCTCCCAGGCCAGCCGCGCCAGCGAAAGCAGCCTGGTGCCGGCCAGCCCAGGGCCCACCGCCATGCCCTCTCTGGACCCCAGCCCCATTCTCCAGGAGATTGCCTCCATTTCATCCCAGGACCTGGCCATAGAGGTCTCCGCCATAGAGGCTGTGGAGGGGGAGAACGCCTTCCAGGTGTCCCTGCTTTTCCCCGGGCAGTCGGCCGAGGCTGTGGGGCGCTACAATGTGAAAATAGACAACGGGGACTCCAACGTGTCTGTCAGCTGCCGCAGCCGCTCCAACATGGAGGAGCACTCTGTCCTGGTCTTTGGCTTTGACTATGTGGACAATTTTATGAGCGACCAGGTGGACCTGGTGGTAGAGGCCCAGGTGGAGTCGGAAAACGGCACCTATTACTACAACCAGGTGGCCGCCTTTACCCTGGACCTGGAACGGCTGCGTGCGGCCAAGTTCTTCCCAGAGGCCGACGATTGAGCCCTGTTTCCCGCCCCTCCAGCCCTTTCTAAACCAAAAAGGCCGTCCCTGGCAGCAGGGGTGGCCTTTCGCTATGTTCTATGGTGTTCTATGGTTACAGCCCCAAGCGGACAGGACGAGGGCAGAAGGCAGCCACCAAGCCGCCATAGAGCGGTTTATGATACCGCCCGGCCAATAGAGAGCCGCAACCTGCAACCACTCAACTGCCATCAAGCCGCCTGGGTAGGAGTTTTGCCCGTATTTCCCGAAGGGAAACAAGCGCCTCGCGCGCAGGGGCGAAACTCCGTGACTTGCCGCAGGCAATGTCAAAGTCCGCTATTGGGCACTTTGTGCCCAAGGCGCTGCTCTGCTAGGCGGCGCTCCCTTTGTGGTCTAAGGGCAGCTGTGTGTGGTGTAAAGCCTTTTGCTTCCCCATGCTCTTACGCGCCGCCTAGTAAGGGCAAGACCTTGGGGTTTCACCCCAAGCCCCACAAGGTGCCTAACGCACCTTGACCGCGCAAATGGCTCCGCCCGGCCAATAGGGGGCCGCAACCCGCAATCGCCCAACTGCCATCAAGCCGCCTGGGTAGGAGTTTTGCCCGTATTTCCCGAAGGGAAACAAGCGCTTCGCGCGCAGGGGCGAAACTCCGTGACTTGCGCCCTAAAGGGCGCAAGTCAACCGATGAGCATCCGCCCTTCCGGCAGGATGGAGGGGGGCGCTTTGGTGCGCATCAGGATGGACAGGCCAAAGCTCAGGGGGCCCACCCGGCCGATAAACATGGTGGCGCACAGCAGCAGCCGGGACACAGGCTCCAGCCGGGTGGTCACCCCAGCGGTCAGGCCGGCGGTGCCAAAGGCCGAGGCCGCCTCGTACAGCAGGTCCACAAAGGCAATGCCCGGGTTCAGCAAAACCAGGGCGCAGGCGTCCGCAAACACCACGCCCAGGCCCAGCAGCACCACTGTCAGGGACTTATACACCACCCCCGGCGCAAACCGCCGCCCCAGCACAGAGGCCTCGCTTTTTCCCCGCAGGGTAGAGCCCACCGTGACCAGCAGCACCACCAGGGTGGTGGTCTTTACCCCCCCGGCGGTAGAGCCCGGGCAGCCGCCCACAAACATCAGCACCACAGACAGCACCTTGGTAAAGCTGTTTTGGGCGCTGATATCCACAGAGGCAAAGCCCGCCGTGCGGGTGTTTACCGACTGAAACAGGGCGGCGTTCAGCTTTTCGAAAACGCCCATCCCAGCCAGGGTGCGGTTATATTCCAGCAGGAAAAAGCCCAGGGTCCCTGCTGCCAGCAGGGCGGCTGTGGCCCGCAGGCAGACCTGGGAGTGGAAGTTCAGCCGCCGGCGGCTTTTGCGCCGCAGGGGCGGCAGCAGCTTGCACAGGTAGATGTCCCGCACCACCACAAAGCCCAGGCCCCCTGTTATAATCAGCCCGTCGATGGTCAGGCAGACCAGGGGGTCGCCCGCAAAGGCCGTCAGGCTGGCGTTGCCGGGCACAAAGCCCAGGATGTCGAACCCCGCGTTGCAATAGGCCGAGACCGCCACAAACACCGAGGGCCAAATTCCCCTTACCCCGTACTCCGGCACAAAGCGCAGCAGCAAAAGCCCGGCCCCCAGCCCCTCGCACAAAAAGGTGAAGCCCAGCATCAGCTTCAGCAGCCCGGCCGTGTCCGGCATGGCCCCGCCAGAGGCCTCTCCGGCCAGCACCATCTCCCGCAGGCCCAGCCGCCGGTGGACCAGCAGGGAGAACCCTGTGGCAAAGGTGGACAGGCCCAGGCCCCCCAGCTGGATGAGGCAGAGGATGACCGCCTGCCCGGCCGGGGACCAGTGGGTGGTGGTGTCCACGGTAGAGAGCCCTGTGACGCAGGTGGCGGAGGTGGCGGTGAAGAGGGCGTCCAGGGGCTGGGAAAAAGTGCCCGCGGCCGAGGAGACAGGCAGGGTGAGCAGAAAGGCGCCCAGGGCGATGAGAAGCAGAAAGCTGGCCACAATCACCCGCACGGGAGCGGCCTTTCTGCGCCAGATCTCCCAGCGCCGTCTCAGTCCATCCAAATCAGGCATAGCGGTTCCTCCTATCAAACGATTTCTGGTACTTGCCGGCTGGCGTTTGCGTTGGCATGGGATGGGAGAATTTATTGCGCGGTCCAGGGGCGGGGAAGATTGCCAGTGGCAATCGTTCTGACCCGACCGAGCCGCCGAGTTGGCATGCCAACTCGACGAGACAGGCCCCTGGTAGGGTGTGGGGTGAGCGTCTGCCAGTGGCAGACAAGCCGCGAACCGACCGAGCCGACAGGCGAGACCAAAGCCCCAAGGTCTTGCCGGAGGACGCGCCCTGTGCGTCCGGAGGCCATCGACACGCGTCAGCTTTTTTATCCATTTTCTTTGAAAATGGATAACTTGTCTGGCGACGTTTCCGGCGCTGTCGCGCAAGACCGTGGAGCGCCGCTCCACACCACGCAAGGGGAACTAGTTCCCCTTGACCCCTTTCTGGGCCATCACCCGGCCAATAGGGGACCACAACCTGCTACCACCCAACTACCCCAGAGCCGCCCAGGTAGGAGTTTTGCCCGTATTTCCCGAAGGGAAACAAGCGCGGCGACTTGCCGAAGGCAATGTCGGGCGCAGGGGCGAAACTCCGTGACTTGCCGAAGGCAACGTCAACGGGACTTGGGCGAAGCCCAATGTCAAAGGTTCCAGCTGTCAGGCCAGAAGCCTTTCCAGGCCGGACTTAGCCACCAGCGCCGCCAGGGGCAGGCCCAGGGCATAGCACACCACCAGCTCGCCTATCCCCACGGAAAGGGCCCCGGCCGCAAAGCCCGCCGGGGAGAAAGCTCCCCAGGAAAAGCCCCCTTCCGTAAGGCAGGAGACCTCCAGCCCCACAACCAGGGCATTGGCCAGCACAGGCGGCAGGGGCGCCAGCACAGGCAGGCCCCGCCAGCGCACCTGGCCCACCGCCATGGTGCCCAGCGCGGCCAGCAGCGTGGCGGCCGTGCCGAATACCCAGTCTACCACGCCCAAGGGGCTGGCCAGGTTGGAAAGGAAGCACCCTACCGCCAGCCCCGGCACCGCAGCCGGGGTGAAGGCAGGCAGCACGGTAAGGGCCTCTGAAAACCGGAACTGCACCGGGCCATAGGCCAGGTTCACCAGGGCCGCCGCCCAGGTCAGGGCCGCGTACAGCCCGGCAATCACCGCGCTGAGAGCCAGAAACCGGGTCTTGGCACCGACCCCGCCGGATGTTCCGCCAGGGATGTTTGGCTTGCTTGACTTGTTTGCTTTCATTTGTGTTCCTCCTATGGGGGCCTTCCCCAGGGCGGGGAGGCCCTAGTATTGTTTAAGGTCAGGATGTTCCGACTGACCGCGGCAGGCGCCGCAAGGTTTAGAATACGACAGAATGAGAAAAAAAGCAAGCCCTTCCGCAGATTTTCCTTGCATTTTTGTAAAAAACCGGTATAATAGAAGGAGAACCATGGCACATGCGGGCGTGGCGGAATTGGCAGACGCGCCAGATTTAGGTTCTGGTGGGACACCGTGCAGGTTCAAGTCCTGTCGCCCGCACCAGATAATGATAATCCGAACCCGGTTCCAATCGGGGACGGCTTCGGATTTTTAGTATATCTTGAGTGCTAAAGCAAAAGCGGCGGTATCGTGAGTGATACCGCCGCTTTTGTCATACGCT
>CAJUPK010000086.1 GCA_910588415.1 uncultured Oscillospiraceae bacterium | reverse complement strand
CAAAACAGACAGTATTTCGGAGTTTTAAAACAGACTCTAGGGCTTGTTTGAAAAAAAGAAAGTGCCGGATTTTTGAATCAAAACAAGAGATTTCAAGGCGGAAACCGCAAGAAATACTTTCCGTATTGCGAGGATTTCCAACACAGAAAGCTCTTGCTTTAAGCAAAAAGACGGTATTGGCGACTTTTCAAACATGCCCTAGAAACGAAAAGCTTTTCTTGCACCGGGTTTGTACTGATCTGAACCCATACATATCCACGGAAGGGAGGGATTTTATGCCCGCATCCACAGAAAAACTGGTGCGCCGGGCCCAGGCTGGGGACAAGGAGGCCTTCATCGTCCTGATGGAGAGCCACAAGCTCTCTTTAACCCGGGCGGCCCTGGCCATTCTGCACAACCAGGAGGACGCGGCCGACGCGGTGGCCGAAACCGTGCTGGAGGCCTTTGCCCACCTGGCCAGCCTGCGCCAGCCCCTATATTTCAAAACCTGGCTGACCCGGGCACTGATCTGCAACTGCTATGACCTGCTGCGGCAAAACCGCCGGTATGTGCCGGTGGAGGAGCTGCCCGCTGTCCAGGCCCAGAGCCTGCCGGAGGACCGGGAGCTGGACCTGCGGGAGAGCCTGGCCGCTTTGGCGGAGAATGACCGCCTGGTGCTGACCCTGCACTATATGGACGGGTTCAAGCTGCGGGAGATTGCCAAGATGCTGGGGGTCAAGGAGAACACGGTAAAATCTCGGTTGAAAAGAAGCCGGGAGAAGCTGAAGAAAATTTATCTGGAAAGAGAGGGAACGCCTTGTGAGGAGAAGTAGAGAGGTCTGGGCCCGCGAGCTGCGGGAGGAGCTGGAACTGAAATCCGTGCCCGCTGTGGTGGACCAGCGGCTGCAGGCAGTCTATGCCTCTTTGCCAGAGGAACTGCCAGCCCGAAAGCACCGGGCCATGCCGCCCTGGGCCCGGCGGGGCCTGTACATGGCCGCCAGCCTGGCGGGAGCTTTCTGCCTGCTGCTGGGGATAAACGCCGCCAATCCCGCCCTGGCGGAAGGGATTCCCTTTATCGGCGGGATTTTTGAGAGTATCCGCAGCAATAACAGCGCCTGGGGCGCCACTCCTGACCGTCTGGCAGCCCAGGGGCGGCTTGGCCAGCTGGCCCAGGCGGTCTCCCCAGAGGAGGGGGAGCCTGTGGCTGTGCCTGCCAACGGGATGGGAGAGAAGCCCTTCACCATTCAGCTGAAAGAGGTGTACTATGACGGCAGCTTTGTGTTTGCCGGGCTGGAAGTGGAGCTGGACAGGGACTATGGAAAGCTGTCTGAAAACCGGCAGACAGTGGGGTACGACATGCGGATCAACGGGGAGAGCCAGGTTACCCATGACCCGGACACCGGCAAGGTGGGCTTGGAGGAGAACCTGGGCAATGGCTTCTGCGACATGAGCAGCTTCTACTGGGAGCAGGTGGAACGGGGCCGCTATGTGCTGCAAAGGGCCTTCCGGGTGCCGGACAGCCTGCGGGACAGCGAGACCCTGGAGGTGAGCCTGGGCTTTGGCGGGATGTACAGCTCAGAGCAGGGGGAACTGCTGAACTCCACGTCCTTCAGCCTGAACTTTACAGCCCAAAAGCAGGAAGTAGAGGTGCAAAGCGTTGACTGCCAGGGCTTGGAGATGGGGGATGTGCAGCTGATTGCCGCCTACACCACCCCGGCGGCCCTCTGCTTTATTGCGGAATTCCCGGAGGACTGCACAAGCCCGATAGCAGGAGCCCAGTTTGCGGACGGCCTCAGGATGGGCGGCCTGGGCGGCACCTATTATTCGGTGGGCAATGGCAGGATGCGCAGTGTGGGCATATACGCGGGCCTGTCCCCCGAGGAGGACCGGGAGATTATTTGGACCTTCCAGGACAAGAACATCTCTGGGTATGGGACGGTGTTTGGCCTGGACTTTCAGAGCGGCACGGCCCGGATTGGATCGGCGGAGGATGTGAAGCCTGCCGTAGAGGGGGACTATGCCTGCGGCGTGGAGGCCATCCGGGAGCTGAAGGAGGGCTGGATTGTGGAGAAGTACCACGCGGACCAAGAGAAGCCTCTGCTGTATCTGGCCACCGCCGGGTTCTGGAAGCAGGACCTGCAGGTGGAGATCTGGCAGGATGGCCAGCTGGTGGACCGCCAGGACACCCGGGGGGACTCCAGTGGCTGGCACAACCGGACCTACTGGGAGTATGGGGTAAATCACGAAGAACCGGTAGATGGCACAGAGCACAACGGCTGGCTGCTGCTGATGGACCGTGGATATTTCGGGCTGGACCTGCGCAAGCCGCTGACAGTGCGGGCCTATGCGGGAAGAGACCTGGTGCTGGAGGAGGAGATTCAGCTGACCCTCCATGAAGGGGATAGGGCGTGCATAGCAGACCCCGGGATCATTACCATCAACTGAGCTTGCAATAGAGTGAGCGCAGTTCCAAAGAGGTGTTTCTGTTTCGTCCCTTTAGCCCGGCGGCATGGCCGCCAGCGTAAAAAAACCAAGCCCTAAGTGCCTTTGCTATGGTTTTACGATTTGCATAGAGAAAAGGCCCTGCCAAAGCGGCGGGGCCTTTTCTGGGTGTTCCGTGGTTCCGTTTATTCTTCCTGGCCGGATTCCGGGGCGGCTGGGTCCTGGGAGGGTTCGGCCTGGTCAGCCTGGGCGGGCTGGGAGTTCCCCTTGGTGACCGTGCGGGTGGTGCCGCCGGAGATATAGGCCCGGCCGCACTCAGGGCAGATGTCTGTGTGCAGGGTGACGGTCTGGCTGACCACCTTGCGGTCCTCCTGCTGGGCCTTGGCCTGCTCGTGGGCCACATGCTCCATCTCGTGGCCCCGCACAGCAGAGGCAGCAGTGTCCGGGTCAATCTGGGTGGGAGTCTGGAAGGAGACGCTGATGTCGTCAGAGCCATCCTGGTAACGGCGGCTCTCGCAGGTCTCGCAGCGGCCTTCGTCCGCAGCCTTCTGGGCTCCCTCCGCGCCCAGGTCCGCGCTGATCTCCAGGGGTTCTTCACTAGCAGTACCTGGCGTCTGAGGATACTGGGTGCGCATCCGGGCGGCCAGCTCAGCCGGATAGGCGCCGGGCAGGGTGCGGTCCGCCGGGCCGGAGAGGGCGGCGGGCATTTCCTCCCCGTAGGCCTGGGAGAGGGGGTAAGCCTGCCGGGAGACCGGGGAGTCCCCAGGGTACTGCACCCGGGAACGGGCGGCCTGTTCAGCGTGATAGGCCCGGGCGAACAGGGGAGAGGTTTCCGTGGGCCGGGCAGCCTCTGTGTATACAGGGAGAGAGGGCTGGACCGGACGGACGGGCACCCCGGGCTGGGCGGCCTGGGAGGGCCTGGCCATGTAGCGCAGGCCATAGTTGTATATGCTTGTCACATTGCTTGCGGAGTTAGGGCCGGAAACAGGGGAGATCAACATGAAAAACACCTCTTTTTCAGTGTGCAATGGGAAATGTCATCTCTATTATATCCATTTTTTGCTGAAAGTACAAGGGGAAAATAAAAAAAGGAGTGTCCAAACACGCAGTCTATATCTACCGTGCAAAACCCTCCGTCCCACACCCTGCAAATTCGTTTGAAAAAGGGTTTTGATCCTAAAACTACTTTCTAAAATGGAGGAATTTCTTTTTATTCACTCTTCTTAGACACTCCCATAAACAAAGAAAAGGCTGGTACACAAGGTAAAAGTGCCTGAAGATGAAAAAGGAACTTCTTTCAAGAAGCTCCTTTTTCCCGCAGGGCACAGGCTCCAAAGACAGCGGCCCTGCCCGGTGTAAGCGGCGGGAGCCCTGCCTGTCAAAAACGGCCGGACAGTCCCCTGCCCAGCCGTTCTCTCTATTTCAGCCGGACATACATCTGGGGGGACCCGTTGTTATCCTTGCGCTCTGACTTGATCTCAAACATATCCAGGGAATCCAAAAAGGGCGTGAGTTTGGAGAAGCCGAAGTTCCGCACATCAAAATCTGGATAGCGCTTCAGCAGGATATTGCCCACTTTGCCAATGATGATCCAGTCGTCCTCGTCCGAGTTCTCCCGCACAATGCTACGCAGTGCCCGGCGGATAACGCGCAGGCTGGTCTTGGGCTCTTCCCGGGGCTCGGGCTTCTGCTTGCCGTTCTGCTTGGCCGGGGACTTTTTGGCCGCAGCCTTTTTCTCTTTCTGGGCCGCGGCCTTTTTGCCTGGCTCTGGCTTGGGGGCGTCCTCG
This sequence comes from uncultured Oscillospiraceae bacterium, assembly GCA_910588415.1. Classification (GTDB taxonomy): domain Bacteria; phylum Bacillota; class Clostridia; order Oscillospirales; family Acutalibacteraceae; genus Acutalibacter. The sequence goes on along the minus strand of CAJUPK010000086.1, from coordinate 6,271 downwards.
GGCTCCTCCTCGTCCGCGGCGGAGAGGATGTCCAGATACTTAAACTTATTGCAGGCGGCAATAAAGGAGTTGGGGGTTTTGCTCTCACCCATGCCCACCACGGTCATGCCGGACTCCCGCAGACGGGCGGCCAGGCGGGTAAAGTCGCTGTCTGAAGACACCAGGCAAAAGCCCTCTACCTGGCCGGAGTAGAGGATATCCATGGCGTCGATGATCATGGCGGAGTCCGTGGCATTCTTGCCCGTGGTGTAGCTGTACTGCTGGATGGGGATTACAGAGTTGTCCAGCAGGGCGGATTTCCAGGAGACCAGGGCAGGGTTGGTCCAGTCCCCGTAAATGCGCTTGTAGGTGGCAGTGCCGTCTTTGGAGATCTCGTCCAAAATCAGCTTAATATACCGCACGGACACATTGTCCGCGTCGATGAGTACGGCAAAGCGGCTGTCACTGGCCATCAGCGGCACCTCCCGTCATAGGCCGATCTCCTGGTGATTGGCCCGCATCCCCAAAATGCACTGCTCTATCACCTGGTCCAGCTCTGCCCCCAGGCGCTGGCAGCCGTCCAGAATGATCTGCCGGTCCACTCCGGCGGCAAATTTTTTGTCCTTAAACTTCTTCTTCACGCTTTTCACTTCCAGGTCCATCACAGACCGGGAGGGCCGCATGATGGCCGTGGCGTTGATGAGCCCGCTGAGCTCGTCAATGGTGTACAGCACCTTCTCCATGTAGAGCTGGGGCTCTGCATCGCTGCAAAGACCATAGCCGTGGCTGACCACTGCGTGGATGAAGGCCTGGTCATAGCCAGCTTCTTGGAGGATCTCCACAGCCTTCTTGCAGTGTTCCTCTGGGTATTTTTCATAGTCCACATCGTGGAGAAGGCCCACGCAGCCCCAGTAATCCACGCCCTCCGGGGCATTTTCCTGGCCAGCTTCCTGGGCGTAGTGCCGCATAATGGCCTCCACCTGTAGGCCATGCTTGACCAGGGCGTCGTTTTCGTTCCATTGTTTTAACAGTGCCAGCGCTTTTTCGCGCATGTGCATCCATCCTTTCTATACGTTAACAGATCCTTCCTGACGGACGGGTGAGAACCCGCTGGCTTTCCCACTCACGCTTCCTTAGACGTTTCCCAGCGCTCCACGGCCCGGCGGCATTTGAAACCCATGCGGTCCTGGGCTTCTTGAGGAGTTACGCCGTATTTGTGCAGCAAAACCGCCACAGTGGTCAGCACATCGCAGGCTTCGTCCACAATTTTTTCCCGGTCGCCCTTGCCCCGCTGGTCTTTCATGATTTCCTTGATCAGCTCGGCACATTCCTCCATCACGTAAAAGCTTGGCGGAACGCCAGAGCTCTCGTCCACCGCGCAGACCGCGCCAATCAGTTCCAGAAGTTCCCTGTCCATGCTCTTCTCCTTTCCTGCCGAAAAAGCAGAGAGGCCAGTGGGATGCTGGCCTCCTTGTTTTAATTGTGTCATCCGTTCCATAGCAGGCCGAAGACCTCCTCTGGGGTAAGGCCGTCATAGTCCCCGGTGAGCTGGCCGGGATAGTGGTAGAAGATTCCTGCCGAGAGGTTGCGCTCCAGGCAGGCAAGCAGCTTCTCCGTCCCGTACTCCTTGGCAAACTGCACGAAGGCCCGGGCCCGGGGATTGCTGCCGTGCATCCCCTTGCCGCAGGGAAAATCCGGGCACTCCCAGCAGCCGGAGAGGCCTTTTCCCCGCACGCAGGGAAAGACCTCGCAGGTCTGGAAACAGGGGGACTCTGCCCCTTGGCAGCCAGGGCAGCCCCTGTTCTCGCTGCACAGGCGGCAGGCCAGCCCGCAGTAGGCAATGCCCAGCTTCCGCACAGGCAGCCGGTAATAGTCCCCGTATTCCCGGAAACTCTCCGGCCCGGAGAAGCCCATCTCCGTAAGCACGGCCCGGCGGGCGGCAGCCTCTGGCACAGCCTTTGTGACCAGGGCCTCCATGGGAAAATCCGCCGGGAAGCGTTCTATGGCCAGGGCATACAGCTCCCGGAGAACCTCCGGGGTCTCATAGTCCCTACGCAGATCCATCCGCAGCACGCCAGTGTCCCCGCCAAAAACCTCCAGGGTGCCAATGGGTTCCCCGGTGCTTTTGTCAATAACAGAGGGCCGGATGTAGTCAAAAATGTCGTGGTTCCAGAAATGGATGGCTTTCTCCATCTCCTCCAAGGTTTGAAAGAGAAAGCCGCCTGTGCAGTTGTCCTCGTTCATCAGCGCCATGGCAGCTGGGTCAGCATAGCATTTCAGCAGGGCGGGTGCGTCGGCCTTCTTCACCTGGCGCAAAAGAAAGCGCTTTGTCTCGTATTGATACTCCCGGCAGGGGTTCGGTGTGCTCATCCGATACAGCTCCTTTACAAATAGTCAGAACACTTGTTCTGTTAGGATTGTATCATAGAACCCAGAAAATGTCAAGAAAAATCGAACGTAGATTCGCACTGCGCTTCCCTGCCCCACAACGGCCTCGCACGGCAAGGCGAAAACATTCCATAAGGGGTAGGCGCCGCTTAGCTGAATACGCAGCAAAGAACCAGTACCTGCACCAAACGGGAGTATCTATCCCTGCGCGGCAAAGCTAAAACATTCCACGTGAGTAGGCGCCGCTTTGCCGAATACGCGACAAAGATCCAACGCTTGCGTTGGGCTTGCGTTGGTTACTTGTTCTCCTGGTCGCCCACTTCCATGGGGTACTTGCGCATATAGCCCAAAAGCTCGTCCACGGTGGTAAAGGCCAGGCCCGTGACAGTATCCGCCGCGCCATAGTAGATGGTGATGCGCCCGGTCTCCGGGTCAGTAAGGGTGGCGCAGGGGAAGGTCACATTGGGCACATCGCCTGTAAGCTCATAGTCCACCTCGGGGCCAAACACATAGAAACGTCCCCGCTCTTTGACAATCCAAGGCCGGTCAATGTCCAGAAGGGCCGTGCCAAAGCGGTAGACAAAGCCGTTGCAGGAGTTCAGCACCCCGTGGTAGATCATCAGCCAGCCCTCGTCGGTCTCAATGGGGGTGGGGCCAGGGCCCACTTTCTTGGACTGCCAGCCGTTGGCCGTGCCGAACAGCCAGCGGTGCTTGCCCCAATAGCACAGGTCCGGGCTCTCGCTGTAGAAGACGTCGCCAAAGGGGGTGTGGCCTGTGTCGCTGGGGCGGCTGACCATGGCAAAGTTGCCCCCTATCTTCCGGGGGAACAGCACGCCGTTGCGGTTGTAGGGCAAAAAGGCGTTCTCCATCTGATGGAAGGTCTTAAAGTCCTCGGTCCAGCCTATGCCGATGGTGGGGCCGTGGTAGCCGTTACACCAGGTGATGTAATACTTGCCATCTATATAGCACACCCGGGGGTCATAGCGGTATTCCTTGCGGATCACATCCTTCTCGCCCTCAAAGACAATGGGGTCCGGGTTGATGTCCCAGTGGATGCCGTCCTTGGAAAAGCCAGCGAAAATGTCCATCTCCACGCCCCGGTTGTCACAGCGGAACACACCGGCATAGGCGTCTCCAAACACCACCACAGCGGAGTTGAAGATGCTGTTGGAGGTGGGGATGGCGTCTCTCTGAATGATAGGGTTCTCTGTGTAGCGCCAGACGGGCTTGTCAAACCCAGCGGGCTTGTCCTGCCAGGGCATATTGGGCAGGGCAGGCCTGCCAATGATCTTTGCCATAGTTACGCACTCCTTTGATGTTTGTTCTGTTTATTTCCGGGTCAAAAGTTGCGGGCGGCCTTGTGGAAGGCGTCACTCCCGCACTATCTCCATTATAACGCAAAGCGGGCCGGAATAAAAGCATTTTTTGCCAAATTTTCTAAAAAATCAAAACTTTCTCTTTTTTCCTTGCGTAAAACAGATAGGAGCTTTTCTGTACAGAGCCAGATTCCAACCTCTGGGTGGGCCGGTTGTTTTGCCCAGGAAATGTGCGTAAAATCGCTAAATGCCAGTTGGTACGCCGGACATACCGCAGGCTTTGGCCCGTCTCAAGGCCTGCTCGCCAGCAAGCTCTGCGCCAAATAGGGGAGCGGCAGCTTTCAGGGCGGAAAGCTGCCGCTCCCCTGGGACAGAGAAGAAACCGGAGCGAATAGGGGACAAAAGAACCTAAAATTTGAAGCAAAATAGACGGTATAGGCGGTTCCTTTTTTCGGAGAAATGGTGTATAATAGGGGCATTGACAGGGGACAAGTCCCTGCCCGGGAGGCTGGCTGTATGGCGAAACGAAGGAAAAAGCAGTATTCTATTGGCAACCCCAACCGCTCTAAGATGGGCCTGGGCCGCAGGAGCATGTTTGTCTCCCAGGAGAAGCAGGCCCAGCACCAGGCGGCCCGGCGGCTGAAATTCTGGTCGCGGATAGTGGCGGCAGGGGCTATTGTAGGCGTGGCCGGGGTGGCGGCCTTCTTTTTGTGGTTCTATTTGGTGCCCTATTTTCACCAGGAGCTGTTTACCGGGCAGAACGGCACGCCGGACGCGGCTGTCAGCGGGGAGCCGTTGCCGGATTATGACAGCATGGGGCTGCCCATGTATGGCGATGACATCAACCTGCGGATCATCAATGCCAGCCAGCCGGATGGGGAGTATGTCCCCCGGCTGGCCCAGATTGACAATATTCAGGTGGACGTACATATTGCGGACGCTCTGCGCAGCCTGACCCAAGCCGCCAAAGAGGACGGGCTGGTGCTGATTTTTACCGATGGATATGTCTCTTGCGAGGAGCAGGAGAAGCGCTTTACCGCCAAGGCGGAGGAGCTGATGAACAACGGGGACCGGACCGCTGTTATGGCCAAAACCGAGGCCCGCGCCCAGGTGCCTATGGCAGGGGAAAGCGACTTTCAGACAGGGCTTTGCCTGCGGTTGGCCGCGGACCGGGAGACCTTTGAGCAGTCTAAACCCTACACCTGGCTGAAAGCCAACATGGGAAAATACGGGTTTGTCTTCCGCTACCCGGAGGATAAGGACGACTTCACGGGCATGGACCCAGACCCCACGGTGCTGCGCTATGTGGGCGGGAAAAATGCCGAGGCCATGCAGCAGAGGTCCATGTGTTTGGAGGAGTATGTCAGCTATCTGAACGGCCAGTAAGGGAAGGGGCCACTGGGCGCACGGGAACACCCCGGGCCGCCAGGTACTCCTTGAGCTGGGGGACGGTCAGCTGGCCAAAGTGGAACAGCGAGGCGGCCAGCACCGCGTCTGCCTGGCCAGCGGTAAAGGCGTCGTAAAAATGGGAGAGTTCTCCCGCTCCGCCGGAGGCAATAACCGGGATATGGACAGCCTGGGACACAGCCCGGGTCAGCTCCAGGTCATAGCCAGCCTGCACCCCGTCTTGGTCCATGCTGGTAAGCAGGATTTCTCCCGCGCCCAGGGCCTGGACCTCCTGGGCCCACTCTACCGCGTCCTTGCCCGTATCCACCCGACCGCCGTTCAGGTAGAGGGTCCAGCCTCCGCCTGGGCGGCGCTTTGCGTCCATGGCCACCACCACGCACTGGCTGCCGAACTTGGCGGCAGCCTCCTGAATCAGCAGGGGCCGCCGCAGGGCCGCCGAGTTGACAGACACCTTGTCGGCTCCGGCCCGAAGCAGGGCTGTGAAATCCTCTGCCTTGCGGATGCCGCCCCCCACGGTAAAGGGGATGAAAATGCTGGCGGCCACCTGCTCTACCACATGGAGGAGGATGCCCCGGCTGTCCGCCGAGGCGTTGATATCCAGCAGCACCAGCTCGTCCGCGCCCTGGCGGTCATAGGCCCCGGCAGCCTCTACAGGGTCTCCCGCGTCCCGAAGGTCAACAAAGTTGGTTCCTTTTACAACCCTGCCGTCTTTAATGTCCAGGCAGGGAATGATTCTCTTAGCATACATGATATCACCTGTCTTGTTGTAATATATTTCAGTATTGGTTTTGAGAGCAAATTGCGCGGTCCAGGGGCGGGGAAGATTGCCAGCGGCAATCGTTCTGACCCGACCGAGCTGACAGCGAGACAGGCCCCTGGCAGGGTGTGGGACAGCGTCCCACGACCTTGCCCTTAACAGGCGGCGCGCAAAAGAAAGCAGGGAAGCAGAGACTGTATACACACACATACTCTTGTGCAGACCACAACGCGAGCGCCGCCTAGCAAAGTAGTGCTTTGGGCACTTTGTGCCCAACAACGGCCCACCCCGCCATCCTACCAAGCAACGCGCCAGAACCCATCCTATGGGTGACAGCAGGGTGTGGAACAAAGTCCCACGCCTTGCCGGAGTGCGCAAACTGTGCGCACGGAGGCCTAACGCATACATGCGCCCTTTTTAGCCA
>CAJUPK010000085.1 GCA_910588415.1 uncultured Oscillospiraceae bacterium | reverse complement strand
AGATTGAGGACGGCACCATCACCTGCTGGGATAAGGTTGGCCAGAACGTAAAGGACATCTGGACCATTGACGGAAAGATATACGGTGTGCCCTGGCACCAGACCCCCGCTGTGTTTGCTATCAACATGGACCTGTGGGATGAGGCTGGGCTGACCGAGGCCGACCTGCCCGAGACCTGGGACGATGTGCTGGACGCCTGCAAGGTCTTTAAAGACAAGCTGGGCATGACCGGCCTGTGCTTTAACACCCAGGAGTTCCACTTTACCCAGTACTGCCTGTCCTATGGCGGCGGCTGGGGCCTGGGCAAGACCATCGACACCCCGGAGAATGCGGCGGCCCTGCAGTTTGTGATCGACGCCTACCGCCAGGGCTATGTGGTGACCCCCAAGGAGCTGGGCGTCAGCTATGACGGCAACGTGGTGATGTCTGGCGACGCGGCCATGTCCACAGGCGGCACCTGGTATGTCAACGACTTTATGCGCAATGCCCCCGACGTGAAGGTGAAGTATATCACCATCCCCCACGCGGAAGGCAAAGAGGATGTTTCCGGTACCTTCCATGCCCCCTGCTACGCCATTTTGAAGGGCGGCGCCCATGAGAAAGAGACGGCCATGGCCATCAACTATATGATGAACAACGACGCCCTTTTCGAGAATTTTGTTGATATCGGCTATATCCCCTCTGACCCCGAATTCTTTGACACCTTTAAGGAGAGGCAACCCGAGCTGGCCAGCCTGGTGGACGCTGTGCCCAAGTCCAACGGCTTTGGCTATCCTCCGGCAGGCAAAAAGTTTGCGGATGCCTTGATCTCCAAGATGGAGGAGGCCCTTTTCAACTCGGATTCCACTGTGACCGGCGCTCAGATCGTGAAAGAGCTGCAGGAGGAATTTGGAGAATAAGTTTCTGAATTAAGACGCAAATATTCAGAGAATGTGGTGTGGTCTCCCTGCTGGCTGCGTCCGGTGAGGGGACCCCCGTATATTAAGAAAGGGGTTATTACAAAATGACGGCTGAAAACACAGGAGGAAACGCAGAAGGCAAAAAAAAGAAGCTCAGTAAAATGAGAAAGCAGGAGGCCATTGCCGGATGGATATTTGTGCTGCCTGCCGTGGCCTTTTGGCTGCTGTGGTTTTTGTACCCAGCCCTGAAGGCGATCTCCATCAGCTTTTACCAATATAACTATGCCACGCCAGAGACCAACGCCTTTGTGGGCCTGGCCAACTATGTCCGGCTGTTCCAAGACCCAAAGTTCTTCACGGCCATGGGCCACAGCTTTTTGATGGTGGCCATTATTGTGCCCCTGCAGACCCTGCTCTCCTTTGCCATTGCGGTGCTGCTGAACGGGCCTATCAAGATGAAGGGCTTTTTCCGCTCCAGCTGCTACATTCCCTATGTTATTTCCGCTATGGCGGTAACCATCTTCTTCATGTATTTCTTTGTAAAAGGCGGCCCGGCCTCCTCTTTCTTCGCCATGTTGGGGCTGGAGAATGTAAGCTGGTTTGCCAGCACCAAGTATGCCATGGCCTTTCTCATTATTGTCTATGTGTGGCAGCAGGTGGGCTTCTATATGGTCATCTTTATCGGCGCGCTGCAGGAGGTGCCCGTGGAGCTGTATGAAGCTGCCAAAGTGGACGGGGCCAACGCTTGGCAGCGGCTGACAAAGATTACGGTACCCATGATTAAAAACACCACCTACCTGGTGCTGACCTTTGGCATGATCAATGCTTTTCAGATATTCGACCAAATTGCCGCCATGTCCAAGCAGTCGCCGCTGGGGTCCCCTTCGGGCGCTACCAGCACGCTGGTCACCTTCCTGTACCAGCAGTCCTTCAGCTACATGGACATGGGCTATGGCAGTGCGGCTGCCGTGGTGCTGTTCCTGATCATTTTCTCCCTGTCCGCGGTCAGGGAAACGGTTGGAAGGAGGGCGGAGTAAGATGACGTCCAGCAAAAAGATTCTCTCTAAGGTTTTGATCTATCTGTTTCTGATCGGCTTGGCGCTGATATTTTTGGTGCCGGTGATCTACGTGTTCTACAACTCTTTGCTGCCTAAGCGCTACATTGGCTCTTTTGTGCCGCCCAGCGTGTGGAGCTTTGACAACTACAAGGAACTTTTCTCAGAGTTTCCCATCTTTAGATGGTACGGCAACACAGCCATTTCCACCATTGCGGTGGTGGCGGGCAACATCTTTTTCACGCCCCTGGCTGGATATGCTCTGGCAAAGTTCCGGTTTCCTGGGCGGAAGGTCATCTTCCTGTGCCTGATGCTCTCCATGATGATTCCCGGCCAGCTGGTGCTGCTGCCCCAGTATATTATGATGGCAAAGGCAGGCCTGGTGAACACCCTTTGGGCCATCACCCTGCCCTACCTGTCCCAATCTATGTTTATCTTTATGTCCCGGCAGTTCTTCTACGGGATTCCCGAGGAGCTGGAAGAGGCGGCCCGCATTGACGGCCTGGGGCGCTTTGGCACCTATTTCCGCATTGTGCTGCCCATCTCCGGGGTGCTGCTGGCCACAATTGCCATCTTCAACTTTACCGGCACCTGGAACTCCTACCTGGTACCCTCCACCTTCATCAGCTCGGCGGAGAAATATGTGCTGGTGGTGGGCCTGCAGACTGTGAACAACCAGCACTTCCAACAGGAAAACCTGACCCTGGCCGGAGTGGTGCTGCTGTCCTTCCCGGTAATTGGTTTCTTTATGTTTACCCAGCGGTTCTTTGTACAGGGCATTGCTACGGCCGGATTGAAGGGCTGAGCGCTGCGGATTCCTGCGTATTCAAAACAATAACCAGATTTGTCTGTAAAATGTAGAAAAAAGCCATAGAAAAAGGCGATAAAAAGTGGTATACTTTTTGAAAGACAGCGCGCGAATCTCCTGTCTTTCAGTATAGTATAGAAGATTCTAGAGAATTTATTTCCACGAGGAGGAAAGTGTAATGAAAAAATGGAAAGTTGCGCTGATTGGCTGCGGCTCTATCGCGGACAACACCTATCTGCCCAGGATCAAGGACATTCCCGAGGCGGACATGGTGGCGGTGTGCGACATCATCCCCCAGCGGGCCAAGGACTACTCGGAAAAGTTTGGGGTGCCTGCCTGGTACACCAGCATTGACGAGCTGCTGGAGAAATGTGATTTTGAGATTTTGATGAATACAACCTCTATCCCGGCCCACCATGAGATCAACATGAAGGCCCTGAAGGCTGGCAAGCATCTCTACTCCCAAAAGCCGGTGGGCCTGACAGTGGAAGAGGTGACAGAGCAGATTGAGGCCGCCAAGGCCGCAGGGGTCAAGTACACGGCCTCTCCCATCCACATGCTGCGGGACGACATCCGCTTTGCCAAAAAGCTGATTGCCGACGGCTGCATTGGAGAGATTATGAAGGTACATACCAATGTGTGCCACGGCGGGCCGGAGTATTTCCAGTACCGCACCGCAGACCCCACCTGGTTCCACCGGCCGGGCAGCGGCGCCTTGTATGACATGGGCGTACATGGCCTGACCATGACCACCGGCATTTTGGGCCCTGCAAAAGCAGTGGGCTGCATGGCGAAGATCTCAGAGCCTGTGCGCACGGTCCGCTCCGGCAGCTTTGACGGGATGCAGATTCAGGCGGACCAGCTTTACGACAACTACATCATCACCCTGGATTACGGCGACCGGACCATGGCCGTGGTAGAGTCCGGCTTCTGCCAGAAGAACAGTCGGGCCCCCCAGATGGAGATATTCGGCACAAAAGGCACCATCTCCTTTGTGGAGAACAGAAACTGGATGCCCCTGGACATCTATCTGGATGCGCCGGAGCGGGGTTTGAGAGGCTGGATGCAGCCCATGGAGTGGGATATTCCCGCCTGCGAGCAGAACTTCTTCCAGTGCATGGTGGTGCAGGACCTGATCCACGCCATTGAAGAGGACCGTCCTGTGGGCCTGCCCCCGGAACATGCCCGCCACGTGGTAGACATCATGTGTACTATCCCCGAGGCCATAGAGTCCCGGAGCATTGTGCCCCTGCATACCACGTTCTAAGAAGATACTATTTTATTAAAGAAAAGAGGTCAGTTTTATGACGAAAAAGTACCGCGTGGGGCTGGTTGGATTTGCCCATATGCACGTACTGGACCAGATCAAGCCCTTTTTGGCCATGCCGGAACGGGTGGAGTGGATAGGCGCGGCGGATATAAAGCCCATGGTGGAGTCTGAGTATTTTGAGAGCTCCAGCCGCACCATGAACCTGGAGCAGTGCCAGAAGCAGTGCGGCTTTGACAAGGTGTACGAGGACTATACGCAGCTTTTGGACCAAAAGCCCGACCTGGTGCTGGTCAACTGCGAGAACGCCTTCCATGGCACGGTGATCCCGGAGATTTTGATGCGGGGCATCCATGTGGTTGTGGAGAAGCCCCTGGCCTATTCCACAGCCCATGCCATGGCCATTGAGCGGGCCTCCCGCATTGGCGGGGGCAAGTGCATGATCAACTGGCCCACCACCTGGCAGGCCAGTGCCCGCCTGGGGCAGAAGCTGGTCAGCGAGGGGGTTATCGGCAAGGTATACCGCTTCCAGTTCCGCAACCCGGACTCCCTGGGCCCCTTCTCCTATGGCCAGGTGATGACCGACCGCCAGCTGGGCCGGGAGTGGTGGCACCAGGAGGCAGCAGGCGGAGGCAGTATGCTGGACTACTGCTGCTATGGCACCATTCTTGCCAACTGGTACCTGGGAGCAGAGCCCCAGGGCGTGTACGGCCTAAAGGCCAACTTTAACCACCGGTTTGGGGACGCGGAGGACTACGCCTCCCTGATGGTGCGCTACCCAGAGGCCGTGGCCATTTTGGAGGGCACCTGGAATACCGTGAGCAGCGGCTACCCCTCCGGCCCCATTGTGTGGGGCGAAAAGGGCGCGCTGATCGTGGAGAACGGCGGGCACCAGGGCAAGGGCGCCAATGTGTGCGTGTACCATGACCGCTACTCCACCACGCCCAACGAGGTCTATTGTTCGGATGACTACCCGCTGCCAGAGGGCCGGGAGGACCTGGCCAAAGAGGTGTTCCACCACCTGGAGACCGGAGAGCCCATCCACTACACCATGGACCTGCAGAACAACCTCTGGTCCGCTGCTATGCTGGACGCGGGACTGCGCTCCAGCCGGTCACTGAAAATGGAAAACGTGAAAAACGCCTGTTGGACCATCGGCTGACAGGAATACGCAGGAGGATAAATCATGAAATTAGCCAATGTTGCCTGGGGCTGGACGCCCATACCGGAAGATATGCCCGAAGGGGATTCCCTGATTCAGATTGCCAGCCAGATTCGTGACCTTGGGTTTGAAGGCGTGGACTATCTGGGCACGCCCGAGGCCCTGGACCAGTTCTTTACCCAAGAGGCCGCCCAGGCCCTGGGGAACCATTCCCGCTCCATCGGCCTGGAGCCCAATGTGTTTGTGTTCCAAGAGGCTGGCTGGAACGACCCGGACAGTGCCCGGCAGGCGGACTGCCTGGCCCATTTTGAAAAGGCCGCCCAGACGGCTGTTCATATCGGCTGCAAGATTGTGTCCACGTTGGTGCCGCTGCCCTGGGGCGCCCGCGGCTGGCGCTTTAACCCTGCGGCTCCGGCCATCAAGCAGAGCTACCAGATGCCCGAGGGCTATTGCTATCAGACGGACTGGAACAACCTGATGGACAGCTACCGCAAATGCCTAGAGATTGCCAAAAAGCATGGTCTGCGCATGTCCGTGGAGTGCTTCCCCGGCTCGATTGTCTCCACGCCCCATGCCATGCTGAAAATGCTGGAGGATGTGAACGACCCGGATTTCGGCATCCAGCTGGATACCAACCACCTGGTGGCCCAGCACATTGACCCGGAGTGGTCCATCTATGTATTGGGCGGCGAGCACATTTTCAACGTACACTGCAAGGACTGCGACGCTGTGTCCAGAAGCAATATTCCCGCTGGCTGCGGCATCACAGACTACACCGCGGTGATCCAGGCCCTGAAAAATGTGGGCTATACAGGCAACCTGTCTGTAGAGCTGGAGTTTACGGACAATCCCCGGCGCTATAACAAGCAGGCTTTGGACCATCTGAAGCTGTGCCTGGCCGGAGAGTATTAAGCCGGATGGGAAATAACAAAGAGGAGAGTTGTTTATGAAAACATATAAGGTTGCCATTATCGGCAACGGCATGATCTGCAACGCGGCCCACATCCCGGCGTATAAGGCCATGGGCAGCCGGGTGGAGATTGCCGCTGTGGCGGATATCCGGGAGGAGGCGGCCCGAGAGACCGCCCAGCGCCACGGGATTCCCCAATATTACACAGACCCGGCCAAGATGCTGGAGGAAGTGAAGCCCGACATTCTCTCTGTGTGTACCCCCAACGCCTACCACAAGCAGTACACTTTGGCTGGCTTTAAGGCTGGGTGCCATGTGGTCTGCGAAAAGCCGGTGGCCATGAGCCGGGCGGACGCCAGGGAGATGTTCCAGGCTGCGGAGGCTGCGGGAAAGCACCTGTTTGTGATCCAGTCCCTGCGGTTTATGGGCAACTTCAGCGCTGCCGCCAACATGGCCAAAAGCGGCTGCCTGGGCGATATCTACTACGCGGACCTGAACCTGGTGCGGCGGCGGGGCGTTCCCCGCTGGGGTATGTTCCACATGGCCAGTGAGAATGTGGGAGGCTCCTTCTGCGACCTGGGCGTGCATATGTGTGACTACCTGATGTACATCTCCGGCAACCCCAAGATGGTGGCTGTCAATGGCAGCGCGGTGACAAAGATTGTGAACAAGGAGCAGGGCGTCACCTTCTCCAACGCGGAAAGCGGCGCGCCCACAGGCCTGTTTACCCCCAGAAAGTTCGACATGAAGGAGTTTGACGTGGAGGAGTTCTCCAACGGGTACATCCGGTTGGACAACGGCATGACGGTTACCTTTAAGATCTCCTGGGCGCTGAACCTGCCCAACTGCAACACCGTGAGCATCTGCGGCGACAAGGGCGGCCTGACCATTGGGGACGACGGCCTGCGGCTGCTGACCACCCAGGGCATGTACCAGACAGACGTGACCCCCCGGGTGTTCCCGGACGAGTATGCGGGCCAGTCTGACTTTACCGGGCACATCCACGAGCTGGCGTACATTTTGAAGGTGCTGGACGGCACCATGACCATGGAGGAGTACCCCATCCAGCAGGAGGAGGTCATGAACGTGGTCTCCATCATCGAGGCGTTTTACAAGTCTGCCCAGCTGGGCAGAGAGGTCCGCTTTGAGGAGCTGAGCGAGTAAAGCCCCGGTCTGGCGGAAAGCCGGAAAAAAGACAGGCGGCTTCCCATGAGAAGGGAGCCGGCAGGGCCATGGAGATGGCTGACAGCAACAGGGCCAGACCCGCCTTGGGGGCCAGGCCCAGGGCGCGGCGGAGAACGTCCCGCAGGGATCTCTCTGCCGCGCTATATCTATAAAAAAACAGTACCGACGGTTTGATTTTACAGGGCAAGCTGGACTGCTTTGCAGGCAGGCCAGCCGCCGTGATATCCCTGGGGGACGTCACGGGATGGACTCTATATCAAAAGGGGAGAAGACATGAAAGGCATCATAACAGAGATTGAAAGATTTTCTTTAAGGGATGGACCGGGCATACGCACCACGGTATTTTTCAAAGGCTGCAACATGGCCTGCCAGTGGTGCCATAACCCAGAGACCCTGCAGATAAAGCCCCAGCTGATGACATACCCCCAGCACTGCCTGGGCTGCGGCGCCTGCGTGGCCTGCTGCCCCTCGGGGGCCAGGTCTGTAAAAGAGGGGAATTTGCACTACGACCGCTCCCTGTGTACGGGGTGCGGCAGCTGCGCCCAAAGCTGCTTTACCGGGGCCCTGGTGATGTCTGGCCGGGAGATGACAGTGGAAGAGGTTATGGAGGAGATCCGGCAGGACCGGGCCTACTATGAGAACTCTGGCGGGGGCGTGACCCTTTCCGGCGGAGAGCTGACCACCCAGCCGGATTTTGCCTATGCTCTGCTGGAGGCGCTGAAAGCGGAGGGGATCTCCACTGCGCTGGAGACCAATATGTACGCGCCCTGGCATGTGTACGAGAGGCTGCTGCCCCTGGTGGACCTGATGATGTTTGACATCAAGGTCTTTGACAGCCAGATCCATAAAAAATGGACCGGGGTGGACAACCAGAGGATCTTGGAAAACGCCAAAAAGGTGGCGGAAAGCGGGAAGGACTATTTGGTGCGGACCCCGGTTATTCCCGGCGTTAACGACACAGAGGAGGAGATTGGCAGCATTGCGGCCTATGTGGGCAGCCTGGGCGGCGCCCAGTATTACGAGCTGCTGCTGTTTAACCCCCTGGGCGAGAGCAAGTACCAGGCCCTGCAGGCCGTTAACCAGTTTGAGGGCTCCCGCCCCTCGGCCGCAGAGACCGCGGACCGGCTGAAGAAGGCGGCGGAGGAGCGCTCTGGCCTGCCGGTACGGGTGGGCTGAGTCCCACTGTTTCCGTCAGATAGGCAGGGGTTCTCAAGCGGGTTTTGCCTGCTTGGAACCAGGCGGCAGGGCCGCCCGCCTATCCGTTGGCATGGACCGATTTTGCAGTGAAAAGAATGGGAAGAGCTGCTGCAAGAACAACGCTTGCGCACCGCACGCGCCCTCTTTGCGCGGTGCTGCCTAGAGAAAGGAAGGGCAATATGGAAAACAGGGTCAACCTATTCCGTCCGGAAGAGCCCATGGACTATGAGCGCCGGATTAAGATCCTCAAACAGCGGAAGCTGGAGGATACGAAAATAAAATCAAAGATGAAAGTGTACCAGGACGGGGACGACTACGGCAGTGTGCCCGCCCCAGAGGACTACCAGTTCCACTGCATCCCCAACCACGAGAACGGCTCCTGGTATGGGTACGAGGGGTGGAGCAAGAACTTTCACAAGCTGATGAGCGAGCATCCCGTGTACATTGACTCCCTGGACGCGTTCTCCTGCCGGTGGATGTACAGCATGATCTGGTTTGAGGAGAAGTCGCCGGAAAAAAGGCTGAACTGGAACCCAGACTATTCCTATGACCACCTGAAGCCGGAGCAGGAGAAGTACGGCATTGTCTCTGGCATTGGCGCGGACGCCCACTTTGGCGGGGACTATGAGCTGGGCCTGTCCCTGGGCTGGGGCGGACTGCTGGAGAAGCTGGCCCTGTACCGGGAGAAGAACCCGGGCAGGGAGGAGTTCTACGACGCGGAGACCCTGGTGATCCAGGGGATCCAGACCTGGATAGGCCGGGCCGTTGAAGAGGCCCAGCGGATGGCAGAGGCCGAGCAGCACCCTGTGCTGCGGGAGAACCTGGGCTTCTACCTGGACAAGTATGACCGCTGGAGCCGCTATGAGCCGGAGGAGAAGGACGCGGTGCTGGTGGCCTTTGCCACCATCCACGGCAACACCGCCCAGGCCGCCGGGAGGATGAAGGAGATCCTGGAGCGCAGGGGCTGCGGCCGGGGGGCGCTGGTGGATCTGTGCCGGGAGGACCAGGCTGTCGCGGTGGAGGAGGCCTTCCGCTGCGGAAGGCTGGTGGCCATGAGCCCCACCTACGACGGCGGGCTGTTCCCGGCCATGGACCACTTCATGGCCCACCTGCGGGACAAGACCTACCGGAGCCGCACAGCGGCCCTCATTGAGAACGGGTCCTGGGCCCCCTCGGCGGCCAAGCACATGCGGGCCTATCTGGAGGCTATGAAGGACGTGACCATCTGCCCCACGGTCCACACCATTCAGGGCGCGGTGAAGGAGGCCGACGTGGCCGCCATGGAGCGGATCGCGGACGAGGTGCTGGCATAGGCCGGTTTCCACAGCCCTTGATGGCCGGCACGCCGGAATCGCTAAAGAGATCACCCCCTCCGTCCAAGCGGCGGAGAGGGTGATTTTCTGTATGCACAGCCGTTGAATACGGGCGTTTATTCCTCCAGCTTTCCCGCCTGCCGGGCCAGATCCCGGAGCAGGCGGTTTTTCTCGTTCACAGGCCCGAAGCGCTCCAGGGGGCACACCACCCGGCGGCACCGGTCCATCACCGCCCGCGCCTGCCGGAAGGCCTCCTCCCCCACGCTCTGGAAGGGCCGCTCCGCCACCACCCGGGCGGCCAGGGCGGCGGCCACCGGGAAGTCCACGTCATTTTCCGGCAGGACCCCGGCGGCAAAGGGCACGCCCTGGCGCTGGAGGCGGCGGTAGACCGGGATCCCCGCCCCGACGCCGCCGATGACGAACACCTCCGGCTCCCCCGCCGCCCGCTCCAGCTCCAGGGAGCCGAAGAGGGCGCTGTAGCTGCCCCGGGTTCCGCCGTAGAGCTCCATGATGTACTCCGCGGAAAAGATCTCCTCCGGCGGGCCCTGGCGGTCAATCCGGTCCCCCCGGACGCAGACCACCCAGTCGCTGACCTTCTGGGCCAGATCCAGCTCGTGGAGGCTCATGAGCACCGCCAGCTGCCGCAGGCGGACCATGTCCTTCAGTATGGCCAGCAGCTCCAGCTTGTGGCGGATGTCCAGGAAGGAGGTGGGCTCGTCCA
>CAJUPK010000084.1 GCA_910588415.1 uncultured Oscillospiraceae bacterium | reverse complement strand
ACGTGCCATTGAACAGCTTTTCGCCTACCGCGTAGTCTACCGCTGTGTAGTACCAAGCCCCCGGTTTCACGTCCGTGAACTTCTCTGCTGCCGCAAAGGCCGTGCTGGTAAAGACAGAGGCCAAAAGAATCAGGGATAATAGGGTTGCAATCAGTTTTTTCATGTCAGTTTTCCTCCCGGTTTGGTATTTTTATGCCGTTTTGCTCAATAAAACTTTGAATTGCCCTCAGCATAATTTGATTTAGTTTGACCTCCTGCTGGGCCGCATACAAGGCCAGCGCCTCATGAATGGCCGGAGAGGTACGGACCGTATAGTTTCCGGTGAAAGCCTGGGCGGGTTTCTTTCCCTCTCTCTCACAGGCGGCTAAATAATCATCCACCGCTTTGTGAAATTCCTCCTTCATCCCCTCTATGGTCTTGGAGGAAAAAGACGGAATCTGGCTCATCCCCAGCACCCGCCCGGTCAGGCAGTCCTTGACATTGAAGTAGGACACAAGACAGGTGTAGTTTTTGTATTGAAGTGTGTTTCTGGCTTGCATTTTTTGGTCACTCCTTTTATTGACCTAAGTATAGCACACTTCAATACAGATCGCAACCTTTTTCTGGTTATTCTTCTAAATCCTTTTTAGTTCCACTTTCCCTCCCTGGGATTGGTGGAGAGCAGCCGGTACAGCTTGGTGTCTGTAGGCACCGTGCTGATAAAGGGAATCATGGCCCCGCCGATCTTCATAAGGCCATGCCCCGGCTGGGTATTGGTGAAGTAGGTCCGCTGATTCTCGGTAATCTTGTACAGCTCAGAGAGCTGCTGGGCGTTGGAGGGGGACTGATTGAGCATGACTACAAAATCCGTGTTGGACAGCATGGCTCGCCCGGATTCGCTGGCAAGCACTTCCTCACAGTTTTGGGTAGCGCCGGTGCAGTAGCCGTTGTACTTGCGGATTCTGCGCCAGAGGTTGGAGAAAAACTTGCCGGTGTCCTCGTCCTGGAACAGCAGGGCGAACTCGTCCACATACACAAAGATGATTTTTCCGGCTTTGTAGTTACGCATGACCCGGCCCAGCAGATGGTCCAGGGTGATGAACGTCCCTATGGGTTTCATCTGGTCGCGCAGACCACTTAGGGAATAGCAAATAAGGCTGTTGCCGGTGTCGATGTTGGTGGGCTTGGAGAAGGTATTGAGCGCGCCGTCCACAAACCGCTCCAGGGAGAGGGCCAGTTCCTCGGCCCGGGGATTGCTCATTTTCTGGAGCGCCGCCCGGAAGTCTCCCAGCAGCGGCGGCAGATACCGGCCCTTGGACTTGATATAGTCCTTATACACGGCCCGAACCGCCCTATAAAGCTCATATATATCCCACTTGGAACACGAGGAAGTGAAGAAAAGGTCGCCGATGGCATTAAAAGAGGATTCCGACAAAAGGACATTTTTCTCTCGTCAGACACAGCAGCCGATGTCAGTGAAATCCGCAGACGGTTCTTTGAATGGAAAAAACGCTCGCCGATTGAGAAAAGTGACCTATTGCCATTGTAAAGGAAGTGTGCTATACTAACCTCTGTATGAGTAGGTAGATCATCTGGGCTTTGCTCGCTCACGAAGTTCAGAGCTTACCACATTACCACAAGCCTTACCACAAAGCGCTCATTAGCAATAGAGATTTGTGGAGAGTTGCGGAGGGCGAGGGAGGATGACACAGATATGGTCGTAGAGTTACGAAGGGTTAAACAGAGTAACCGTCGATTTGTTGTAGGAATCCCCACCATGAAGCCCCTCCCCGGCGAAGACTAAAAGGCAGCGGGATTGTAACAGGCCCGCCTAGTTTGGTTCTTCCCCCTGCAGCCCGAAAAGGGAGTTTGCAGCAGATTTGTGTCTATTGTATCTAGGGCGGTCTTGGGAATTGTTACCGTCTTTCCCTTTATGCCGCTTAGAAAACGCCTATATCAAAATCCAGTCCGCGCATCTATTTGAGCCGATGCGCGGACTTTTTGCCTGCAGGCCCTGTTTTCCAAGACGCCGGCCTGACCAAAACAACCCTTGCTCTTCTCCCCTGCATCTGCTATAATATGCCATAAGAACCCGGGGCGTTTCCTCCCGGCTTGCCGCAAGGATGAGAGAAACCCTCCGCACACGGCCGCTCAGCCAATCTGCCACCCGGATTCCTGCCCTGTGGCAGCAAGAGACCACTCCAGAAGGGAGCAAATCAATATGGAAAAGCAATTCCCCCGCACGCAAGTGGAAAACCTGTCCCTGTCCCGTATGCTTATCGGCACAAACTGGCTGTTGGGCTGGAGCCACACCAGCGCCTCGGCGGATGAGATGATCAAACGGCAGTATGACAGCGCAGAGGCCTTTAAGCCTGTTTTAGAGGCCTATCTGCGCCACGGGGTGGACAGCATTATGGCCCCCTTCGGCCTGTCGCCAGAGCTGACCCGGGCTGTCAAGGAGACCGAGCAGCATACAGGCCGGGAGATCATCATGATAGACACCCCCACCCTGGACGTGGCGGATTCTGCGGAAGCCAGGCGGGCTTCTGAGCGCATGGTCCGGGATTCCGCCAAGCGGGGGGCCAAGCTCTGCCTCATCCACCATTCGGCCGCGGAACAGCTGGTCAATAAAAACCTGGGGCAGATTCTCCGCCTGGACGACTACACCCAGATGATCCGGGAGGCAGGCATGGTGCCCGGCCTCTCCGCCCACATGCCGGAGCTGGTGGTCTACTCGGACCAAAACGGCTATGACGTACAGACCTACATCCAAATCTTTAACTGCATGGGATTTTTGATGCAGGTGGAAATTGAGGCTGTGGCCTCCATCATCCACAACGCCAAAAAGCCTGTAATGACCATTAAGTCCATGGCCGCGGGCCGCTGTTCCCCCTATGTGGGGCTCACCTTCTCCTGGAACGCCATCCGGCCCCAGGACATGGTCACTGTAGGCGCCTTCTCCCCCCAGGAGGCGGAGGAGGACATTAAGATCTCTTTGGCCGCTTTAGAGCACCGCTTTCCGGACCTGGAGAAGCGGGGCAGCCCCAACCAGCAGCAGGCCGCCTTTGGCTCCTGACAGCAGGTTCTTTCCCCTCTGTCTATAGCCAGCAATCCCCCCTGGGCCGCGAATCCCGGGGGATTTTTTGCCTCTCCCCGGACCCAGGGCCCTGCCCGGAAAAAGCGGCAAAAAGAAAGCGTACCGCTTGGCCTCTATGGCTAAGTGATACGCTTTTTATAGTGAGCGCAGATCCAAAAAGGGGTTGCCTCTTTGGGTCCAGGGGACATGACCCCGACCGGTTGCACGGATGGATGCCTGCGCTTCCTATATCATGGGATTCTCAGGCAAGGCCAGCTGCCCGCTGGCTTTGCCCATCTCCCGGATTTCTGCATGATTTTGCTGTTTTGCAGCGTTTTGCAGGGTGATTCCCTTACTTGCTTTTGATGGCAGCCTGTGCTGCAGCCAGACGGGCGATCGGCACCCGGAAGGGAGAGCAGGACACGTAGGTCAGGCCCACGTTGTGGCAGAACTCAATGGTAGTCGGATCGCCGCCATGCTCGCCGCAGATGCCCAGGGTAATGTCGGGGCGCACAGACTTGCCCTTCTCAGAGGCAAGCTTCACCAGCTGTCCCACACCCTCCTGGTCCAGCTTGGCAAAGGGATCGTTCTCATAGATCTTGTTCTCATAGTAGCTGCCCAAGAACTTGCCAGCGTCGTCACGGCTGAAGCCAAAGGTCATCTGGGTCAGGTCGTTGGTGCCAAAGCTGAAGAACTCAGCCTCCTCGGCAATCTTGTCCGCGGTAAGGGCAGCCCGGGGGATCTCGATCATGGTGCCTACCTTGTACTGCAGGTCCGCGCCAGCCTCGGCGATGATCCGGTCAGCGGTCTCCACCACAGTCTTCTTGACAAACTTCAGCTCCTTGATCTCACCCACCAGCGGGATCATGATCTCAGGCACAATGTGCCAGTCGGGATGAGCCTTGTTCACGTTAATGGCCGCCTTGATGACAGCCTCGGTCTGCATCTCGGCAATCTCCGGGTAGGTGACAGCCAGGCGGCAGCCGCGGTGGCCCATCATGGGGTTAAACTCATGCAGGCCGGAGATAATGGCCTTAATGTCCTCCACGGTCTTGCCCTGGGTCTGGGCCAGCAGCTCGATGTCCTTCTCGTCCGTGGGAACAAACTCGTGCAGCGGGGGATCCAGGAAGCGGATGTTCACATGCTTGCCCTCCAGCGCCTCGTACAGCTTCTCAAAGTCGCCCTGCTGCATGGGCTCCAGCTTGGCAAGAGCTGCCTTGCGCTGCTCCACAGTGTCAGAGCAGATCATCTCGCGGATGGCGGCAATGCGGTCCGGGTCAAAGAACATGTGCTCGGTACGGCACAGGCCAATGCCCTCCGCGCCAAAGGCCACAGCCTGCTGGGCGTCCTTGGGGGTGTCGGCATTGGTGCGCACCTGCAGGGTGCGGTACTTGTCCGAGAGCTCCATGATGCGGCCAAAGTAGCCGCCCTCGGTGGAGGCGGGCACCGTGGGGATGGCCTCGCCGTAGATGTTGCCTGTGGTGCCGTCCAGGGAGATAAAGTCGCCCTCATGGTACTCCCGGCCGTTCAGGGTAAACTTCTTGTTGGCCTCGTCCATCTTGATGGCGCCGCAGCCGGAGACGCAGCAGGTGCCCATGCCCCGGGCCACAACAGCCGCGTGGCTGGTCATGCCGCCGCGCACGGTCAGGATGCCCTGGGAGTAGTGCATGCCCTCAATATCCTCGGGAGAGGTCTCCAGGCGCACCAGAACCACCTTCTCGCCCTTCTCGCCCAGCTCCACCGCGTCTTCCGCGGTAAAGACGATCTTGCCGCAGGCAGCGCCCGGAGAGGCGGCCAGAGCAGAGGCAACCGGGGTGGCGGCCTTCAGGGCCTTGCTGTCAAACTGGGGATGCAGGAGAGCGTCCAGCTGCTTGGGGTCAATCATCAGCAGGGCCTCTTCCTCGGTCTTCATGCCCTCGTCGATCAGGTCGCAGGCAATCTTGATGGCAGCGGTAGCGGTACGCTTGCCGTTGCGGGTCTGCAGCATGTAAAGCTTGCCGTGCTCCACGGTAAACTCCATGTCCTGCATATCCTTATAGTGGTCCTCCAGCAGCTTGCACACGTTCTGGAACTGCTCAAAGGCCTCGGGGAACTTCTCTTCCATCTGGGCAATGGGCATGGGGGTGCGCACGCCGGCCACCACGTCTTCGCCCTGGGCGTTGGTCAAAAACTCGCCCATCAGCTTCTTCTCGCCAGTGGCCGGGTCACGGGTAAAGGCCACGCCGGTGCCGCAGTCGTCGCCCATGTTGCCAAAGGCCATCATCTGCACGTTTACGGCAGTGCCCCAGCTGTAGGGGATCTCGTTCATGCGGCGGTATACATTGGCCCGGGGGTTGTCCCAAGAACGGAACACGGCCTTCACAGCGCCCATCAGCTGCTCCTTGGGGTCCGTGGGGAAGTCCGCGCCGATCTTCTCCTTGTACTCAGCCTTAAACTGCTCGGCCAGCTCCTTCAGGTCGTTCTCATCCAGCTCGGTGTCCTGGGTCACGCCCTTCTTCTCCTTCATCTGGTCGATGAGCTCCTCGAAATACTTCTTGCCCACCTCCATCACCACGTCGGAGTACATCTGGATAAAGCGGCGGTAGCAGTCATAGGCCCAACGGGGATTGCCGGAAGCCTCTGCCATATAGGCCACCACTTCTTCGTTAAGGCCCAGGTTCAAAATGGTGTCCATCATGCCGGGCATAGAGGCCCGGGCGCCAGAACGCACGGAAACCAGCAGGGGGTTCGTCTTGTCGCCGAACTTCTTGCCGGTGATCTCCTCCATCTTGCCCACATACTCCATGATCTGCGCCTGAATGTCGTCATTGATCTTCCGGCCGTCCTCGTAATACTGGGTGCAAGCCTCTGTGCTGATGGTAAAGCCCTGGGGCACAGGCAGGCCCAGCTTCGTCATCTCGGCCAGGTTTGCGCCCTTCCCGCCCAGCAGTTCGCGCATGGAACCGTCGCCTTCGCTGAACAGGTAAACATACTTGTGGCTCATTGGTAACAACCTCCTAAAGAATGTTCAACCGGAATCAAAATCTTCTCTCCGATTACTCCCCTGATTATACCAAAGATTTCCGGAAAATTCCATAGGAAACAGGAAGAATTTCAAATTTTTTTGCTTTTTTCCTATTTCTTCCCCCTGGGGGCAGCCTCCGCAATGGCAATTTGCCTTTACACGCAGACAAAAACCGCCGGAAGCGTTCTCCCGGCGGAATTTTCCTCTCTGGCTTTGAACAGGACCTGCTTAGGGCGCTTACTCCTCGTCCCCGTCCTCCGGAGCGTCCCAGTTGTGCCAGACGTTCTGCACGTCGTCGCTGTCCTCCAGCAGGTCCAGCATCTTCTGCATTTTCACCTGGACCTCCGGGTCGGCAATGGCCGTGTAGGTGTCCGGCACCATCTCCACCTCGGCGGAGACAAACTCGTACCCCTTCTTCTCCAGGTCCTCCCGCACGCCGCTGAAATCAGAGGGCTCTGTGGTAATCTCAAACACATCCTCGTCCGCGGCAAAGTCCGCGGCCCCGGCCTCCAGGGCGTCGGTCATCACGGCGTCCTCGTCCAGGTCTTCCCGCTCCACCACAATAACGCCCTTTTCCTTAAACATAAAGCTGACGCAGCCGCTGGTGCCCAGGTTGCCGCCAAACTTGTCAAAGGCATGGCGCACGTCGGCGGCAGTGCGGTTGCGGTTGTCCGTAAGGGTCTCCACAATCACCGCCACGCCGCAGGGGCCGTAGCCCTCGTAGGTGACGTTCTCATAGTTGTCGCCGCTGCCCTCGCCCGCGGCCCGTTTGATGATGCGCTCGATGTTGTCGTTGGGCACATTGGCCGCCTTGGCCTTGGCAATGCAGTCCTTCAGGCGGGAGTTGGCCGCTGGGTCTGGGCTGCCGCCCTCTTTCACGGCCACGGCCAGCTCCCGGCCTATCTTGGTGAAGACCTTTGCCTTAGCGCCGTCCGCCTTCTCTTTTTTCCGTTTGATGTTGTTCCATTTTGAATGTCCCGACATATTTATACCTGCCTTACATCGTAGTTTCTCCCATAATCATAGCACACTTTTTTCCGGATTTCAAGCCTTGGGTACAAACCGCTGGCCTAAAGCCCCTTGCCCTTGGGCCTGGCCTCCGCCTCCCCCAAAATCTCCAGGGCCAGGGCCTTGGCCTTCTGCAGGGCAGGGCCCTGGTTCCGGCGGCCCAGGTCCGTGTCCCCCCACACAGCGCAGCCCCGCAGGGTGGTGTTCATCACGCTGAAGGCCCGCTGCAGCTGGTGGGCCGTCACCTCCAGGGGAAAGTCCTCCTCCCGGCCCATGGTGAGCAGCAGCACAGCGTCCCGGTGCTTTTTGATGGGGGTTTTGTTGTTTAAGGAAAACCGCGCTTCAAAATACCGTTGGCAGCGGTCCAGCAGGGCCTTCATCGGCGCGGGGAAGGAGTCGTTGTACACCGGAGAGGCCACCACCAAAAGGTCACAGCGGCGCAGCGCCTTGTCAAAGCCGTCCAGATCGTCAAAGGCGCAGCGCTCCCTCTGGGCGCAGGCCCGGCAGCCAGTGCAGGGCTGGGGGGCCATCCCGTACACGTCCATCTCCTCCAGCTGCCAGTCCCTGCGCTCTTTAAACTCCCCCAAAAAGCCGTCCAGCAGCATCCGGGTGCTGCCGTGGCTGTGGGGAGAGCAGAACAGCACCAGCAGCCGCTTCTTATGTTCCAGCAGTCCCATTGTTTACCTCCTGTTCCGCTGAGACCTTGGGGTTTCACCCCAAGCCCCACAAACTTTTTGAAAAAAGTTTGATCAAAAACTTTTAACTGCTCCTCGTTTCACTTGTCGCGGGTGTTTCTGAAAAATATCCCGGGAGTCCCTCCAGCTCTCCGGCCTCATCCGCCGCTGAGACCTTGGAGGCTCCGCCTCCAAACCTCCGCCACTTTTGAAAAAGTGGACAAAACTTCTAACTGCTCCTCGTTTCACTCGTCGCGGGTGTTTCCGTAAAATATCTCGGGGGTCCCTCCAGCTCTCCGGGCTCTTGGGCCTTGCCCCTGGGGATGGGCCCGCCTTCCCGTCAGACTGGAAGAGCGCTTCTTTTCTCAGATTGCCAGGATCCCCAGGTGCTCCAGCAAAATCTTTGTGCCCAGCAGAATCAAGATCACGCCCCCGGCAATCTCCGCCCGGGCCTTATACCGGGCCCCAAACACGCTGCCCACCTTCACCCCTGCCGCGGACAGGCCAAAGGTGATCACGCCAATAAAGCCAGCCGCCGCGCCAATATGCACGTCCAAAAAAGCAAAGCCCACGCCCACGGCCAGGGCGTCTATACTGGTGGCCAAGGCCAGCAGCAGCATCTCCTTGGGGGCCAGGGAGGCGTCGCCCTCCTCTTCCCCGCCGGAGACCGCCTCCCGCACCATGTTGCCCCCAATGATGGCCAGCAGGCCAAAGGCGATCCAGTGGTCAATGGCCGTGATGGCGTCTTTAAACTGCACCCCCACCAGATACCCCAGCACGGGCATCAGCGCCTGAAAGCCCCCAAACCAGGCCCCGGTCACAGCCATGTGGCGGCCGTTCACCCGCTTTAGGGCCAGGCCCTTGCAGATGGCCACGGCAAAGGCGTCCATAGACAGGCCCACTGCCACCAAGAACAGCTCAAACAGTCCCATCCTCTGTGGTTCCCTCCTTACCATACCTGCATATTTGTATTTCTGCATACTGAAACTATATTATAGCCGCTTACCGCTTTATTCGTCAAGGCCAAGGGTTTAGAAACCCGCCCCGCAAAGTGAAGAAAAATTATCTAAACTTCCCTTTTTGCTGGTTTTCTGCAGGACTATGCACCCCTGGCTTGCATTTTGGGCGGCCCGGTATTATAATGGATGGGTAACTTTATTCCGGCAACTCACAAAAGAGGGAAGGTTTTTTATTATGCAGGAGATTTTGATTGAACGGACCCAAACGCCCAAAATAAAACCCGCTGACCAGAGCAAGCTGGGCTTTGGCCAGATTTTTACCGACCATATGTATGTCATGGACTACCACCAGGGCCAGGGCTGGCATGACCCTCGGATCATCCCCTACCAGCCTGTATGCCTGGACCCCTCCGCCATGGTGTTCCACTATGCCCAGGAGATGTTCGAGGGCCTAAAGGCCTACCACACAGAGGACGGCCGGGTGCTGATGTTCCGCCCGGACCGGAACATTGCCCGGGCGGAAAATTCCTGTAAGCGCCTGTGCATTCCCCCGGTGCCTGCCGATGACTTTCTGAACGCCATGAAGACCCTGGTGGCCCTGGACCGGGACTGGATTCCCACAGAGCCGGGCACCTCTCTCTATGTGCGGCCCTTCATCATTGCCACAGACCCCCACCTGGGGGTGCATCCCTCCTTAAGCTACAAGTTTATCATCATCCTCTCCCCCTCCGGGGCCTACTATGCCAGCGGCCTGGACCCAGTGAAAATCTGGATAGAGGACGACTATGTGCGGGCTGTGCGGGGCGGCATTGGCGAGGCCAAGGCAGGCGGCAACTATGCGGCCAGCCTGAAAGCCCAGGAAAAGTCTGATGCCGAGGGCTATGCCCAGGTGCTGTGGCTGGACGGCGTGGAGCGCAAATATATTGAAGAGGTGGGCTCTATGAACATCTTCTTCAAGATAGCGGGAAAAGTGGTGACCCCAGCCCTGAACGGCAGTATTCTGCCCGGCGTAACCCGGGCCACCTGCCTGGACCTGTGCCGCGCCTGGGGCATGGAGGTGGAGGAGCGCCGGGTCTCTGTGGACGAGCTGGTGTCCGCTGCCCGGGACGGCTCTTTGGAGGAATGCTGGGGCAGCGGCACGGCTGCGGTGATCTCTCCTGTGGGCACCCTGCGGTACGGGGACGACGTGATGGAGATCTCCGGCGGCGGCATCGGCCCGCTGAGCCAAAAGCTGTATGACACGGTGACAGGCATCCAAACCGGCAAGCTGGAGGATACCTTTGGCTGGACCTTTGACGTTGCGCCCTGAGGGGCGCAAGTCACGGAGTTTCCCTCGACCGCGAAGCGGTCGCCTTTCCTGCGGAAAGTACCGGAAAACTCCTGCCTGGGTGGCTCTGGGGTAGCTGGGTGGTAGCAGGCAGTGGTTCTATGTTGGCTGGAGGATGGCCAAGAAAGGGGTCAAGGGGAACTGGTTCCCCTTGCAGGGGGTGGGACAGCGTCCCACGGCCTTGCCCTTAACAGGCGGCGCTGTACAAAGAGTGGAGAAGCAGAAAGCTTTACACCCCACACAGTGCCCCTTAGACCACAACGCGAGCGCCGCCTAGCAGAGGAGCGCCTTGGGCGCAAAGTGCCCAACAGCGGATGACATTGGGCTTCACCCAAGTCACGGAGTTTCGCCTCTTCGCCCGACATTGCCTTCGGCAAGTCGCCGCGCTTGTTTCCCTTCGGGAAATGCGGGCAAAACTCCTGCCTGGGTGGTTCTTTGACATTGCGCCCTGAGGGGCGCAAGTCACGGAGTTTCCCTCGACCGCGAAGCGGTCGCC
>CAJUPK010000083.1:8791-10546 GCA_910588415.1 uncultured Oscillospiraceae bacterium | reverse complement strand
TGCCCAAAAGAAAGCCGGAATTGGTCACCGTACCAGTTATGAACTTCGTTGCCGTTCGAGGAAATGGCGACCCCAACCAAGAGGATGGCGCGTATAAGCAGTCAATTGGTCTGCTCTATGGAATTGCCTTTACCATTAAAATGAGCAAGCTAGGTGACCACCGGATAGAGGGATATTTTGACTATGTGGTTCCCCCGCTAGAGGGTCTCTGGTGGCAGGAAGGAGAAAAAGGCGTAGACTATTCCCATAAAGAGCTCTTCCAGTGGATATCCATGATTCGCTTGCCAGAATTTGTTACAAAAGAGGAATTTGACTGGGCCGTGGCTGAAGCTACGGTAAAAAAGAAGACAGATTTTTCCAAAGTTGAGTTCTTGACTTATGATGAAGGGCTTTGTGTGCAATGTATGCATGTAGGGCCCTATGATGACGAACCCGGCACCATAGATAGGATGGAACGATTTGCCAAAGAACAGGGTGTTCTGTCAGATATGGGCGGTCCCCGATATCACCATGAGATTTACCTGAGTGATGTAAGAAAATGCAAGCCGGAAAATTTAAAGACTGTGATCCGTCATCCGGTGACTAGGCTATAAAAATCTTTGGCAATATTCTCCGCGAAAAAGATAAGCAGGCAGACAGTCTCCCATGGGCTGTCTGCCTGCTTATCTTTTTGGATAGTTCTCTCTGTTATGCCATCCTTTAAAGAGATTTTAGCCGCTTGTTTTTGAATTTCCTGGTTTGGACTCAGCTCCACCATGGCAAAAAGCACTGTGGGGACATCCAGAGCAGCCACAGCCGCAGCCACCCTCTCCCCTTTTGCGCCTTCGTATCCCACGAATGATAACAGCGGCAAATAGGGCTGCTACTACAGCGGCAATCAATATGGTAGGCACATTTACAACTGCGGCAGATACTATCATGCAATCAGCCTCCTTGCTTTTCCGCGGCCACAACTGCACGGAGTGTCAAATGATTTTCCTCGAACTTGTTTTTCCGGACCATCAGATAAATTACAGCCGCCAGAGCCAGTATAGCCATAATAGAGCCAACGCCAAATCCCCCAGTTGCAACCGAACCCAGCTGGTAGACAATAAACGCCGCCACATAGGCGAATCCGCACATATAACCAATCGCTCCAAGCGTCCACTTCCAGCTGTTCATCTCTCGTTTAATCGCGCCCATGGCGGCAAAACAGGGGGCACAGAGCAGGTTAAATATCATAAAGCTGTATGCGGCAATCGGAGTATAGGCCACAGCAATCTCTGCGCTGAGATTATCTGGATACAACACGCCGAATGTTGAGACCACCTCTTCTTTTGCGATCAGTCCAGTGATAGTAGCTACAGCTGCCTGCCAGCTACCAAAGCCTAACGGAGCAAAGAGCACCGCAATAGCTGAACCTGCCATTGCCAACAGCGAGGCATTATTATCCTCTACCATGCCAAATATGCCGTTTTCAAAGCCAAAGCCCTGCAGGAACCAGAGAATTACACTGGAGGCCAGAATAACTGTCCCCGCCCGCTTAATAAAGGACCAGCCCCGCTCCCAAGTGGCCCGAAAAACATTGCCCATGGAAGGTACATGATAGCTTGGCAACTCCATTACAAACGGAGCTGGATTTCCTGCAAACATTCTCGTCTTTTTAAGAATGATGCCAGAAACAACAACGGCAGCCACACCAACAAAATATGCCGACACCGCGGCCCATGTGCTTCCCCCAAAAAGCGCGCCGGCAAACAGAGCAATGATTGGCAT
>CAJUPK010000083.1:0-8781 GCA_910588415.1 uncultured Oscillospiraceae bacterium | reverse complement strand
TAGTCATCACCGTCATGCGGCGGTCACGCTCATTTTCAATGGTACGGGAGGCCATCACCCCTGGCACCCCACATCCAGTACCTACCAGCATAGGAATAAAGCTTTTGCCAGACAGGCCGAACTTTCGAAAAACCCGGTCCATAATAAAGGCTACCCGGGCCATATAGCCCACATCCTCTAAGACCGACAGGAGGAAAAACAGCACCAGCATTTGCGGCACAAACCCCAATACCGCGCCTACACCGCCTATTATACCATCATTGATCAGTCCAGACAACCATTCCGCACAACCTATATTCTCCAGCCATTGTCCCACCACGGTGGGTATACTGTCAATCCAGACACCATAGGCGTGAGGATCTGGCTCCTCTACCTCTAAAGCAGCAGCATACTCGGCAGGACCTACTGAGGCCATGGTGGTTTTGCCCGTTTCATCGTCATAGAAATAAACTTGTGCCGTCAAGCCATTGGCAGCAGCCTCTTCTGCCGACAGGCCGCTTTTTTCAGCAGCACCCTCAAAGCCTTCCATTACCACGTTGGCCTCTTCATAGGCGCCAGAGACTTCTTCCCAAGCCTCTCCCCCTCCAGAAAGGAACCATCCGTCTCCAAACAGCCCATCATTGGCCCAATCCGTGGCTCTTGTTCCAATGGATATATTCCAGCTTCCCATAGCCAGGGCATATACCAAAAACATGACCGCAACAAAAATGGGAAGAGCCAGAATCCGGTTGGTAACAACCCGGTCAATTTTGTCTGAGTTCGATAGATTTTGTTTTGCAGCCCTTTTCTTTACCGCTTTCTCAACCACTGTGTTAATATAGCTATACCGCTGATTTGTGATGATACTCTCTGAATCATCCTCCAGTTCTTTCTCACAATCGGCAATGTGTTCTTCTAAATGGGATTTCAGTTCCGCGCTCAGCGATAGATCTCCCCAGACTTTCTCATCTCTCTCAAATATTTTAATGGCATACCAACGCAGATAGTCATCACTAACTAAGGGGGAAATGGATTCTTCAATATGCGCTATTGCATGTTCCACGCTGCCAGTAAACACATGGGGCAGTTCACTGACATGTCTTTGCTTTGCCAGGCCGACCGCTCGCTGTGCTGCCTCCATTCCCCCTTCTCCCTTTAGGGCGCTGATCTCTACCACTTCACATCCCAGAGCTTCTCCCAGCTTAGCCAGGTCAATTTGATCCCCACTTTTCCGCACCAAATCTATCATGTTAACGGCTACCACGACTGGCAGGCCCAGTTCTATCAGCTGGGTGGTCAGATACAAATTGCGCTCTATATGGGTGCCATCTACAATGTTTAAAATGGCGTCTGGCCTCTCATTGACTAAGTAACTGCGAGCCACTACTTCCTCCAAAGTATAGGGTGACAGGGAGTATATTCCCGGCAGGTCTTGAATGACTATCTCTTTATTTCCCTTCAGCCTTCCCTCCTTCTTCTCCACGGTAACACCCGGCCAGTTCCCAACATATTGATTCGAACCAGTCAAGGCATTGAACAATGTAGTTTTTCCGCAATTAGGGTT
The DNA here is from genome assembly GCA_910588415.1 of uncultured Oscillospiraceae bacterium. GTDB lineage: Bacteria > Bacillota > Clostridia > Oscillospirales > Acutalibacteraceae > Acutalibacter. Next base: position 7,238 of record CAJUPK010000083.1, on the reverse strand, counting down.
GCCAGCCAAAGCAATTTTGATATCCACCAAATTTTCCTCCTATGCTATTAGTTTCGTCTAACCAAAGGGCAAAAGTTTAACCAATCTCAATCATTTCCGCATCAGCCCTGCGCACAGAAAGCTCATATCCACGCAGATTTAACTCCATAGGGTCACCTAAAGGGGCCACTTTGCGCACAAGGATTTCCACTCCTTTGGTTATGCCCATATCCATGATTCTGCGTTTGACGGCGCCCTGACCATGAAGCCTTATCACCCTGACAGTATCTCCAACTTTTGCCTCTTTCAAAGTTTTCATGTTTACATCCCTCTCTTAAACTTGGATTCGGTTCGCCATTGTGCTGTCCAAAGCAATCCGGCTGTCTTTCACCTGTAGAATCAGATTGCCCGCCAAGCGGTTTACCACGGTAACTGAGCTATCGACCACAAAACCCAGCTCCGCGAGATGCTGGCGCATTTCATCCCTACCAGTAATCTTGCGGATAACCACGGTTTCACCTGCAGCGGCCATTGTTAAAGGCATCATGTTGTCTCCCTCCTATATGGCAGAATGAGTCAATCTTTTTCTGCACAATATTAGCGTGAACTAACCTTGCGATAATTAGTTTACACTAATGAGTTCTTTTTGTCAAGAGGGCATTTGCAAATTCTCAAATATTTCTGCAAATAAAAAATAGATGGCTTGCGGTTAGAATAAAACGCTTCCTTCTAACCGCAAGCCACTTCCTTTAGCTTAACAAGTGTCTCTGAACTTCTTCAAAGCCTATCCGTTCAATCGTATCAGAGAACCGCTCCCCCTGCTGTCCTTGGTCTCGGAACAGAGTGATCGCCTTCTCAATAACAGCCAAAACCTGCTCTTTATCCGTAAATATCTTGTCCAAGAAGCGTCCCCTTGCCACCTTTTTGCCCCAACGTCCGCCAATATATACTTTATATCCCGGCGTATATTCCTCAAAGGCCTTAAAGGGACAGCGGCTGAGACACCGCCCACAGTGATTGCACTGGGTATCATCCACCGCAATTTTACCATTGTCCAATTTCGCCACATGCATGGGACAGTTTTTTTCAATCTGGCAAACCTTGCAGCCCCGGCACTTTTCTAAGTCAATAATCGGTATCCGCTGACCCACAACTCCCAGGTCGTTTAAGTCTGGCTTGACACAGTTATTAGGGCACCCTCCCACTGCAATCTTAAACTTGTGGGGCAGTTTTACATCATGCCAACCCTCGTAGAACTTCTCGTGGATTTCCTCTGTCAGACCCATTGTGTCGATCAGTCCGTATTGGCAGGTAGTTCCTTTACAGGATACCACAGGACGTACCTTTGCTCCCGTGCCTCCTGTCTCCAGTCCATGCTCTTTTAAGAAGGCCCGCATTGGTTCGATGTTTTCAAAAGGAACATGCTGAACTTCCGCGGTCAGGCGCACAGTAAAGGCAACTTCTCCGCTGCCAAACTTTTTGGCGGCTTCAGCTACTGCTGCCAGTTCTTGGGCAGTAAGCTTACCGTTACGGGTAATGATTCGGCCATTGAAGCAATCGGGGGTATTCTTATCCCACAAAAATCCAAGCCCCTTTACTCGGGTAATTTCTTCAACAGGGACCGTTGGCTTCTTTGTCTCATACAGCATTTTCTCAGCTCCCTTAAAAATGTGAAACTTCTTCCGCAAATATACCATTTCTTTATGAAAAAGTCAACAGATTTTAAACGGCTTATGTCTGAGTTTCCCTGCAAACAACTCCGTCCTCCCGCTTTTTACGCATCTCCAGATATCGGGCTATCGTCTCTGCCTGCTGGGGGCTGATTGGATTTGGCAGCTTATCCGGTGAAAAGAACTGCAAATCTGCAACCTCGCTCTCCTGCGGATTCAAACTGCCGTGGTATTTCCTGCACAGATAGGCAATTTCCACAATATGCACTTCATCTCCATTGGGATAGGTGTAGTGCTGGCCTTCCCCAGAAAATACGCCAAAAAGCTCCAGCTCCTCTGCCACCAGGCCGGTCTCTTCTTGCAGCTCCCGTTTAGCTGCTTCCTCTGTTGACTCCCCCAGCTCTACAGCACCACCAGGCGTTCCCCAGCAATGGTTGTCAGTCCGGAGCTGCATCAGCACCTCGCCCCGCTGGTTTTCCAATATCACACTGGAGCCGCACATCTGTACAGGCTGATGGCCCACATAATTGCGCAAAAACTGGATATATTCGGTCAATTCTCTCACTCCATTTTTCTAAACTAAATCATAAATAGTACAGATCATCCCCTGCAAACTGCAAACGGCATCTGGATGGCGTCTGTCTAAGCACCTGGAATACGGTATAATAGTCTGGATAGGGACTGGTCAGCCCCATGGCCGCAAAACCGAACAAAAAGCCGTTCAGCTTTAGCAAGCCAGCAGGCAGCAACAGAAATAGCAGCATAGGTATTGCCCCCAGCAGCATGGGCAGCAAAGACATCCGAATAAATTTTCTCCGCGAAAGAGGATATGATACCAGGGCCATGGCTGCCAGAGACTTGGGGTAAAAGCCAATGTATACGACTGCCTGTCTGGGATACGGTATGGCATGCAGAAGTTCATGAAGCAGCAACCCGGGAAAGCCTGCCAGCACTCCGGCTAGAACTCCCCATAGGTCCACAGATACCTGCCTGCTTAAAAAAGTCTTCCCAAACATCGCCGCAAAAATCACCACAAAGGGAATTAGCAGAAAAATAGCCGCTTTCCTCATCAACTCACTGGTAGTGGCTGGCATGGCAAGCTTGACTGCGTTGGCAGGGAGCTGCCCCTGCTGATAGGACGCTAATTCGCCCCGAACGACGCCTGCCCATTTGATATGTGGCATTATAGTTCCACCTTTACGCCGCCGCATCCCCGCACGGTCAACACGTAGCAGCTGCCCTGGCCAAATACCTTTTCCATACCTGCGCGGTAATCGTCCAGCAAATCAAAGGGCACATAGGCCTGTATAGTGCCTGCAAAGCCTCCGCCATGTACTCTGCATGCTCCCCTGCCCTGCAGCAAACTCTCAGAAATAGTCAGTGCCAGGGTAATTCCCTGCTCTTCAGGATGAACAGAGGAGAACACATTTTGCAGTCTTTCATGAGACGACTTTCCAGAGGCCCGCACCATCCCTAAGAACCGCGGAAAATCGCCCGCCTTCAGTGCTTCTGCCTCCTCGTGGGCCAGCCGGTCATCGTCAAAGAAATGCATGGCCCGCAGCACAGCCCGGTCATTGGTTGATTTGCGCAGTTCAACTAGACTGTCATAGAATGTCTTTTCATCCACCTCGCGCAAAAACTCCTTACCAAAGTGCTTTGCCACTGCCTTCATCTCCTGGGGAATCGCGGCGTAATCCGGGGTCAGATCCGCGTGATTGCCGCCTGTATCAACCACACACAGGGCATGTTTATAGGCATTTAAATCAAAGTTCACCTTCTCAATAACAGGTTTTGCCGGATCTGCAAAATCCATGGCCGTAACACTGCCTACAGAGGCGGCCATCTGGTCCAGCAGGCCGGAAGGTTTTCCGAAATATACATTTTCCGCGTACTGCGCAATTTTTGCCGCCTCAACCGGGTCTATATTTCCGCCATTATAGAGGTGACTGATTACTGTTACCACCAAAATTTCAAAAGCGGCTGAGCTGGAAAGCCCCGAACCTTTCAGTACCCTTGTCTGAGTATAACACTCAAAACCGCCAATTTGGTAGCCCAGTTCCTTACAGCGGGCACAAATACCGCGAATGATCGCCTGCGATCCGCTACTCTCCCGGCGGGGCGATAGGTCAGAAGTATCCACCGTGTCCTGCCGGGGATACTCTACTGAGCGAAGACGGGCCATGCCGTTATCAGTCTTCCGGGCCATGCCGACAATATCCAGATCAATGGCAGCTGCCAAAACCCGGCCATGGTTATGGTCCGTATGGTTGCCGCCGATTTCCGTTCTGCCTGGCGCGCTAAAAAACGCGGTGTTCTGGTCGTCTCCAAATGTTTCAATGAAACCCTTCCTAATCTGCTCGTAGCGATCCATCTGCTGCTGCCAGTTGTTTCCATACAGCTCTTTGCTGTTAACCGTCATATTTTGTACCCCCTGTTTCTGATGCGTTCTTGATTTCTTTGCAGTCCATAATAAAACTTACGTTTCCTATCCAGCATGTTTCTTATGAGTTTATTGGCCCGGTCTCTCCCACCATTTTCAGCAGCTCCTCTTCTGAAAGGACCTGCACACCAAGTGCATGAGCCTTATCCAGCTTACTGCCAGGGTCTTCGCCTGCCAACAGAAATGCCGTCTTTTTCGAGACCGAGCTGGTGACCTTTCCGCCCTGTTTTTGAATCAGCGCGGTAGCTTCTTTGCGGCTGAGGCTGGGAAGAGTTCCCGTAATCACGAAGGTCTTTCCTTCTAAGATGGTCCCTTTTTCTTCCTGATGCAGCGCCTCCATATTGACGCCCAGAGAGGCCAGCCGTTCTACCAGAAGCTGTACAGAACTCTGCTGGAAAAAATCCCGGATGGCCATGGCCATATCCACGCCGATTCCATCCACTTGGGCAATGCGGCATTTGGACACATTTTTCACTTCATCCTCTGACCCGCTGGCAGGAACCTCCTGAGCGGCCTCTAGCAGCGCCTGCATACTGGGAAAGCTTCCGCATAGCTGCTGGGCCGCTTTAACGCCAATATGGGGAATCCCCAGTGCAAACACCAGTCGGTACAGGTCATTCCCTTTGGACTTTTCAATAGCCGCAACCAAGTTGGCAGCGGATTTATTTCCCATCCGCTCTAATCCGACCAGACCTTCCTCTTTCAGCTCGTATAGATCACCCGGTGATTGGACCAGCCCCTCTCGGGTTAGCTGCTCCAGCAGCGCGGGTCCCATTCCGTCGATGTCCATAGCGTCCCGGCTGGAGAAGTGGATGAGATGCCGCAAAAGCTGGGCAGGACATTGCGGATTGGTACAGCGGACCGCCGCCTCCCCTTCTGGGCGGGAAACAGGTCCGCCACAGGAGGGACATATTTTCGGAAGGACAAAAGGCTTTGTCTCCGCCGGATTATCCACCACAGCCACAACTTCTGGAATGATCTCCCCTGCCTTGCGCAGGATAACCCGGGAACCCACCCGCACATCCTTCTCAGTGATAAAATCCTGATTGTGCAGTGTTGCCCGACTGACGGTAGTCCCGGCTAAAACCACAGGTTCAAACACACCCGTAGGGGTCAACACACCTGTGCGCCCTACATTTACTTCTATATCCAGCAGAGTGGTCTCCTTCTCCTCTGGCGGATATTTAAACGCTTCCGCCCAGCGGGGAAATTTTGCGGTACTTCCCATTTCCTCCCGCTGAGCAAAATCGTTGACCTTTACGACCACCCCGTCAATGGGGTAATCCAGCTGGCCCCTGTTCTCCCCAAATTCCTGGATAAAGCGGATGATCTCCTCCATATCTTTAGACTTGAAATACACGGGAGGTACGGTGAATCCCAGTTCCTTCAGCCGCTGGAGTGACTGGTCGTGGCAGGTAAAAGTTTCTCCCTGCGCCAGCTGCACATTAAACACAAAAATGTCCAATTCCCGCCCCGCTGTAACAGTGGGGTCCTTTTGCCGCAGGGACCCGGCCGCCGCATTCCGGGGATTTTTAAAGGGCTTCTCCTCCAAAAGTTCCTGCCTTTCGCACAGCCGCTGAAAGCCTGAATCGGACAGGTAAACTTCCCCGCGCACCTCTAAAAAAGGCAGGGGCTGGGTCAGCTTTTTGGGTACAGTACGGATGGTTCGGATGTTCTCTGTCACATCTTCTCCTGTGACGCCGTCCCCTCGGGTAGAGCCGCGGACAAATATGCCATCCACATACTCTAAAGCCACTGAAAGCCCGTCAAATTTTGGCTCTGCCACATATTCTACCTGACCCACAGCCTCCTGCACCCGGCGGTGAAAATCCCGCAGTTCCTCCTCGGAGAAAGAGTCGTGCAGGCTTTCCAAGGGAACCTGATGGACTACTGGAGCAAAGGTGTTATACACAGGCCCCCCCACCTTTTGGGTAGGGGAATCCTCTGTGATCAACTCGGGAAACTGGCCTTCCAGCTCCTCTAAGTGACGGTAGAGCTGGTCATATTCGAAGTCGCTGATCTCGGGCGCATCTTCCGTGTAATACTTCTGGCCGTGATAGCGAATCTGTTCCCGGATTTTTTTTATTTCAAGTTCCGCGGCGTTTTTATCCATAGTTCCCTCTTTCGGTTTCTTAAGAATTTTGAGAGGAACCGCTGCCTGTCACCAGCTTTGGCACCTCGCCCACCACTAGATTTTCTGCCAGTACCGTGCTTGTTTGTGCCTGGGCGGATGTTTCAAACCGCCGGGACTGCGAATACACCTGGGCATACACGGTCATGGTCAGCCGATGACAGGTCTGGTTTACACCGGCACTGATAAAGTCTGTGGAAAATTCCACTGTAGCCGAACCCTCCAACTGCAGCTTGACTGGCACGGGAAAACCTCTGCCATTAAACAGCCCTACACCTGTAAGACTGCCAGCTGGGACGTATACTGTGACTTGGCCCCGTAAGCTTTTGGAAAGCCGTTCCAGCACGCCGGCCTTTAAGGCGTTCAATCGGTCCGGATTAGCGCTGACTAGATTTACCTGGCCATTTGCTTCCCGTTCCACATGGACAAATGGCTCCGTATGGGCCTCCAGCTCCTGTTCCACAGCCTGAGAAACTGAATCCAATACGTATCCCCTGGCAGCCTCTTGGATCAAGTCCGGCGAAACAGCAGACAGAGCCATTTCAGCCCCCAGGACCCCTAAAATAGCCAAAATCAACAGCACTGCGGCTAGTTTCCACCAGGGCTTTCTCCCCGTTTTATACCTGCGGGGAAATTTTCTCTTTATGTATAACATGGCATCACCCCCTTCTATAGTACGCATAAAGGGGGATTTGTGCGAATTGGTTAGAGCATATGGTGAAGCCGGCGCAGGGTCTCGGCAACTGGCAGGCCCACAATATTGGAGTAGTCCCCGGCAATTTCTTTGACCAGCATTACGCCCACGCCCTCAATGCCATAGCCGCCGGCCCGGCCGATGGATTCTCCCATTTCCACATACTCGGTGATCTCTTCTTCAGTCAGAGGATAAAAAGTCACTTCTGTTACTTGATGAAAAACCTGTTTCTCTCCTCTCACTGCCAAGCACACGCCCGTATAGAGTTTGTGGGTGCGGCCTGAAAGGCGCCGCAGGGTCGCCTTTGCCGCCTGGTCATTCTCC
>CAJUPK010000082.1:6336-10599 GCA_910588415.1 uncultured Oscillospiraceae bacterium | reverse complement strand
GTTGGAGTTCTTGATGTCCTGGATGTTCTGCTCCGCAATCTCCCGCACCTTGTCCTTAGGGATGCGCTTTAACTCCTCCTCTACCATCTTATATCCTACCTCTTTGGTCTCGGGGCTGGCATAATCCTCCAGATACTCACTGAGAGTCATCAGGGCGTTGGGATGGCAGCAGTTGAGAATCTGGCCGTTCTTACATAGACTCATAAACCGATCGCCTGTACGGCCCTCCCGGTAGCAGGCAGTACAGAAGGAGGGAATATGACCGTTCTCCATAAGCCAGTGGACTACCTCGTCCAATGTACGCTGGTCAGACACGTCAAACTGCTCGGTGTCGTGCGGGCGTTCCTCCTGGGTGTAGCCTCCCACAGAGGTACGGGAACCGCCACTAACTTGGGATATACCCAGCCGCAGCAGCTTGGAACGCACCGCCTCGGTCTCCCGGGTAGATATGATCATGCCGGTATAGGGCACAGCCAGACGGATACAGGCTGTGATGTGAGCAAAGGTCTCGTCGTCAATACCGTTGTCAAACTGAGTGGGATCAATATCGTCCGCCTTTTTCAGTCTAGGCACGCTAATAGTATGCGGACCAACGCCGTGGACGGCCTCCAAGTGTTCGGCGTGCATAATAAGCCCTGCAAATTCATACTTATACAGCTCCAGGCCAAAGAGAACTCCCAGTCCCACATCGTCAATACCACCCTCCATAGCCCGGTCCATGGCCTCGGTATGATAGTTATAATTGTGTTTTGGTCCTGTGGGGTGCAGCTGCTCATAGGACTTTTTATGGTAGGTCTCCTGGAAAAGAATATATGTACCAATACCGGCTTCTTTCAGCTTGCGGTAGTTTTCCACTGTCGTGGCCGCAATGTTCACATTAACCCGACGGATATCGCCGTTTTCGTGGTGGACACTGTATATAGTTTTAATACATTCCAAAATATACTCAATAGGGCTGTTTACCGGGTCTTCTCCAGACTCAATTGCCAGCCGCTTGTGACCCATATCCTGCAAAGCGATAACCTCTGCCCTGACCTCCTCCTGGGTCAGCTTTTTCCGGGGAATATGCTTGTTAACTGCATGATAGGGGCAGTAAACACAGCCATTGACACAATAGTTGGAAAGATAGAGCGGGGCAAAAATAACGATACGGTTGCCATAAAAGGCAAGCTTGATCTCCTCGGCAATTTTATACATTTCTTCTATTTTCTCTGGGATATCGCATGCCAACAGAACGGATGCCTCCCTGTGCGTAAGTCCCGCACAAACATAGCCCGCTTCTGTTTTTTGTGGACGGGCCTTCTCCAAAATTTGGTCGATGAGTTCCACATTGTTTTTGTTCTGCTCAGCGTAAGCAAGAGTCTCGCGGATCTCCTCATCATTGATAAACTCCTCTGCGTGCAGGGATTTGGGATCGTACTTTGCCATTTTGCATTACTCCTTTTCTTTGGGGCAGATTTCTCTTTGCCTCAGATAAAATTATTATTATAAAGCTTATTGCTTTTGAGCCATTACACAGTACCAGGGCAAGTTCTCTACAGGAATGTCCGCTTTTTTGAAAGGGAAGGCCATTCTCTGAATATCACGGTAGTTCATTTCCTTGAGCATATTTAAAAGCAGCTCGAATTTTATGGGAAAATAGTGTTCCTCAAATACCTCCATTTGAAAAAACTTCTGGTCCTTTTCAAACACATAGAGAATGTTGAAAGTGATAGAGCCATCGCTATTATAATCCCAGATCTGGGTCAGATTCACACGAGTATTTCCGTCAAAGAAAGGGGCATAGGGAAAGAACCGTTTTCTCTCATTCAGTATTTTGTCCCAGTTACGTATCCCAAAGTAGAGGTACCCGCCGGGCTTTATCAGAGCGTCCATCTGCTCAAGGGTCTTCCCGACATCTTCATTGCTCACATATGGCAGGGAATTCCCGGTGCTTGCCACACAGTCAAAAGGACCGTCGAAGTGCTCTGACACATTTCTGAAGTCGCAGCACCTCAACTCTATGCGGAAATCCCTCGCTTCGGCCTTACGCTTACAGTTTGCCAGCATCTTTTCGCTCAGGTCCGAACCTGACAGGCTCACACCCAATTCCGCAAGTGGCAGGGTCGCGCTGCCCGAGCCGATGCTGACGTCAAGCAGACTTTTGATGTCCCTGCCTTGCAGGACATTTGACCAATGGTCTTTAAAGATTCTGTAGCGGTCTTCGCTTTCGATTAAGTCGTAAATGTCCGCTCTGTCATATAAACCTGGCATACCGTAAACTCCTTTACTTTTTGATATCCCCTCTATCCGTCACAATACGATATCCCACCGACTCCATCCGCGCACCCAGGCAGTCCTTACACTGCGCGGACTCCTCCCCTGTGCAGATCTTGTTGTCGTAGAGCTCGTATTTTTTACGCACAGATACCGGCGAGAGATTGGGCATGACCACATTGGCTCCTGCGAGGATTCCCTTCTCCCTGCCTTGAGGATGAATGGTGCCCAAAGCCGTAGTAGCTGGCAGCAACACGGGAGGATGTATCAGCCGGATGATGGAGAGCAGATAGCAGGTCAGCTCCAAAGTTCCAGCAGGCTGGTCTTTAAACGGGGTCTCTTTGTGGGGAACAAAGGGACCGATTCCACACATATCCGGCTGAAACTCTTCTATAAATTTTAAATCTTCTGCCAAAGTACGGCTGGTCTGATAAGGAGAGCCCACCATAAACCCGCAGCCCACCTGAAAGCCCAATTCCCGCAGGTCCCGCAGGCAGCGCATACGGGTATCAAAGGACATTTCAGGGGGATGCAGTCTTCCGTAATGTTCCCGGTCTGCTGTTTCATGGCGCAGCAGGTAGCGGTCCGCTCCGGCCTCTTTCAGCTTTTTATAACTCTCCCGGCTGCGTTCTCCCATAGAAATGGTCACGGCGCAGTCTGGATGGCGTGCCTTAATGGCAGTAATAAGCTGGCAAAGTACCTGGTCCGTAAAAAAGGGGTCTTCCCCTCCCTGCAGGACAAAGGTACGAAAACCCAGCTCATATCCCTCGTCCGCACAGGAGATGACTTCCTCTGAAGTGAGCCGATAGCGGTCACAATGGGAGTTGCCTCGGCGGATGCCGCAGTAGAGACAGTTGTTTTTGCAGATATTGCTAATCTCAATCAGTCCCCGCACATATACTGCGTTTCCATAGATCGACTTGCGGATATCCACAGCCTTCTCTGCCAGAAGTATGGCAGCTTCCTGGTCCCGGGTATCGATCAATTCCTGATACTCTTCTAGCTGCAGCACACAGCCGGCAGCCAGTTTTTCAATAAGTTGCCGAGTTTGTTCAGTCATGGCTCAAAACCCCTGAGAGTGCCGTTTTCACACTGACTCCCGGCAGATTCCCTACTTTCCCCGCCAGAGTAGAGATGGTATCCTGGGGTGCGTCAATAGCAATGCTGATAATGCTGATGTTCCTTGCCCGGTAGGGAATCCCCATCCTTCCAATGATATAAGCGCCATACTCATGGAGAATAGCGTTTAGCTTCTCCACTGTACTGCCCTCTTCTACAATAATACTCATAACCGCCACTCTAGTATCCATATTCCTAAGTTCCCTTCTATTCTATATTCTCTATATGATTTTTCCAAGACCAATCCAAAAAAACAGCGCCCTGCCTGAAAAGGCACGGCGCTGGATATAGCAAAGCAAAAGCCGTACCTTCCGCGCAGAAAATCCGCTCACTGGTCAGAACCTCTTTGCGTCAGGCGTTGCATATAGATATAGTGTAACAGGTATGGGAATAAAAGTCAAGACTGATTCTCATTTTTGATTATCGTCCTATATGCGTGGGTAAATAGTCACCCTTACCATATCGCCCACCTGCTTGCCAATTTTTTCCCGGATATCCTTACGCACGCCGATGATGTAACAGACAGAGCCATCGGCATTTTTTACACCCATGTTAACGACACTTCCTTCATAAGGAACTCCATCAAATTCAGCCAATACCTTAATCCGGCCTTTTCCAAATTCCTGACGGATATCGTAAGGAAACCGCACAAAAGCTCCCCCTTTCTCCGGCACAGGCTCTATTATGGCCGCAAATTGATAGGTTTTATGGCTCTCCACTCTATCACCTCATCGTTCTATAATCCAGGGCTTACATTCTCCATACAAGAGGATCCATGCACCACCCTGCTGTCTTTCTATTCCAGCTGGAAAAATTATACTACCAGATGTAAAGAAAAATCAAACTGCCTATAGTGTCCACTCATCATTGCTGTAGGAAACCCAGACG
>CAJUPK010000082.1:2789-6326 GCA_910588415.1 uncultured Oscillospiraceae bacterium | reverse complement strand
ACCCAGACGCTGAAAGCACTCGGGAGAAGCCAAGTACTCGATTGACAAGAAAAGCGGCCCGCAAGCAGGCCGCCTTTCTGTTGGTCCTCCCTTAGGAGAAGCTGCCCGGTGCGCTAGGCAGGTCGCCCAGGTTGTTGGTCTCATCCCCGTCCGGCAAAGAACGCAGGTACTCGCTGCCGTTTCGGCTAGCAATGGCTACGCCGCGGATACCTCCCTGCTTTGCCAAGGCCACCCCTTCTCGTTTTGAGAGTACTCTGCCGTCAGACAACTCATATCCGGTGATCTTCCCGTTTTTGCGTACCAACTTGGTGATGCTCTTGGCATCTTTATTGGGAACCGGGTTCATGATGTTAATGTTGGCTGGCAGGTTGCCTATTCTGCCGCCTTGCTCCACATGCATGGATATCCTTCCTTTCTGCGCGGGCTATGGATACTGTACCTTTCTGGGTACAGGTATAGTTTGCCGCCATATGTTTCCAAATATGCGAAACACGGAGAAGAAGTTGGCAGTACCTATAAAAGCCAAATTTCTCGCTTATTCTAGAAAAATCAAGACATATGCTCAAATTTTTCTTGACGAGCTTTCCTATCCAGTCTATTATTAGAGTATAGTCAAAAACTTCAAAACCATCCAATATACTGTTATACGGCTTTTTGACTGCATTAAATTGCAGAGCAGTCTATGTGTGCAAAGGGAGGGATATTATGGTAGCCAAAATCTATAGTATGGGAACCTACGGCCTGGAGGCTTTTCCCGTGGAAGTAGAGACAGACCTGTCTTCTGGCCTGCCCAGCTTTGAGGTAGTTGGCCTGCCTGGTACTGCGGTAAAAGAATCACGCGACCGGGTGCGGGCCGCCATGAAGAACTGCGGCTTTGGATTCCCAGTTAAACGTATTACTATGAATCTAGCTCCAGCAGATAAGCGCAAGGAGGGTCCCATCTACGATCTGCCGCTGCTGCTTTCTCTGCTTAAATCCTCTGAACAGATATCCTGTGCTACCGATGATGCTGTGTTTTTAGGAGAGCTCTCCCTTTCAGGAGAACTCCGGCGTATCCGGGGTGTGCTGGCTATGGCTGTCAAAGCCAAAGCGGCTGGGTTCCGCAGATTGTTTGTACCAGCCTCTAACGCGCCGGAGGGAGCTGTGGTCGAAGGGTTGGAGGTTTATCCGGTTGCGCATGTACTACAGCTGGTAGCCCATCTGACTGGCCAAGAAGCCATTTTGCCAGCCAAACCTATGCTGCACACTAACAACACGGATCCGCTTCTAGATTTTGCGGACGTGAAAGGGCAATATGTGGCCAAGCGGGCACTTGAGATTGCTGCCAGCGGCAGCCACAGCGTCATTATGATCGGCTCTCCCGGATCTGGAAAAAGCATGCTCGCTAAGCGGCTTCCTTCTATTCTTCCCGACATGACTTTTGACGAGGCATTAGAGGCCACCATGATTCACTCTATAGCCGGCTGCCTGCCAGAGGACAGTTCTCTGCTGGCTTCCCGCCCCTTCCGCTCCCCCCACCATACAATCTCCACCGCCGGGTTATCTGGCGGCGGAACCTCTCCCAAGCCAGGGGAGATTTCTCTGGCCCATAATGGTGTGCTATTTCTGGACGAGCTTCCGGAGTTTTCCCGAGCCGCTATGGAAGTGCTCAGGCAACCGATAGAAGATGGGCATGTGACCATCTCCCGTGTAGGCGGGAATGCCACGTTTCCCTGCAAGCTGATGGTGGTAGCTGCTATGAATCCCTGTCCATGCGGCTATTTCGGCCATCCTACCCGTCCCTGTACCTGTTCCTCTCTCTCAGTAAACCGCTACTTGTCCCGCATCTCCGGCCCATTGCTGGACCGGCTGGACCTGCATGTTGAAGTAGCTCCTTTAGAGTTAGCGGAGCTTTCTTCCAAATCCAAAGCAGAGAGTTCACAGGAGGTCCGTTTGCGGGTAAACGCAGCCAGAAAGCGGCAGTTAGAACGCTATATTGGCAAGGGATACACTTCTAACGCAGAGATTCCCTCTGCCCAGTTGCAAGAGATTTGCGCCATAACAGGAGAAGGAGAGGCGTTGCTTCAAAAAGCTTTTGACCGCTTTGGGCTATCCGCCCGCAGTTATGACCGGATTCTGCGGGTGGCACGTACTGTTGCGGACTTGGATGCCAGTGACCAAGTAAACGGCGACCACATCGCCGAGGCAATCCAGTACCGGAGCTTAGACAGAAAGTTCTGGGGACGATAGCTTTCTCATCCTGTATCCAGTCTTTCATTGTTTCCCCACCCCGGAGAGTAAATCTGTGCTCTCTCAGTATCCCCCCGTCCCTTGCCCTGACAATTTGAACCTTTTAGATTATTTGGGGAAACGCATATTCCACAAAAGTTATTCCCTTTGCTTTTTTACTGGGATTGGATATAAATTCAAGTTGCGTACTTTGTTCAGAAGGATAGGTTTCCATCATTAAGAGTATCTTTCGTTTTGCTTTGTAAGGCATAACCTATAGGTAAATTCAAAAGGCGCGGTGGTGCAGTTGAAATATTGTAAAATCGTCCCCGGTATCTTCCGGTCTCGTCCTAACCGATTCATTGCCTATGTGGAAACTTCCACAGGCGTACAGACTTGCCATGTAAAAAATACGGGGCGCTGCCGGGAACTATTGGTTGACGGAGCCAAGGTATACCTGGAGGAAAGCCGCAACCCAGCCCGCAAAACGAAATACGACCTCGTGGCTGTGGAAAAAGGCACATTGCTAATCAATATGGACAGCCAAGCTCCCAACAAGGCTGCTGCAGAGTACATGCCTGTTTTACTGCCTGGTTTGACTTTGCTGCGGCCTGAGACCAAGTTTGGCGCCTCGCGATTTGACTTTTATGCGGAGGCGGCTGGAGAGTCATGGTTTATAGAGGTCAAAGGCGTTACATTGGAACGGAATGGCCTTGTCCTGTTTCCAGATGCCCCCACCCAACGAGGAACCAAACACTTACAGGAACTTTGTGCCTGCATGGACCAGGGATACCGGGCGTGTATATTATTTGTTGTCCAAATGGCTGGGGTGAAGTATTTTACCCCGAACACAGCCACTGACCCAGATTTTGCCGCTGCCTTGATAGCAGCTGCTGAAAAAGGTGTACGCATAGAGGCGGTAGACTGCATCGTTACACCTGAAAGCATGACAATCAGGCAGAGTTTACCCATTGAGATTTAATTATGAAATAAATATTCAAGATGTTTAGAAAAAAAGTTTCAAAAATTGAGTTTTAATTCTCAAGTGTAATTGACTTTTCTGCAAAACACTTTTATCATTAAAGCAAGCTATTGAGTTTGTTCATTTCCAGTTCGATATTTTTTAGTAATGGGGAGGTAATCAACACGATGAAAAGCACAAAGCCACGATATTTTAGACTGACAAAGTCTGAAAACGAAATCATGGAGCTGATGTGGAAGGAGGGCCATCCGCTTTCCCGGTCTGAGATTATTGAATTAACCCCTGACCGCACCTGGAAGCCTTCCTCGATTCATATCCTTTTAAACTCAATGCTTGACAAAAAGGCC
>CAJUPK010000082.1:0-2779 GCA_910588415.1 uncultured Oscillospiraceae bacterium | reverse complement strand
CATTGAAGTGGCCGGTTTCGTGCAGAGCACTAAAAACTATGCGCGCACCTTCACACCCTGCGTCTCGGCAGATAGTTATGCCGTTATGCAGATCAGGAACAGCCCTGTTTTCAGCCAGCACTCTGTTCCTAATCTGCTCTCTGCTTTAGTGGAGGATGTGACTGCTCCCGCTGTTTTAGAGCAGTTGGAAGAAATTGTACAGACCAGGAAACAGGAACTGACATAGGCGCATAGCAGCTTACACACGAAATGGAAAAACAACATAATAGTAGGTAGCCCGGTTGTTGATTATATCCCTTCAACGACCGGGCTTCTTTGTGCAGAGATATTTATATTTATTACATAATTTGAATCAATATATATAATCCTTGGTCTTATATTTTATCAATAGATAGTTTGAATGCTTTCCGTCTCCCCATCTCCGCGGAAACAAAAAGCAGCGGCTCTTTCACACCGCTGCTTTTTACAGGACGCACCTGTAATTCCTACATTTTATACCTTATGTTACCTATCGCACTCATTCTACATATTCAAGAAACCCACAGCATCATTGATGGTTTTCTCCATGGCTTCTTTTCCGTACTTGTCCACCTCTGCCTTGTTCTTCTCTCCGTGAGTCAGGCATCCGGCGCCGCCAATGCAACCGCCTGTACAGGCCATGCCCTCTATAAAATTACCAGCCAGAGCATTTTTAGACTTTTTCAGCAAAGCCATGCGGCAGGCCTCAATGCCATCACAGGGCACAGCTTTCAAGTCAAACTCAATTCCCTGCTCCTTCATGGCCTGGGCAACTGCATCCGACACACCACCAGAACGAGCAAAAATACGTCCATAATAAGAGGCATTGTCCAGCACATCCTCTTCCAGCGTGGTGATATCCATGTCCAGACTGTCAAACAAGGCTTGCAATTCCTCAAAGGTAAGTACCGCATCAATTAGAGGCCGCACCCGCTCCTGACGGGCTTCCGCCTTTTTAGCTGTGCAGGGACCAATAAACACCACTTTGGCAGTGGGATCCGTCTCCTTCAGATATTTGGCCAACCGGGCCATGGGCGAAAGGTTGTGAGAAATATTTTCCTTCAGCTCTGGGAAAGCTGATTTGATATAGCTGACAAATGCCGGACAGCAGGAACTCGTTAAAAAGCCCTTCTCTGCCAACTCTCTGGATTCCTCCATAGCCACCATATCTGCTCCCAGCGCCGCCTCAACAACTGTAAAGAAGCCCATTTCTTTCAGGCCAGTGATCACTTGCCCTAAATTGGCATAGACAAACTGGCTGGAAATAGAAGGCGCCACCACAGCGTATACCTTGTAATTCTTGTTGCCTTCGCTCTTTTTCAGCATGTCAATCACATTGAGCATAAAGGATTTATCCGTTACCGCGCCAAAGGGACACATATATACGCAGGCCCCGCACTGGATACACTTTTCGTCATCAATAGCAGCCGCCTTATCCTCGTTGATGGTGATTGCCTTAACTTTGCAGGCCACCTGGCAAGGCCGCTTGCGGTCCACAATAGCCGAGTAAGGGCACACCTTGGCGCACTGCCCGCACTCCACGCACTTGCTCTTATCAATATGAGCCACATGGTTGTGGTCAAAAGAGATTGCCCCCCGGCGGCAGACGTCTTCGCAACGATGGGCCAAACAGCCCCGGCAGGAGTCCGTAACTTCATAACCTGCAGCAGGACACTCATCGCAGGCAATATCAATTACCTCGATGATATTCGGGTTATCCGCATGGCCACCCATAGCCATTTTTACCCGTTCGGCCAAAATAGCCCGCTCCTTATAGACACAGCAGCGCATGGTAGGCTCTTTGCCAGGGACAATGGTTTTAGGAATATCCATCATGTTCTCCAGCAGCTTATCCTGCCAGGCCAGCCGGGCCGTCTCTCGCAAAACTTTATATTTTAGATACTGTACTTTTGTATCAAAACGTCTTACTTCTTTCACTTGGCTCACTTGTCGCCCTCCTTAGAAATTGCTTGAGCTAAAGCCTGTACAGACAAGAAATTGCTGCATCCTTTTGAGCAGCTTCACCTGTTTCCATGCTGCAAAACTCGGCAATCAGCAAAATTATCTGTATTTGGGGTCATGAAACAAAGGAAGTTCTCTCAACAGTCTGGACACACCACTACTCTTGTGCCAGCAGACCTTTAGAAGTAACTCACTTTCACCCGCTTGCCCATTTGCCGCAGACAATCCACCAGCTCCTCGGCAAGACTCATCTTAATGCTGAATGTAATAGGCAGGTCTGGGTTCTGATGAGCCGGATTGATAGCCCGACCGACAAAGAAATTGATATCTGTGGCCTCTTCAAAGAGGAAACGGCTGATCATGGCCGCGCCGTCCCGCTTCATGCCCCAGTCCTCATAGCGGTCGTTGTCCTTCAAATAGTCCTTGGCATATTCCAGCACCCGAGCAATGGTGATCACGCCCTCAGTCACCAGGTCCACACCCTCGATCTCGGCAGTGGGCGGCAGGTCAGAGCCCTCAAAGTTCAGGCTGGGGCGCAAGGGCTTGCGCAGGAACTTGGCCGCGATGGTAGAGGTGGTGCCACCGCAGATGATATGCTTGCCCTCTTTGGAGAAGAACAGGCTCATCATCCGGTCGCAGTCGTCCCGGTTGGAGGGCGGACCGAACAGCAGGTTCATAGGCTCCCGCTTGCGGATGCGCACCACGCAGGAGGTCACATCGTCCTTGGGCTCTCCCCCATACAGCTTGTAGCACTCGTCCACCAGCATGGTAGAGAGGGTCTTGGCAGTGTAGCCCGCCA
>CAJUPK010000081.1 GCA_910588415.1 uncultured Oscillospiraceae bacterium | reverse complement strand
AGGGGAACCAGTTCCCCTTGACCCCTTTCTTGGCTGCCGTCCAGCCAACATAGAACTGCCGCCTACTTGGCTTTGCCAAGCAGAGCGACCGTCCTGAGCCGACCGGACCGACGAGTTGGTGGGCCAACTCGATTGAGATGGCGAAACTTTTACCTTGCTCCCCCAAAGCAAGTAAATGGAAAAACTATATCTAAGAATTTATATAATCTGTTCTGCCAAAGGAAAAAACGGATAGAACCTGCAGGCGCCAGGCGGGCGCGGCAGGTTAAAGGAGAGGTCTATGGAGAGAAATCAGCTGAAAAACAGGCTGGCGGAACACGCCGGGGAGTGTATGGCGGCCCTGTTGCTGATACAGCCGCTGCTGGATGTGCTCTCCTACTTTATGCAGAGAAGCGGACTAAGCGCGGTAACCACCGCTCTGCGGCTGGTTTTGCTGCTGGCGGTCTGCGCCTATGGACTGGTCATTACAGAAAACCGCAGGGTTTATTATATTTTATATGGCGTAATAGCCGGGTACTGGCTGGCCCATGGACTGAACTGTCTGCGGCTGGGATACGCGGACCCTGTGGCCGACGGGGCGGAGTACCTGAAGCTGGTGCAGTTCCCCCTGTGGACCCTGGTCTTTGTCAGCTTTTTCCGCTCGGGCCGGGAGCTGGACCTGCGGGCCGCTGGGCTGCTGGCAGCGAATTTCTCCCTGGTGCTGCTGGTGATTGGCCTGTCCTTTGCCGTGGGTATGCCGGTGTATACCTACACAGGCATAGAGGTGGGGATTTTGGGCTGGTTTGCGGTGCCCAACGCCCAGAGCGCGGTGGTCTCCATGCTGGTGATGGGGCTGCTGCTGTGGGCTTGGCGGCGGGAAAACCTGTGGCTGTTCTGGGGGGCGGCGGCTTTGGGCTTTGGGCTGCTCTATGCCACTGCCACCCGGCTTGCCTACTATTCGGCCATTCTCACAGCCGCGGGGCTGCTGGTGCTGATCCTTATTGCCGGGAAGGGGCGGCGGCTTCATGCCATCCCTCTGGTGGTGGTTCTGGTTTTGCTGTTCTGCCTGTGGGACCGCTCGCCCATGACTCAGCGGCGGACGCTGGCAGCCAATTCCTATGAGATCTACCAGAGCCAGAGCGACCGGATTATGGGAGAGGACAGAGACTTTATCTATACCGGCGGAGAGTTGCCAGAGGATGTGCTGGAAAAGATCTGGCGGGTATATGAGGAGGTCTATACCCAGACCAATAAGGCCGGGGACCCCTTGCTGGGGGACCTGCTGGGGCGTTTTGGCACGGACCGGGTGATGGAGGCCTACCGCTACAGCGTGGACGCGGAGACCCTGTACCACACCCGGACCAAAAAGCTGACGGTGATGCGGCTGACTTGGGAGGAGCAGGACCCTTTGACTCGGCTGCTGGGCTTTGAATACGCCCACTCCCGCATCAACGGAAACACCTATGACCCGGAGAATGACTTTCCCGCGCTGCTGTACTATTATGGCTGGCTGGGTGCCGGGCTGTACGGGATTTTTGCCGGGAGCTTTCTGTGGATGGCCCTGTGGGCGGTGCTGAGGCATATCAGGGAGCTGCCGTTGTTTCTTACAGTGGACTTGGGGGTATATACCATGCTGCTTGCCCTAGGGCTGGGGGCAGCGCAGTTTTCTGGAAATGTGATGCGCCGGCCCAGCGTAACCGTCTATATGTCTTTAGCGGCGGCGGAGCTGTACGGGATGACCCGGAGCCAGGGTAAGCTGTTTGCCCATTACCACCGCCGGGCAGAGGTCAGGATGAAAAAACTGTCGTGACAGGCACGGCGGGGGAAGGGGTTTTTATTCGATGAAAGGGAAGGTGGTCGCAAATGGGTAAACTGCGGTCTGCATTGGAAAAAAGGCTGCGTTGGATTGTGCTGGTTTTGGTGGCTGTTCAGCCCCTGCTGGACGTGCTGTCCTATTTTCTCAGCGAAAGGGGCAGCAATGCCATCTCCACGCTGCTGCGCTTCGGGATGCTGGGCGCTGTGGCCCTGCTGGGGTTTCTGCTCAGCGACTCCAAGAAAATTTATTTGGCGCTGTACGCGGCGGTAGCGGTATTTTGGCTGGCCCACGCGCTGAATAATTTCCGTGTGGGATATATCTCTCTGGTGCAGGACACGGCCAATTTTTTGCGGATTTTGAATTTCCCCATTTTTGCGCTTACTATTATCACGGTATTGCAGAAGGACAAGAGCCTGCGGGGCTGGCTGTACCTGGGCGTGGCGGTGGGCTTTGGGGAGATGCTCCTGTTTACCGCGCTGCCTTGGGTCTTGGGGCAGCCCATGTATACCTATGACTTTTTGCAGGTGGGTGTGATGGGCTGGTTTGCCATCCCCAACGCCCAGGCGGTGATTTTGGTGCTGGCCACGCCTTTGGCGATTTTTTGGGCCTACCGCTTTGGAAAATACCCGGTGTTCTTGGCCGCCCTGTTGGTATGCTTTGGGCTGCTGTATGTAACGGGCACGAAATTCAGCTTTTATTCCATTTTTATCATTGCGGGCGCATATATATTCCTGTTTGTCCTGCAGATGGGCACTCGGTCCCTGAAATACGCCCTGCCGCTGCTGGCGCTGTTTGTGCTGTGCTTTGCCTTCCGGCACCAGTCGCCCATGGCCCTGCGGGAGAGGATGTCCGCCTACTCCCAGGGACTGCTGACCGCCATGGTGGAGGAAAGCCTGGAAAACAGCGGCGCGGACCAGGAGACCTTGGAGTTGATTAAGAACGAAGGGGAAATAGAGGAAGAGGAGGAAGAGGAGCAGGAGCCCGTGCCAGTGCCCAGGCCGGAGAAACGGCTGGAGCGGATGCGCCGGGCGCTGATGGGCATTTATGCCGAAGGGGGGGTATATGGTGAGCAGCTGGAGGATTTGAACCAGCGCTTTGGCATATACAATGTGATGCAGACCTACCGGCACACAGACGCGCCCTGGATGCTGTCGGACTTCCGGCTGCTGAAGACCAATTACGCCAAGCTGATCTGGAACGAAAAGGACACACTGACCCGGTTTTTGGGGCTGGAATACAGCGACTTCTTGATTAACGGCCATATATACGATTTGGAAAACGACTTTCCCGCTGTTTACTACGGCTGCGGCTACCTGGGCTTTGGGCTGTACCTGCTGTTTTTTGCCATTTTTGTGCTGGTGGTGCTGCGGGCCTTCACAGGGGAAGTGTACAACAGCTTCCGGAAGGGATGGCGGCTGCCGGGCAATCCGGTGCTGAAGACCGCCGGATCGTTCTGGCAGGGGCTTCGGAGTTTCCTGACCATTGAAGTGGGCGCGGTAGGCATGAGTTTTCTGCTGGCGCTGATTGCCGCGCAGTTCTCCGGCTATGTGTTGCGCCGGCCCAATGTGACCATCTATTTTGCCATTGCAGCGGCCTGCCTGTTCAGCCTGACGGCAGAGGTTCCGAGCCCTCCCTTGGGGCGGCTGCTGGCCTGGCGGCCCAAAAGGCAAAAGCTGGGCTGAGAGAGCCAGGGCGGTTTGCGGCTTAGCTGGGCGGCGTTTTGCCAGCAACAGCTGGCAGAAGGGTATCCTTCCAATCTTTCTAAATCATGGATGCTTTTTAAAAGGCAGGCAGACCTTTACCAGCAGCCCTGGGGGCTGGCTGTGGAAATTTTAATAGGGTCCGACGGCGGAAGGGCCCCTGGAAGCAGGGGCCCCTAGCCGTATCCATAGGGAAAAGAAAAATATCAGTCAATGGGCATAAATCTGAAAAAGAGAGAGTATAGAGTTTATAAAAATGCGGGATATCATGAGAAGATAGGCCCTAGGATAGAAACACATAGATTCCGGCGGGAGTAAAAAAGCTGGATACAATCAAAGCGAGGTGAACCCTATGCTGCAGGGCATTGCGGCCTCTCAGGGCATTGGCATTGGAACCCTTATGCTGTTGGAGGAGAAGGATCTGGTTTATAACAGGGACCGACAAGTGGAGGCCCAGGCTGAGCTGGAACGGCTGAAGCAGGCCGTGGAGGCCTTTTGCACCAGCACGGCCCGGCAGGCTGAGCTGCTGCGGCTCTCCGCCGGGGAGGAGGACGCGGGGATTCTGGAATTTCATATGGGCATGGCCCAGGACCCGGAGCTGCGGGCACGGGTAGTGGAGAAGGTGCGCCAGGGCAGCTGCGCGGAGGACGCCCTGCAGGACGCCTGCGATGAGTTTATTCAAGAGTTTTCCTGCTCCAGCGATGAGCTGACCCGTCTGCGGGCAGCGGATATCCGGGATGTGTGTTCAGCGGTTCTGCGGCTTCTGCTGGGTGTGGAGGCGGCAGACCTGCGCAATGTGCCCAAGAACACGGTGCTGGCGGCCAGGGAGCTGAATCCCTCCATTATGGCGGGCATTGACCGGGAGCGGATTGTGGGCATCATCACAGAGACCGGCGGGCTGACCTCCCACTCCTCCATTCTGGCCAGGGCCATGGGAATTCCCGCTGTGTGCGGGGTGGCCGGGGCCACCCAAAAGCTGGTGGAGGGCAGCCTGGTGATTGTGGACGGCAGCCGGGGCGAGATTATCCGGGCCCCAGAGGAGAGCTTGGCGGAGAAGTACCGCCAGCGGCGGGCGGAATTTCTTCTGCGGCAGAAAAGCATTGAGTATTTCCGGGGCAGGCGGACCCTTTCGGCGGACGGAAGGGAGTTTGGCCTGTACTGCAACATCAGTATGCCCAGCGGGGCGGCCCGGGCCCTGGAGGCTGGAGGAGAGGGCGTGGGGCTGTTTCGCACAGAGTACCTGTTTATGAACCGGGAGGAGAGCCCGGGAGAAGAGGAACAGTTTGCGGCCTACAGTCAGACCCTGAAGGGCGCAGGGGGCCTGCCTGTGATCATCCGGACGCTGGACGTGGGCGGCGACAAGGAGGCCGGATGCCTGGACCTGAAGGAAGAGGAGAACCCCTTCCTGGGCCTGCGGGGCATCCGCTGGTGCCTGGCCCATCCGGAGCTGTTTTACACCCAGCTGCGGGCCCTGCTGCGGGCTGGGGCCCAGGGAGACCTGCGGCTGCTTTTGCCCATGGTAACCACCCTGGAGGAGCTGAGAGAGGCAAAAGCCCTGGTGAAACAGGCGGAGGCGGAACTGGCCGCCCAGGGCCTGGCCCATGGCAGGGACCTGCCTTTGGGCGTGATGATCGAGACCCCAGCAGCTGCCGCCATCGCAGACCGTTTGGCCCGGGAAGCGGACTTTTTCAGCATTGGAACCAATGACCTGACTGGCTACATCATGGCCTGCGACCGGGGCAATCAGGAGGTGGCTGGGCTGTACTCTCCCTTGCAGCCAGCGGTGCTGCGCTGCTTAAAGCATGTTGTCAGTTCTGGGGAGAGGCAGGGGATTCCGGTGTGCGTCTGCGGTGAGGCGGCCGGGGACCCGGATATGATCCCCCTGCTGATGGCCTTTGGAGTCAGCAGCCTGAGCGTCTCCGCGGCCGCTGTACTGCAGGTGCGGGAGGAGATTGCAGGCTGGTCCAGGGAGGCGGCGGAACAGCTGGCTGCCGAGGTGCTGGAGCTGTGGACAGAAGAGGAGATCACCCGGCACATCAGCGCCCAAAGAGAGGTCCGGCGGGAGCTGGCAAAGAGAAGCCCGGAAAACGGACTCCCTAGGAAATAGCCGGCATCCTTGGCCTGGTATGGGGCTTTGACGGTTTCTCCGGGTTCTGGGATAAATGGCAGGTCCTGCTGCTTTAGCCATCCCATTCAGGAAAAGCGCGCCCTGATGCGCAGGGAGGGATTGGCTGGAAAATCGCCAATGCTGTCGTCCTTTTGTGCAGGAGTCTGGTGTTTTCTCTATGTTCAAACAGGCCCTGGACGATAGGGCGCTCTGAGAGTAATGGCAAATAAAGAAAGGGTACTACATAGGGGGAAGGCCTGGGCAAAGGGCCTTCCCCCTGCCTGCTGGTGGAAGAAAAATAAGGCGGGGGCTTTTCAAAAGGGGCGTTCTGTGGTAAAATACATGATTAGATAAAGGGAATCAGCTTTAAGGCGGCGCGGGGACCGCGCCCAAAGGAAAGGATTGTGTGCAATGGGAACAAGAGAAGACCTGCGGAATGTGGCGATTATCGCCCATGTTGACCACGGAAAGACCACTTTGGTGGACCAGCTGCTGCGGCAGAGCGGCATATTTCGGGCAAACGAGGCTGTAGCCGAGCGGGTGATGGACTCCGGCGACCTGGAGCGGGAGCGGGGGATCACCATTCTCTCAAAAAACACGGCAGTGAAATATAAGGACACGAAGATCAACATTGTGGACACCCCGGGCCACGCGGATTTTGGCGGGGAGGTAGAGCGGGTATTGATGATGGTGGACGCTGTCATCCTGCTGGTGGACGCCTTTGAGGGCTGTATGCCCCAGACCCGGTTTGTGCTGAAAAAAGCCCTGGCTTTGGGCAAAAAGCCCCTGGTGGTGCTGAATAAAGTGGACCGCCCTGGCGCACGTCCTGCCGAAGTGGTGGACGAGGTGCTGGACCTGTTTATTGAGCTGGGGGCCAATGACGACCAGCTGGAGTTTCCTGTGGCCTACTGTTCGGCCCGGGAGGGGTATGCCACGTTGGACCCGGACCAGCCCGGTACGGACATGACCCCGCTGTTTGAAATGATTATGAAGGAGGTGCCCGCTCCCCAGGGAGACCTGGAGGGCCCCACCCAGGTGCGCTTTTCCAATATTGACTATGACGATTATGTGGGGCGCATTGGCATTGGCCGGGTAGAGCGGGGCGTGCTGAAGGCCGGCCAGCAGGTGGCTGTGTGCGGAGGCGGCGAAGAGGGCCATAAAAATGCCAAGGTTGTGAAGCTGTATCAATTTGAGGGCCTGAAGCGGATGGAGGCTGAATCCGCCCAGCTGGGGGACATTATTGCTGTATCCGGCATTGCGGACCTGAATATTGGCCAGACCGCCTGCGACCCGGCCTGCATTGAGCCCCTGCCCTTTGTGAAGATTGACGAGCCCACGGTCTCCATGATGTTTAAGGTGAACGACTCCCCCTTTGCGGGGCGGGAGGGCAAATATGTGACCTCCCGAAACCTGCGGGACCGGCTGTTCAAGGAGGTGGAGACCAATGTGGCCATGCGGGTGGAGGAGACCGACAGCATGGACACCTTCAAGGTGTCTGGCCGGGGAGAACTGCACCTGTCCATTTTGATTGAACAGATGCGCCGCCAGGGGTATGAGTTTCAGGTGTCCCCGCCTACCGTCATCTTTAAGGAAAAGGATGGCGAGCGGCTGGAGCCCATGGAACTGCTGATGATTGAGACCCCGGACAGCTATGTGGGGGCGGTGATGGAGAAAATCGGCTCCCGGAAGGCAGAGCTGCTGAACATGGGGACCCGGGAAGGGGGCATGACCCATCTGGAGTTCCGGGTGCCCTCCCGGGGACTGATGGGGTACCGCTCGGAGTTTTTGACGGATACCAACGGCAATGGCATTATGAACCATGTATTTGACGGCTATGAGCCCTATAAAGGGGATATCCCCCAGCGGCAGCAGGGCTCTCTGGTGGCCTTTGAGACCGGGGCAGCCACAGCCTATGGGCTGTTTTACGCCCAGGACCGGGGACGGCTGTTTATTGGGCCTGGCATAGAGGTGTACGAGGGGATGATTGTAGGGGCCAATCCCAAGAACGAGGATATTGTGGTAAATGTGTGCAAAAAGAAGCATGCCACCAACACCCGGTCCTCTGGGGCGGACGAGGCGCTGAAGCTAACCCCCCACTCGGTGCTGAGCTTGGAGCAGTGCCTGGAGTTTATCAGCGAAGACGAGTATGTGGAGATTACGCCGGAAAGTGTGCGGATGCGCAAGGCGGTGCTCTCTCACGAGCAGCGCATGAAGCAGAAAAGCCGCAAAAAGAACAGCCAGGGCTGACCTATAGTCTGGAATAAGGCGAAAAAAACCGGAAAGCGGCAAAGTCCTGTCTATTGCAGAGGCAAAAGGCGGGCAAAAAGGAAATATTCTTGAAGATCCATAAGAAACTTCTTATAAGAAGTTTCTTATGCCGCCGGAGGCCGTCAAGGCCATGGGGAAGAGCGCGGCCCTCCCGCGGGAGCGCCGGAAAATCCTATAGAAAGGACGGAGACCATCCATGGACATTGCCATACTGGATTTGGAGTGGAACGCGGCATACAGCCGGAAACGGAAAGGCTATATCAACGAGATCATAGAGTTTGGCGCGGTGAAGTGCGATGCGGATCCGTCTACAGGAAAGCTGCGGAGGAAGTCCAGCTTTTCCTGCTTTGTGCGGCCCCAGGTGAGCAAGCGGCTGAATTCCGTGGTGGCGGACCTGACCAGTATTACGGAGGAAAACCTGACAGGGGGTTCGGCGTTTATGCGGGTGGTCAGCCGCTTCCGGCGCTGGCTGGGGGACTGCCTGGTGATGACCTGGGGGTTAGCGGACATTCACACGCTGATTGAGAACTGCCGGTATTTCAGCGGCAGCATACAGGTGCCCTTTTTAACCCAATACTGTGACCTGCAGCGGTACGCGGAGGAATACCTGGGGCTTGGCACAGCCGAGCAGGCCGGGCTGGAAAAGGTGGCCCATCTGCTGGGGCTGGACAGCCAGGGACTGACCCAGCACCGGGCGCTGGATGACAGCCTGCTGGCCCTGGGCGTGCTGGAAAAGATATTTGACAAGCAGGCCATTGCCGCCCATACCCAGGACTGCGGCCGGGAGTTTTACCAGAGGATGACCTTTCGCACCTCTTATGTGCGGGACTTGGAGGACCCCCGGGTAAAGCCGGAATATTTGTCTTTCGACTGCCCCCGCTGCGGGGGTAAATCCGAGTCGGTTGGCCGATGGAGCGCCCGCAACCGGGGGTTCCGGGCGGAGTTCCGGTGCGAAAGCTGCGGCTATCGGTTTGTAGGCCGAGTGATGGTAAAACAGAAATACGAGGGGATTGCCGTGAGTAAAAAGACATTGCCAGTGCCTGTGATTGAAGCGCCCCGGGAAGGGACGCCCGGCCCTGTGGGGAACATGGAGCTGGAACAAAAGGAAGGAGTGGGTGTGCTGCGCTTTTCCGCCTGGAAGGGGCTGGAGGAAGTGACCCATGCCTTTACCACCCGGATAGGCGGGGTGAGCAAAGGGGAGTTTGCAGCCCTGAACCTGGGATTTGGCCGGGGAGACCAAGAGGAAAATGTCTGCGAGAACTACCGGCGTTTCTGCAGAGCAGCGGGATTTCACCCGGACTCCCTGGTGTGCGGGGCCCAGGTCCACAGGACGGATATCCGCCGGGTGGGAACGGAACACCAGGGCCTGGGCATTTGGAAGGCCCAGGATATAGACAGCGCGGACGGCCTGTGTACAGACCAGCCAGGGGTTACGCTGGTGGTATACGCCGCGGACTGCGTCCCTGTCTATTTTGTAGACCGGGAGCACAGGGCCATCGGCCTGGCCCACGCAGGTTGGCGGGGGGCTGTAAGCGGTATGCCGGAGGTGATGGTCCGGCGCATGGCGGAGGAGTTTGGCACGGACCCAGCCCAGCTGCTGGCGGCCATAGGCCCCTCCATCTGCAAGAACTGCTTTGAGGTGGATGAGCCGGTGGCCAGGGAGTTTTTGGCCCTGCCGGGGGCGGACGCCTTTGTGACTGGGCCTGCCCATGACAAGTACCATGTGGACCTGTGGGAGTGCTGCCGCCAGTCCCTGCTGGGGGCGGGAGTGCTGCCGGAGCATATCACGGTGGGGCATGTGTGTACCATGGAGGAGAGCGACCTGCTGTTCTCCCACCGGAAGACCCGGGGCCAGAGGGGCAGCAACTGCGCCATGCTGGCCTTGCGGCCATGAGCGCTTTCCGGTGCCGTCTCTGCCCCAGGCGGTGCCATGTGCCCCGGGACGGACCAGAGGGGGCGTGCAAAAGCGGCCGGGAGCTTCGTATCAGCCGGGCGGCCCTGCACCACTGGGAGGAACCGCCCATCAGCGGCGCCAGGGGCTCGGGGGCAGTGTTCTTTACCGGGTGCCCCCTGGGATGCCTCTACTGCCAGAACGCGGAGATCAGCACCGGGCAGAAACCCGGACAGGCGGTGAGTCCCCAGGAGCTGAGCCGGATCTTTTTTAGACTGGTGGAGGAAGGGGCCCATAACATCAATCTAGTGACGCCTACCCACTATATCCAGGGGATCCGGCGGGCGCTTTTGCACAAGAGGCTTCCTGTGCCTGTGGTGTACAACACCTCTGGATACGAGCGGGCAGAGGTTCTCCGGTCCCTGGAGGGGCTTGTGGACGTGTATCTGCCGGACTTTAAATATGCCCAGCCAGACCTGGCCGGGGCCCTTTCCAACGCGCCGGACTACCCGGAAGCGGCAGCCGCTGCCATCCGGGAGATGGTGCGGCAGGCAGGGCCGCCGGAATACGACAGCCAGGGGCTGCTGCGCCGGGGTGTGCTGATTAGGCACCTGGTGCTACCTGGGCACACAAAAAATTCCATTGCTGTGCTGGAGCGGATTGCCCGGGAGTTTCCCGGGGTTCCTGTCAGCCTGATGGCCCAGTACACCCCCTGGGGCCAGGCAAAGGCGCCAGGGGGTATCCCTGGATACCCGGAGCTGTCCCGGCCTATCACCCAGCGGGAGCTGCAAAAGGTGCAGGGGGTCCTGTTTGACCTGGGGCTGGACGGCTTTGTGCAGTCCCGCTCTGCCAAGGGCGCGGCCTATATTCCAGAGTTTTTTTAGAGGCGCAAAGGGTAAAAGTTTTGTCCACTTTTTCAAGAAGTGGAAGAGTTATGCGTTGCATAACTCTA
>CAJUPK010000080.1:2566-10768 GCA_910588415.1 uncultured Oscillospiraceae bacterium | reverse complement strand
CAGCACACCAGCCTCGTCCAGCGTACGCCGCACCCAACCCAGGAACTCCGCGGAAGCGTCATTGCTGCCGCCCTTGCCCCGGCTGCCTGTGTACTTGGCAATGCCCACACCCCGGTTCAGATAGGTGGAGTTGCCTGGTTCATAGGCAGAGATATAGGTGGGATCCAGAGCTGCTGTTACGTCTGCGGACAGGCAGCTGGACTGGCTCCACACCCGGCGGGGGTTCTGACCATCAGCCTCAGCCAGATCAGCCACAAAGTAGTTCATATATTCCGAGCACAGGCCTGTGTTGCCCACACTACCGATCTCTTCCTTGTCCGCCAGCACCACCAGGGAGGTCTTCTCCGGGGCATCGCAGTCAAACAGGGCCTGCAGAGCCGGATAGGCGCACACCCGGTCGTCATGACCATAGGCGCCCACCATGCTCCGGTCAAAGCCAATGTCCGCGGCGTTGAAAGCCGGCACCAGCTCCAGCTCGGCAGAAATCAGGTCACTCTCTACAATGCCGTACTGCTCATGGAGCAGCTTCATTACATTCAGCTTGTACAGCTGCTCTCCCTCTGCGTCCAGAGGCAGGCTGCCCACCAGCACATTCAAATCCTCGCCGGAAAAGGCCTCGCCCAGCTTCTTAACCGTCTGGTCCTTGCCCAGATGGGGCAGAATATCTGTGATGCAGAACTGGGGGTCGCCCGGCTTGTCACCTACATGCAGGGTAACCTCGCTGCCATCCTTGCGCACCACCTTACCGTGCAGAGCCAGGGGAATCGCCGCCCACTGGTACTTCTTGATGCCGCCATAGTAATGAGTTTTCAGCAGGGCCAGCTCATTGCTCTCATACAGCGGGATGGGCTTCAGGTCAATGCGGGGGCTGTCAATATGAGCGGCGGCAATACGCACGCCCTCGGCGGTTCCCTTCTTGCCAATGACGGCCAGGCACATGGCCTTGCCCCGGTTATTGTAATAGACTTTATCCCCAGCACTATACTTGGTGTTGGGGTCAAACTCTACAAAGCCTGCGGCCTGGGCGGCCTGCACCGACCAATCCACCGCTTCCCTCTCCGTCTTTGCCGCGTCTATAAAATCTTTGTAGCCCTCAGCAAAGTCCATGGCCTTGGCGATATCTTTGACGCAAGCCTCTCTTCCGGGCTTGGCCCGGTCCATCAAAAGCTGTTCAGCCAATTCTTTGGCTGCGGACTTCTTTGTTTCTTCCATGGTTTTACCTCTCTCTTTATGAAAATTTCCGGTCAATGCCAGCAGTCTGGCCAGCCCAGGCATACAAAAACCTCCGGAAGCTTTGTCCGGTGGGAATCTGGATCTTAGGCTGGACAGACCGCGTACATATTTCTATATATACGCATCTGGTTTTTGTTGAATACATTATACTCTCTCCCGCATAGGCTGTCAAGCCCGCAGGGAGGCGCCTTTTCAGTATTTTTCACTTGGCCGTCTCATAGCCATACAGCTTTCTGTATACATTCCGGTTTTTCTGTACCTTCTCTACATAGGCAGCTGTTTCGGGGAAAGGGATATTCACCAGTGTCCGGCCGTCCTGGGACTGCTCTGGGTCACTCAGCCAGCCATCCACATTGCCAATGCCCGCGTTATAGGCCGCCAGCGCTACCTGCAGCTCTCCGTAGTGGTCCAACAGACGGCGCAGCAAGGCACAGCCGCAGTGTACGTTGTCGTTTACGTCAAAAACATCCCCGCCGCCGTTTTCCGGGGGATACTCCGCCGCCATCCACAGAAAGGTGGCCTCTGTCAGCTGCATCAGTCCTTTGGCATCCGCCCGGGAACACGCCTTTTGATCAAATCCGCTTTCTGCCCGTATCACTGCATAAACCAGTTCTTCCGGCAGGCCGAACTCTCCTGCCTCCCGGCTGACCACCTGGGAAAAAGGACGGGGGTACAGCTGCCGAAGCCCCCAGTCCGTCAGCCTTGGCCCCAGAAGAATCCCTAAAAGCCCCCCGGTCACCAGGACCACCAGTACCACTGCCAGCCAACGCCTTGGCCGTCTCATAGTCTCACCTGCCCTTCCATTCCCGGAAAATTTCCTGGGAAATGGTTTCAACCTGACTCTCTAAATCCTGTCCAGGCGCATTTTCTATGATCCAATCCCCATGGCTCTCATAAAAGTCCCCTGTCTTTTGCGCCCGGAAGCGCCGGACTGCCTCTTCCTCTCTCAGGCCGTCCCGTTCTATAATTCTGGCCAGCCGCAAAGGCTCTGGAGCGGTCACTACTAAAAGCCTGCGGCAGAGACTGTCCAGCCCTGCTTCAAACAGAGTGGGCGCGTCTAGCAGCACGGGTTTACCCTGGTCCCGTAAAGCCTCTACTTCCCTGCGCACCGCTGCCTCAATGGGAGGAAAAGTGATGCTCTCCAACAAGGCTACCCCTTCCGGGCTGGAAAAGGCCTGGGCGGCCAAAGCACGACGGTCTAACACGCCTTGGGGGGCCACCTGATCTCCGAAAGCCTGCCGGAGCTTCTCAACGCAGGCCTCATCGTACACCTGCGGCGACCGGGTCAGCTGGTCACAATCCACCAGCCCAAAGCCCCGCTGCTGGAGCAGAGCCGCTGCCGTGGATTTTCCCGCGCCGCTGGGGCCAGAGAGACCAATAATGGGGGGAGCGTCCGGGTATTCCACCTGGAAGGCAGCGGCCCGGAGCAGCCTGTTATATACTGCCAGGCCCACGCCCCTGGGACTAGGCCGCTGGGCAAATACCTGGGAAACGCCCCGCTCATCCAGACGGTGTAGGGCCGAAAAAAGCTGTCTTGCCTGCATTTCCTGGTTGTACCGGGAACCATAGGTCACAGCCTGCGCCCTTAAAAGCGCCGCGGTCTCGTCAAAGCACAGGGCCGCTGTCTGGCCCGCCAGCTCCGGCCTCTCTTCCACCCAGGTGTTTACCCGTTCCGCAAATTCCTCTGGGGAACCATCCACCATAATCACCTGGGCTTTAGGCGCGTAGTGCTTATACTTCATCCCTGGCGACATGGGTTTTGCACCAGGCTCCAGCATAGCTGTTACCGCCGGGTCAATGTCCACCTGGCCCAGCACCCGCCGCAGGTCCTCCGCCGTCACTCCGCCGGGCCGCAAGATCCTGGGAGCATCCCCTGCCAGGCTTATCACAGTAGATTCTACCCCCACGGCACAGTCGCCGCCATCCAGCACCGCGTCTACCCGGCCATTCAGATGCGATAGCGTATCGGTAAACCCCGTGGGACTAGGCCGGCCAGAGATATTCGCCGAAGGTGCAGCCAGCGGCACCCCGGCGGCATCAATCACCGCCCTGGCCATAGAATTAGCCGGGCAGCGTACTCCTATGGTGTTCAGCCCGCCGCTGGTTTCTAAGGGTATTATGTCCGACTTTTTTAAAATAACCGTTAGCGGCCCAGGCCAAAAAGCCTCTGCCAAGGCCAGGGCCTGCGCTGGCAAGTCCTGCACCAGCGGCCTCCACTGGTCCACATTGGAAATATGCACGATCAATGGATTGTCCGAAGGCCTCCCCTTGGCTGTGTAAATGCTCTTTACTGCCCGGGGGTCCAAGGCGTTGGCAGCCAAGCCGTATACTGTCTCTGTGGGCAGGGCTACCAGCCCGCCGGACCGCAGGATCTCCCCAGCCCGGTTGATATCCTTTGGGGTATCGCGCAAAATTTCTGTGGTCATCCGCTTGTTCTCCTGTTTTATGTGGTTTTTCTCCGGCCCATGGGCTGAAGAAGTTTGCTGGCGGTGTCGTTTTTTACGTGCAGCAAATATGCCCAGTCTGGCGCTGCAAAAGAGCCGGTCAGAAGACCAGCCCCCGCTTTTATACAACCGCTTATTTTTCTTGACGGATCATTGCCCGCTCTGGGCCGCCTCCAGCTTGGCCGCACGGTCCGCCGCAATCAGCGGCTCAATTACCTCGTCCAATCCACCGGACAACACCTCTTCCAGCTTATACAGGGTCAGGCCTATGCGGTGGTCGGTTACCCGGGACTGCGGAAAATTATAGGTGCGTATCCGCTCTGAACGGTCGCCGCTGCCCACCTGGCCCCGACGTTCCGCCGCCACTTGAGCGCTGGCCTTTTCCTGCTCCTGGCTCAGCAGCCGGGCCCGCAGCACCTTCATGGCCTTGTCCTTGTTTTTATACTGGCTGCGCTCATCCTGGCACTCCACCACCATGCCTGTGGGGATGTGGGTAATGCGGATAGCCGAGGAGGTCTTGTTGATATGCTGGCCTCCCGCCCCGCTGGACCGGAAGGTATCAATCTGCAGGTCCTTGGGGTCAATCTGCACATCCACCTCTTCCGCCTCCGGCAGCACAGCCACCGTGGCCGCAGAGGTATGGATGCGCCCCTGGGTTTCGGTTTCCGGCACCCGCTGCACCCGGTGGGCACCGCTTTCAAATTTCAGTTTGGAGTAAGCCCCCCTGCCGTCGATCAAAAAGCTGACCTCTTTAAATCCTCCCAGCTCCGTCTCGTTTAGGCCCACAATTTCTGTACGCCAGCCCTGACGCTGGGCATAGCCTGTGTACATCCGGTACAGGTCATAGGCGAACAGCGCGGCTTCCTCCCCGCCTGTGCCCCCCCGTATTTCCATAATGACGTTTTTCTCGTCGTTGGGATCTTTGGGCAGCAGCAAAATCCGCATTTCCTCAGTCAGGCTGGGTAGTAAGGCTTCATTTTCCTTTAGCTGGGCCTGGGCCAGCTGGCGCAGCTCTGGGTCGCCCAGTTCCAGCAGTTCCTTGGCTTCCGCGATTGCCTCATTGGCTGCCTTATAACGGCGGTATTGGACGACAATGGGTTCCAGCTCCCGGCTTTCCTTCATCAAGGCCGCAAACAGTTCCGGGTCGGCAGCGCTAGCCGGGTCGTAAAGCTTTAAGCTGATCTCCTCATATCGATTTTCAAATACCTGCAGGTTTTCAAACATACTCTGCTCCCTTTTCCTAGTTTGTCAGTTCCGAACAAATGCCGCGTCCTTGTCAGGAAGGCCCTCCTCATCTGATACAAGCCGTTCTACCTTCATATGCAGGTCATACTTTTCCCGCAGGGCAAGGATGGTTCCCATCATGGGCGAAGCATGGTGCGCGTCAATAGCCGCCTGGTCCTGCCAGCGGTCTACCAACAGCACAGCCTCTGGGTCTTCCATGGACTGGAAATACTGGTACTCTTCATTCCCCGCTTCCTGCCGGATACGGTCCACTGTACCGCTTTCCATCATTTCCCTGGCAAAGCGCAGGGCACTGCCCTGCACACCTCTGTATAAAATATGAACGGTAATAGCCATATGATCTCCTTCTTTCGCAGGACGGGGCTACTGGGTCTCCCTCTCTACCCTCTTAATATTTTTCTCGCACTTCAGCCGGGGCACCATAACCTTTCGTCCGCAGCCTACACATCGTATACGAAAGTCCATCCCCACCCGCAGCACCACAAACTCCCTGCTGCCGCAAGGATGGGGCTTTTTCATGGTCAGCTTGTCTCCCACTTGGATATCCATTTACCTGCCTCCTTACCGGATGCCGCGCTCAGTCGCTGGGCGGGGCCGCGCCATTGCTTCTGGGAACTGCCGTCTGATTTTCCGCCGAGCGGATTGTCACCGTGATGGTATAATTGCCCAGCACCCAGCAGGCCTCGCCCGCTGTTCCCGTAATTACCACAGTAGCCGGCACATCCACACTGCCTGTCATGGTGCCCACATTGCTCAAGTCCGCCTGTACTGTCACCGAGTCGCCGGTTATTCGGTTGATCTGTGCCTCTGGCCCAGCCACAGTTACCTCCAGCATCCGGGTTGTCAGCTCTGCTGTCAAATTCCCCGCCGGGGTGTTAATCAGCTGTACATTGCTCTCCGGCACAGTCACCGCGGTTTTGCGGTAGCCGTTCAGGTTCACGGTCACTGTGGCCTGGCTTACTGTATTGGTACCTGTGCTGGTGATATTCCTGGTGCCCGCCGGTACTGGGATCTCCATGGTATAGTTCATGGTGCGCTGATCTAAATTCAGCTCCGCAAAGTCAATCACCTGGTCCAACCGAATCTCCGTAATGCCGCCCAACACTTCTGCCGCGCCTGTCAAGTCGATGTTCTCCGGCGTAACCGTGATTCGGGAGCTGGAGAAGCTGGCGGGCTCATGGGCAGTGGTCACCTTTAAGGGCACCGTCTTTTTTGGACTCACTGGCAAAGTTACCTGCACACTGTCCAGGTCTCTCTCCAAATACAGGGCCGCTGGGTCCGTGATCTCCTGATTGTCCTGGTCATACAGCGTCACGGGCCAGGTCCGGACATCGTCTTCCCGCAGGGGCGTCTCCACACTATAGGAGACCACGGCCCGCCTGACCTTGTTTACCGCCGATTCAGGCCCCTTAATATTGATTTTCTCTTCCGAGAGTACTGGCGTGCCTGGGAAGAAGCCTGTCCCCGCTGTAAAAGCGATCTCTGTCTCGATCGTAAGGGTGGTCTCCTTATAGCGGTCAAATTCCAGGCTGATCTCCTCGGGGCTTATACCCACGATCTCATAGTCCGTGGGCGTGTTGCGCTTGGCCACCCGCACAGGGGCATTGATCTTTTGGGTGGTGTTGCCTGTCAATTTGGTAGAGGCAGGGTTCAGCGCAGCTGTCACCTCGAAGTCGTCCGCGGACAGAGACGAGGTGATCATGGAACTGCCAGACACCTCGATATCCACGGTAGCGTAAGAAGTATTGAAAACCCGCAGGCCTTCCGCTTCTGCCTGGGCAGACAGGGTGATTGTGACGGGCACATCGTTAATTACCCGGATGCGGTTCAAATCACTGTTGGAAGCTATTACAAACCAGCCTATCAGGGCCACCACAAAAGAGCAGGCCAGCACAAAGCTGTTGTGATAAATCAGGCCGCTGAGAGAAAACTTGTGTTTCTGCTTTCCCTGTGGCTCTTCATTGTCTTTCTTTATATTCATGGCCGATCCCTCCCTAACCTATATTGTTGGGTTTTCGCAGGCGCACCTTGCGCCGCGCTTTGCTTTCCTGGGGAATGGTTCTCATCCTCGGTCCTTTCCCCTGCCAATGCCCAGCCGGCCCAGCAGGCCGCTGGCTCCAGCGCTTTCCTGCTGCCCCACCAGCTCCTTTTCCAGGGTCTCCGACAAGGTCAGTCGGTTAAAGTTTCGGGTCAGCCGTCCGCCTATGGCAATGGAAATCTGCCCAGTCTCCTCGGAGACCACTACAACCACTGCGTCTGAGTTCTCGCTCATGCCAATAGCGGCCCGGTGCCGGGTTCCCAATTCCGCGCTTACTGTGTCGCTGGCGGTTAAGGGCAGAATACACCCAGCCGCGCAGATCCTGCCCGACCGGATCACCATGCCCCCATCGTGCAGAGGCGCTTTATTAAAAAAGATATTTGCGATCAGCTGGCCAGAGGGTCCCGCGTCCACCAAAGTGCCTGTGGCGACAATCTCGCCCAGTCGGGTCTGGCGCTCAAAGACGATCAAGGCGCCCATACGCAGCTGCTGCAGGATAGCCGTGGCCTCCACTACCCCTGCGATGGCCTGGCGGGTTTCTGTGCGTCCAGAACCTTTATCCCTGGTCCCCACAACGCTGCTCAACGAATGGGCCACCTTGCTGCGGCCCACCTGCTCCAGGGCGTTTCGAATTTCCGGTTGAAACAGAATCACCACTAAAAAAAGAGCTGACTGGAAAAAAGTGGCAAGAATACTGTTGAGCATCATCAGATTGCCATAATAGGCCACCAGAAACAGAACCACCAGCAGGATGATTCCTTTTACCAGCTGCCCAGCACGGGTGTCCCGCACCAATTTGGTCAATCCATAGAGCAGCATGGTCACTATCGCCACGTCTACAGCGTCCTTCAGGCTGAACTGCCTTGCCAGATTCAGCACAGTTTGTCCCAAGTGGGCAATATTATCCATCACAGCATCCAAAGTGATCCTTCCCTTCTATATTCCATGTCCTGGGGCCTGTTGTGTGCTTGTCCATATCTGAAACGGCTTTACTGCCTTAACCGGAATGATCCCGATGTGCCGCCAGCCAGTGATTTGACTCTCCAGAGGCAAATTCCAGTAGACAGTCCTGATAGCCAAATGTTTTTGTGTTGGTTTGCGCTGGCTTCATGGACCGCCCGCTTGGGGAATTTGACTCTTCAGAGGCAAATTCCAGTAGACAGCCTTGATGGCCAAATGTTTTTGCATTGGTTTGCGCTGGCTTCATGGACCGCCCGCTTGGGGAATTTGACTCTTCAGAGG
>CAJUPK010000080.1:0-2466 GCA_910588415.1 uncultured Oscillospiraceae bacterium | reverse complement strand
TTGGTTTGCGCTGGCTTCATGGACCGCCCGCTTGGGGAATTTGACTCTTCAGAGGCAAATTCCAGTAGACAGCCTTGATGACCAAATGTTTTTGCATTGGTTCGCGCTGTCTACATTTTACCACAACTGCCGGACAAATAAAAGAGTTTTTTGCCAGAACTTTTCCCATATCGTTGCACCGCTGAAAAAGTTCCATCCACATACTCCTGTTTATGCAGGCAGCACAGCGGCCATTGGAAGAGGGCCTAGCGATTTGGCTTTGAATCTATTGACGGCCCATCCGCCAGAAGAGGGAGCCAGCAATGCTGCCAGCTCCCTCTCTGCGTTCTGTGCTTTCCAATGTCCTTTTCACAGCCGGCTGACTGCCCGGAGAAACATATCCAGCTCCTCTTTTCTAGTAAATGCCGAAGGAGATACCCGCACGGTGCCGCACTCTAGCGTACCCATTTTCTGATGGGCGGCCGGAGCGCAGTGCAAACCGCAGCGCACGGCGATATTCGCCTTTGCCAAAGCGCTCCCTACCTCTTCACTGGGCAAGTCCCCTACATTAAAAGACAGCACAGGCATAAACCACGGCACCTGCGGCGGCGGGGTGTAGAGCTTTACCCGCTTTAATCCTGCCAGCCGCTGGTAAAGGTAGCCAGCTTTGGCCATCTCTTCCTGGTAAATACGCTCTGGGGTGCGCTCCTGCACAAAGGCAATGCCTGCCCGCAGCCCAATGATTCCCGGTACATTCAGCGTACCCGCTTCATAGCGCTCGGGCGGGTCGTCCGGCTGCAGCAGACTGCGGGACTGGGTGCCCGTGCCACCCTCCATCAATGGAATCAACTTGTCCGCCGGGTCCCGCAATACCAGCAGGCCCGTCCCCATAGGGCCGAACAGCCCTTTATGGCCCGCGCAGCAGAGAAAATCAATGCCGCTTTCCATCACACCAATGGACGCCACCCCCGCTGACTGGGCGGCATCCACACAGATTTTTGCGCCATACTGATGGCATAGCGCAGCCAGCCGTTCCACGGGTACCCGTATGCCAAATACATTGGACGCCTGCGTACAGACCAGCAGCTTTGTATTGGGCCTGAACGCCTTACGAAAGGCATCCAACGTGGCGTCATTGTCCCCAGGCGTCACTGCGGCGGCGGTGTAAGTGACATTCTTCTCTTTCAGCGCCTCCAGAGGCCGCATAACCGCATTGTGCTCCAAGTCTGTGACCACCACATGATCGCCGGGGTGCAGGCAGCCCTTTATGACCAGGTTCAGGGCCTGCGTACAGCTGGGCTGAAACACCACACACTCCGGTCCGGCGGCGCCCAGCAGTGCGGCAGCCCGCACCCGGCAGTCATAGACCGCCTGGCCTGTGCGCACACTCATGGAGAAGCCGCCCCGGCCCGGGTTAGCGCCCAGTTCTGTCAAAGCTCCCGCCATGGCCCGCCGCACCCCGAGAGGCTTGGGATAGGTGGTGGCGCTGTTGTCCAAATAGATCATGGGGCCGCCTCCTGTTCTATGCGGCCCAGTATTTTCACACCATTGTCCCGCAGAATCTGCTCGGCCTCCTCAACACCATTGGGCACCAGCAGACCATAACCGCACCCGGACGACGCTGTAGGCGGAATCCGCTCCACATAGGCTTTGATCCCCCGCTTGTGCAGCAGGTCGCGGCTTTTCATTGCATAGGTCACAGAGCTTACCAAAATAACAGGCTTGCCCATATAGATCACCTCGTTTTCAGCTTTCACGACATTCGCCGCTTGCTACAGCCTATGCAATTAGGACAAATTGTGTGACTTCAGGACTACTGGAGCCTTCCTATTTTATCTCCCTCCTCTGCTTTCTTAATCCGCCTGTCCTTGTGCCGCGTCCACTTTTTCCAGTCCAGCCTGGGTCAGTTCGTAAAGCTCGCCGCCTGCCTCCTGGATAAATTTCCGGTCATGGGACACGCTGATCACACAGCCGCCGAAACCTTGAATCATCTCCCGGATCACAGGCCCGGACAGAGGGCTTAGATTCCGGGTGGGCTCGTCCAGGAGCAGTACCTGGCTGCCGGAGAGAATCATTTTTAAGAAGAACAGCTTGGCTTTTTGTCCCCCGGACAGCTGTTTCAGGCTGTGAGAACATTCCTCCGGCGTATATTTCATGCTGCCCAAAAAAGTTTTGGCCTGGGTCAGCCGCTGCTTTTCTCCGCTGCCGTTGGTCAGAAACTCCACTGGCGTCAAGGAGCTGTCCACGGTTTCCCCGTAATCTTGGGGCATATACATGGCCTTAATATCCGTTCTTTCCAAAAGCTCCTGGGCGATACGCCGCAGCAAGGTGGTTTTTCCCGCGCCGTTTTTGCCTGTAATGCACAGGTGGACGGGGCCCCGCAGAGAAAGGCGCAGATTCTCAGCCAAGACGCGGCCGTCTTCTGTGGCCAGGGCTGGCAAATCCAAATCCAGTACTGTCTTTCCGGCAGGCAGCGTGACCGCGGGA
>CAJUPK010000079.1 GCA_910588415.1 uncultured Oscillospiraceae bacterium | reverse complement strand
TCGGCAAGTCGCCGCGCTCGTTTTCCTTCGGAAAATGCAGACGAAACTCCTACCCAGGTGGTTTTAGGGTAGTTGGGTGGTAGGAGGTAGTGGTTCTATGTTGACTGGGAGATGGTCAAATACGCGGTCCAGGGGCGGGGAAGATTGCCAGTGGCAATCGTTCTGACCCGACCGAGCCGACAGGCGAGACAGGCCCCTGGTGGGGGTTGGGGTGAAACCCCAAGGTCTTGCCCTTAACAGCGGCGCGTGCAGAAAGCAGGGAAGCAGAAAGCCATATACAATCGCTATCCCTAATAGACCACAATGCGAGCGCCGCCTAGCTTGGCAGCGCCTTGGGCACAAAGTACCCAACAGCGGATGTTGACGTTGCCTGCGGCAAGTCACGGAATTTCCCTCCATCGCGCAAAGCGCTTGCTTTTGCTGCGCAAAAGTACGAGGAAAACTCCTGCCTGGGGGGCGCAATGTCAAGTTCCCACAAAACACAAGAGCAGGCCTCCCGAGAGGCCTGCTCTTTCTCTGTTTCTTTTCCCTACCAGTCTTTTACACTATGCGGAAGCGGCTGATCCGCTGGTTCAATGCCCGGGCCTGCCCTTTACAGCAGGCCCTTGGTGGACAGGGCGCTGCTTCCCGCTGGCTCCACGGCGTCCCGCAGGCTGTGGGCAAAGGCCTTGAACAGCGCCTCGATCATGTGGTGGGAGTTCTTCCCATAGGGGCACCGCAGGTGCAGGGTCATGCCGCTGTGAAAGGCCAGAGCCCGGAAAAACTCCTCTGTCATGCAGCATTCAAAGTCACCGGTCCTCTCCTGGGGAAACTGCCCCTCAAACACCAGGAAGGGCCGTCCGCTTACATCCACCGCGCAAAAGGCCAGGGCCTCGTCCATGGGAATAAAGGCGTGCCCATACCGCCGGAGCCCCGCCTTATCCCCCCATGCCTGGGCCAAGGCCTGGCCCAGCACAATGCCCACGTCCTCCACCGTGTGGTGGCAGTCCACCTCCAGGTCCCCGGCAGCCTGTACCTGCAGCCCCAGGCCCCCATGCACCCCCAGGGCTGTGAGCATATGGTCAAAAAAGCCAATGCCCGTGGAAATGCTCCGCTCTCCCCCGTCCAGTTTCAGCTCCACGGTGATGTCCGTCTCCCCGGTCTTCCGGTGTACTCTTCCTGTCCGGTTCATGGCCGCACCTCCAAAATCTCCCGGAATGCCCGCAAAAACAACTGATTTTCCTCTGGCTGGCCGCAGGTCACCCGCAGCAGGCCGCCTGTATACCGCACCGCCACGCCCCGGTCCAGCAGCGCCTTCTGGACCCGGCCGCCGTCCTCCATAACCAGCGCGGCAAAGTTGGTCTCTCCCGGCAGCACCGAGAACCGCCCTGGCCGCTGGCTGGCAAGCTCCCGCAAGCCCTCCGCAAGCTCCCGCTGAGAGGCCAATATCCTCTCCCGGGCCTGCTGCAGCAGCGCCGGCCGGTTCAGCAGAGAGGCCCCCACAGCCTGGGACAGCCCGTTCACGTTATAAGGGGATTTGGCTGCCCGCAGCGCCTGGCTCAAGGGCTCCCCGGCCACCGCAAAGCCCAGCCGCAGGGCTGCCATGCCGATGGCCTTGGAGCAGGTCCGCAGGATGATCAGGTTGGGGAAATCCCCGGCCTCTTCCAGCAGGCTCTGGCCGGAAAAGTCCATGTAGGCCTCGTCCAGCACCACCAGGCCCTCTACCCCCCGCAGCAGGCGGCGCACCTCCTCCCGGCCCAGCACCAGGGAGGTGGGGTTGCAGGGGTTGCTGAAAATCAGCAGCCGCACCCCTTCCTTTTGGCAGACGCGGATGACCTGGTCCACATCGATACGGAAGTCCTCTTTGGCGATGGGCACCTGCCGTCCCTCGGCCAGTGCGCCCCCCTGGGCATACATGGAAAAGTCCGGCTCCAGGGTGGCAAAAGCCTCCCCTTTCATCAGGAAGGCGGAAAATATCACGGAGATCAGCTCGTCCGAGCCGTTCCCCGCCACCACCTGCTCTGGCCTTACCCCATAGCACCGGGCAAAGGCCGCGCAAAGCTCCCTGGCGGCTGGGTCCGGATAGCGGTTATAGGCCAGGCTCTCCACTGCCGCCTTGGCCTCTTCCAGCACTTCCCGGGGCATGGGCAGAAAGGATTCGTTGGCGTCCAGGCGCACGCAGCCCTCCCCCTCCACCGGGGCATAAGCCCGCAGCCTCCGCAGCTTTTCATTCATCTCCACTGTCCTGCTCCTTTCTGCCATACTCCCGCAGGCACCACATCACCGTGTCGTACACATCGCTTACCGTGTCCTCTGGGTTGATATACCGCCTTTGGCCCAGGCTGTCCCAATATTCGTGCTTCCACAGCCGCTTTTTTTGAGAGATCTCCACATTGCTCTCGTCAAAGTAGATCTTGTACTCCCTGCGCCCCCGGGTAAAATACAGGGCGGCGGCAGACTTGCTCTGGCCAATCCATTCCAGCCGCCCCTGTCCCCGCAGGGCCAGGTAGACCTCCTCCACGCTTTTCGGTTCAAGTGGCAGAACCATCACCGCCTGTCCTCTGTTCCGCTGCCAGCCGCACCTGGATGGAGTTGGCGTGGGCGGTCAGTTCCTCTGTCTCCGCCAGCAGGATGACGTCCTCCGCTGCCTGCAGCAGCTCCTGCTTGGGATAGTAGATAAAGCTGGACTTCTTTACAAAGTCATCCACCGAGAGGGGAGAGAAGAACCGGGCCGTGCCTCCTGTGGGCAGCACATGGTTGGCCCCGGCATAGTAGTCCCCCAAGGGTTCTGGGGAATAGTTCCCCAAAAACACAGAGCCCGCGTTGTCCAGCCTGCCCAGGTACTCAAAGGGGTCCTGGCAGCAGACCTCCAGGTGCTCGGGGGCCAGCTCATTGGCAAAGTCCACGGCCTCGTCCATGGTATCGCAGACAATCACCGCACCAAAGGCGTCCAAGGACTTCTCGATGATCTCCCGGCGGGAGAGCCCTTGGACCTGCCTGTAAAGGGCGTCCACCGTCTCCTGGGCCAAGCCCTTGTCCGGGGTAATCAGCACCGCTGAAGCCAGAGGGTCATGCTCCGCCTGACTCATCAGGTCCGCGGCAAGGAACTCCGGGTCAGCGCTGCTGTCCGCCAGGATGAGAATTTCGCTGGGCCCGGCAATCATGTCAATGTCCACCACCCCATACAGCTGCTTTTTGGCTGTGGCCACGTAGATATTGCCCGGGCCCACGATCTTGTCCACCTTGGGCACGCTCTCCGTGCCAAAGGCCAGGGCCGCCACTGCCTGGGCGCCGCCCATCAAAAACACCCGGTCCACCCCGGCAGCCAGAGCCGCCGCAAGAATATTGGGGTCTGGCCGTCCAGACCGGCCGGGGGGCGTGGCCATCACGATCTCCCCCACCCCGGCCACTTTGGCGGGGATCACATTCATCAGCACCGAGGAGGGGTACCCGGCTGTTCCTCCGGGCACATAGACCCCTGCCCGGTGCAGCCCCCGCACCCGCTGGCCTGTGACGATCCCATTGCCATAGGGGTCAATGCGGCTCTGCTGCTTCTGCCGGCTGTGGAAATCATAGATGTTCCGGGCAGCCCGGTCCAGCGCCGCCAGAAATTTCGGGTCACATTCCTTCCGCAGGCTCTCCATCTCCTCTTGGGACAGCTCCAGGCTTTCCGGGGTCCAGCCGTCAAATTGGCGGGAATAGCTTTTAACGGCCTGGTCGCCCTCTTTTTTTACAGCGGCAATAATCGCTGCCACAGCCTGCTCAATATTCGGGTCCGCTGTACCCGCCCGGGCCTTCAGCCTGTGGATGAACGCCCGGCGCTCCGGGGCGGTGGCGGTTACAATTTTTATCATGGCTGGCACTCCTTTTCTCTATATGGGGGAAGGCCTGGGTTCTGGGGACTTCTCCCCCTCCTTTTGCCTTCAGACGCCCCAAGACTTTTTGCTTTTGCCTCTTTGGGGTTCTGCTCTACGTATGGATTTGTTCCTCTAGTTTTGCTGCCAAATCCTCAATCTCCCTCTTCCGCAGCTTCAGGCTGGCCGCGTTCACAATCAGCCGGGCCGAGACCTCGGCCACTGGCTCTACCACGGCCAGGCCGTTTTCCCGCAGGGTCTCCCCGGTCTCCACCAGGTCCACAATCCCATCCGCCAGTCCCAGCAGCGGCGCCAGCTCTACAGAACCCTCAATCTTGATAATGCGCACATCCATGTCTTTGCTCTGGAAAAAGCGCTTGGCCACATTGGGGTACTTGGTGGCCACTGTCTTGCCCTGGTAGCCCTGGTAAAAATCTGCCCCTGCCGGAGCGGCCAGGGCAAAACCGCATTTTCCAAACCCCAGGTCCAGAATTTCAAAGAAGCGGCCTCCCCGCTCCATAATCACGTCCTTGCCCACCACGCCCAGGTCGCACACCCCCTGCTCCAGGTAGGTGATCACATCCCCGGCCTTGGCCAGCACGGCCTCCAGGCTGTCCCCAATGGGCAGGATCAGCCGCCGTCCCTTTTGGCGCAGGGCAGAGCAGTCCAGCCCGGCCCCCTCCATCAGCTTGGCGGCGGAGCTCTCCAGCCGCCCCTTTGTCAAAGCGATCCGCAGCGGT
Organism: uncultured Oscillospiraceae bacterium; assembly: GCA_910588415.1. Classification (GTDB taxonomy): domain Bacteria; phylum Bacillota; class Clostridia; order Oscillospirales; family Acutalibacteraceae; genus Acutalibacter. The sequence continues at coordinate 6,263 of CAJUPK010000079.1, read as the reverse complement.
TTCATTCCTCGCCACCTCCTGCCAAAATTGCCTCCGTGGCCTCTCCCACCCACAGTACTTGGGGAATACCCGCTGCCCGGGCATAGGCCAGGGCCTCCTCCCGGGTCTCCCACACAGAGGCCTGGCAGGTTTTGCCCTGGGCGGTCAGCCGCAAAAGCTCCCCCTGGGCCTGGGCCTCCCAGCCCGGCTCTCCATGGACCAGCCACTCCGGCGGGGCCTCTGCCGGCAGCTGGGCCTCTACCAGCTCTGCGGCCGCGTCCATATCCAGGGCAAAGCCTGCCGCGGGCATGTCCGGCCCAAACTGGCCGCACAGTCGGTCATACCGCCCGCCAGTCAGCACCGGGCCCCCCTGGTCCTGCACATAGCCGCTGAACACCACCCCTGTATAGTAGTCGTTGCGCTGCACAAGGCCCAGGTCTACCATCAGCCGGCTGCCCAGGCCCAGCCCCTGCAGCGCTGTGTACAGCTTCCGCAGATAGGCCAGGGCCTCTGCCGCGCTGCCCTGCAGGTCCCAGCTCTCTGCCTCGGCCAGGGCCTCTTCCCCACCGAACAGCCGGGGCAGCCGCCGGATGGCCCGGACTTCCGGGCTGTCCCCCAGGGGGTCCAGCAGTTCGCCCAAAGCGCCGTAATTCTTTGTCTCTATGGTGGCCCGCAGCTCCTCCCGCCGCTCCGGGGAGATATCCAGCCGCCCCGCCAGCAGCCGGAACAGCCCGGCATGGCCCAGCTCAATGCGGAAGTCCCCGGTCACAGCCCGCAGGGCCTCTGCCCCGGCGCCGATTACCTCCAGGTCTGCCCGCAGGCCCCTGGCGCCCAGCAGTTCCACCCCCATCTGGGCGGATTCATGGCTGCGGCCCCACAGGGCGGGCCAGGCCCTGTACACGCTTTGGCAGTAGTACAGCCGCAGGGGCCGCTGGTGGTTCTGCAGCCGGGCTGCCGCCATGCGGGCAATGGGCAGCGTGGAATCCGGCCGGAAGACCAGCAGCCTGCCCGCGCTGTCTGTGGACTTGTACATGTCCTGTTGGGGAATGGCCGCTCCCGGCAGGCTGAACACATCGTAGTATTCCAGCCCCGGCGTCACCACCTCCCGGTAGCCCCGGCGGGCAAACAGGCTGGCCAGCCGCCGCTGGGCCTCCCGGTGGGCCCGGCACTGGTCGAACAGCACGTCCCGCACTCCCTCCGGGGTGAGCTTGCTGTAGTTTTTCATGGTATCCGCCCCTCGTGTTTTATCGTGCTACTATAATAAACTATCCGCGGCGATTTGTCAAGCACTCAAAAGCAAAAAACTTTATCGTGGTATTGCAATAACGCAAAACGGCCGAAAAAAGCGCCCCGCGGCTCTTCCCTCCCGGCGGGCTCTGGTCAGGTGTCCTTGTCCACCTGGTGAAAGGTCTTCAGGTTTCCCTGCTTCTGAGCCCGGCGGTTCAGCTCCTCTTCCACCTGTTCCCAGGCAATGCCCTCGTTTACCATCAGCACAATCAGGTGGTACAGCAGGTCGCTCAGTTCCAGCACGGTGTCCGCGTTCCTGCCGTTTTTAGCGGCAATCAGCACCTCGCCGCACTCCTCCGCGCATTTTTTCAAAATTTTGTCCAGCCCCTGGGCAAACAGGTATCCGGTATAAGAGCCCTCCTGGGCCCCGGCCTTCCGGCTCTCCACCACCTGGTACAGTTCTCTCAGTGCGTCCATTCAGCGTTCCTCCTCTCCCCCAATACTTCCTATCTCCTTATAGAAGCAGCTGGTGCTTCCCGTATGGCAGGCAGGGCCCTTGGGCCGCACCTTTACCAGCAGGGTGTCGTCATCGCAGTCCCCGTACAAGGCCGTGACCTCCTGGGTGTTGCCAGAGGTCTCCCCCTTGTTCCAAAGGCACTTCCGGCTGCGGCTGTAGAACCAGGTGCGGCCCGTCTCCAGGGTTTTAAGCAGGGCCTCCTGGTTCATATAGGCCAGCATCAGCACCTGGCTGGTCTCCTGGTCCTGCACAATGGCCGGGACCAGCTCTGCCTTGCGGAAAAACCGCTCCAGCTCGTCCATAAGCGCTGCCTGGGTTTTCGGCCTTTTGCCAGAGAACCGCTGGCAGGCCAGCACGGCTGCCTGCAGGTCCAAGGCGCCCGCGTACAGGGCCTTGCCCGCAATGGCTCCATACAGCCCCAGGTCATACAGGGCCGTCATGTCCTGCAGGCTGCTCACCCCGCCGCTGGCAATAATGTTGCAGCCCACCGCCTGGTTCAGCCGGTCCAGCATCTCCAGATTGGGCCCCTCCTGGGTGCCGTCCTTTTGAATGTCTGTGCAGATGATGTACTGCACCCCCATGTCCTCCACCTGGCGGGCCAGGTCCAGGTAGTCCGTCTCGCTGCGGCGGGTCCAGCCCTGGGCGGCGGCCCGGCCGCCTATGGCGTCAATGCCCACGGCGATTTGCCTGCCATAGGCTTTCACCGCCTCTTTCACAAAGCCCGGGTCCTCCAGCGCCGCTGAGCCCAAGATGACCCGGCTGACCCCATGGGCCAGATAGTCCTCCACCACGGCCATGGAGCGGATGCCCCCGCCCACCTCCAGGCGCATGTGGACGCTCTGCGCAGTCTTTATAATCAGTTCCCGGTTCACAGGCTGGCCTGCCTTGGCCCCATCCAAGTCCACCATGTGCAGCCAGTGGGCCCCCTGGTCCTGAAAGCGCCAAGCTGTCTCCGCCGGGTCTCCGGCCACCACTTGGGCTGTGGCGTAATCCCCCCGGAACAGCCGGACGCATTTTCCTTCATGCAGGTCGATCGCAGGTAGTATAATCATCTCTTCACCTCTCCGCTTTTATGGTTTTTGAGAGCAAAAGGAAAAGTTTTGTCCACTTTTTCAAAAGTGGTGGAGGTTTGGAGGCAAAGCCTCCAAGGTCTTGCCGGAGTCGGCGTTCTGTGCCGACGGAGGCCATAGACATGCGTCAGTCCTTTTTAGCCATTTTCAAAGAAAATGGCTAAGGAAAGCTTACGCAATGGCAGGCCTGCGGACGCACAGGACGCGACCTCCGGCAAGACCGTGGAGCGCTGCTCCACACCACGCTAGGGGAACTTGACGTTGCCTGCGGCAAGTCACGGAGTTTCCCTCGTACTTTTGCGCAGCAAAAGCGAGCGCTTCGACTTGCCACAGGCAATGTCGCCGCGATGGAGGGAAACTCCGTGACTTGGCCCGAAGGGCCAATGTCATCCATACCTCTCGCAGACTTTGAAAAGGGCGAGGGTCGCCAGTGGAGACCCTCCCGAGCCGACCGAACCAACGAGTTGGTGTACCAACTCGATGAGAAGGCGAAACTTTTCCTTTTCTCTCAGTCAAAGTATACGCAATATACTCTACATGCTCTTATCCTGCCCGCTCGCCCCGAAAAGCCCCACATAGCGGTTCAGCAGGTATTCGATATAGTCGTCCCGGCCGAACAGCCGCTGGCTCTCCGGGCTGCCGCAGGCCCTGGCAAGCTCCCTCAGGGGCACCGTGGCACGAGTGTGCTGGGCCAGGCTTTTGTCCTGGGCCAAACAGTCCAAAATGGCCTGGGAACCGTCCGCCTTCAAATTGCCCAGCCGCCAGGCCGGGTCTATCTGGCCAAAATTGGGGTATACATTCCACTGGCCGTCCACATAGAACACCGGGGCCTCCAGCCCGGCGCCCAGGCTCTGGGTGGAGCCATCCTCCTCCAGCGCCCGGCACAGGTCCGCCTCTGTCTGGCCAAAGACTTCCTCCAGGCTCTCCCCAAAATGCGTCTCGGTCTGGCCTGCCAGATAGGGGGGAATTTTCAAAAGGTCCTCCGGCGTTACCCAGTCTGGGTAGAACTGCTGGTTCTGGCCATCGCAGCTGCCCTGGTGGACAAAGCAGCGGAAGGCCTGCCCCACTGCCTGGCAGCGCTCCTCCAGCTTCAGCTGGCGAATCAGCGCCTCCACCTGGGGCAGCTCCCCTATGTTGCGCTTGTTGACAAACACCTGGATCCGCGGGGCAATGCCGCTTTCCAGCAGGACCTCTATGGCCCGGAGAATGTCCCGGTAGGCCCCTTTGCGGCCTGTCATAAAGTCCGTGGTCTCCTCCCCGCCGAACAGGGTCAGCTGCACCACGTCCACCCCCAGGCTCTTCAGCCAGGCGGGGTAGCTTTCGTCCCGGGCCAGCCGCCAGACGCTGGCCAGCTCAAAGTGGTCCCGGGGCGGGCCAGCCTGCCCGTCCTGGGTGGAGAGCTCCTCGCACAGCTGCCAGCGCTCCCGGTAATCATCGGCAAAGTCTGGCTCCCGGGTCCAGTCATAGACCTGCAAAGCCTCTGCATAGGGCCGGAACGCCTCTGCCCCGGCGCGCAGGTCCTCCAGCCCCAGATTGGGATTGGGGGACCAGCCCAGCCAGCAGTGCTTACAGCGGTTGGGACAGCCCAGCAGGTCCATGCACAGGGCAATTTCTCTGTATGGTTTCATAGCATCCTCTTTTCTTCTATACTTTCACAGTTTACATTACCAATTCAGCCGCTCCATGGCAAGGACCGGGCCGTCCTTGCACACATGGCCATAGTAGGGCTGCCCTGCCTGGTCCCGCAGCTCTACCGCGCAGCCCAGGCAGGCCCCCACGCCGCAGGCCATGCGCTGCTCCAGGGACAGGTATCCCTTGGCCCCCCGGCTTTCTGCCAGGGACTGGGCCGCTTTCAGCATGGGCTCTGGCCCGCAGGCAAAGAGCACATCAAAGTCCTCCCCGGCCGCCAGCTCTGTGACCATCCCGTGATGGCCATAGCTGCCGTCGTCCGTGGCCACCAGGGTCTTGGCCCCAGTTTCCCGGAAATCCTCCTCCAAGATCACCGCCTCTTGATTGCGGAAGCCCAGCACAGCCACTGCCTGGCTGCCCAGGGCCTTTGCCGCGGCCAGCAGGGGCGGTACGCCAATGCCCCCGCCTATCAGCAGGGTCTTTTTGGACCTGTCGATGGGAAATCCCTGGCCCAGCGGGGCTAAAATCTCCAGCTTGTCCCCCGTCTGATACCTGGCCAGCTCCGCTGTGCCCTGGCCCCGTATCTGGAACACCAGCCGCAGCTCTCCCCGGTCTGGGTCTATGCCGCACAGGGAGATGGGCCGCCGCAGGCTGTGTCCCGGCAGGCGGACCTGGGCAAACTGCCCGGGCTTGGCCTGGGCTGCCAGCGCTGGGCAGTCCAGGCGGAAGTCATAGATTCCGGCCGCTATCTCCCTGGCAGCGGTCAGCTGGCAGACAAGGGAATCAAACTTCTTTTGGTCAGCCATTTTGTACTCCCTCCATCCTTATGCCGGCAGGCTGATGCCGCCCAGCTCTGCCATAATCTCGTCCCGCATCCGAAGGGCCTCCCGGCGGGCCGCCCCGGCAAAGTCCTGGGGATCGCAGCCCTCCTTCTGCCAGGCGCACAGAATCGCCCGGGAGGAGTTGACAACAGCCCCGCAGCCGTGCTTGTCAAAGCCCTGGGCCACGTCCTTGGCCCCGCCGCCCTGGGCGCCGTAGCCTGGCACCAAAAAGAAGGTGTCCGGCAGGGCCTTGCGCAGCTCCTTCAGCTGGGCAGGATAGGTGGCTCCCACCACGGCCCCCACGCCGCTGTAACCATACTTCCCCTTCAGCTTCTGCCCCCAGTGCTGGCACATATTGCCTATGGCCCGGTACAGGGGTTCGTACATGGCGTGGAGCATCTGGTCCTGAAATTCCCCTGCGGAGGGGTTGGAGGTCTTTGCCAGCACAAAGATCCCCTTGTCCCGGGCAGCGCATACAGCCAGCAGCGGGTCAATGCAGTCGCTGCCCAGATACCCGTTCACGGTCAGCGCGTCCGCGCCAAAGGCCTCAAAGGTCTCGCCCTCCACGTCCGTCTCTCCCAGATGGGCGGCGGCATAGGCCTCCATGGTGGCGCCAATGTCGTTGCGCTTGCCGTCCGTAATTACAAACAGCCCCTTGCTTTTGGCATAGGCAATGGTCTCCGCCAGGGCCTTCATCCCCGCCCAGCCGTACATCTCATAATAGGCCGCCTGGGGCTTTACAGCGGGTACCACGTCCCAAAGGCTGTCTATCAGCCCTTTGTTAAAATCCAAAAGCGCTGCCGCGGCCCCTTCCAGGGTTTTGCCGTGACGGGCAAAGCAGGCCTCCTTGATGTAGGGCGGCACAAAGCTCAGCTTGGGGTCCAGCCCAGCCACCGTGGGGTTCTGCTTTTTCATTATGTTCTCCATCAGTCTGTCCATCGACATAGCGACCACTCCCTCTGTTTTTTGTGAAAGCTCTCTTCCGTTATAGTTAACGCAGTTCAAAAGAGGTATCACCTC
>CAJUPK010000078.1 GCA_910588415.1 uncultured Oscillospiraceae bacterium | reverse complement strand
CCATTGCGTAAGCTTTCCTTAGCCATTTTCTTTGAAAATGGCTAAAAAGGGCTGACGCATATATGTGGTCTCGGCTATCGCCTCGGTCGGGTCAGAACGGTCCCCGCTGGGGACCTTCCCCCTCCGTGCGCACAGTTCGCGCACTCCGGCAAGGCCGCGAGACGCTGTCTCCCGCTCTGCCACTTTTGAAAAAGTGGACAAAACTTTTTCCCTTCTCTCTCCCCATCCAACTCCTAAAACCTATCCTATAAAAAAGCTACCCGGCCCAGCCCGCCGCAAGCCGCCGGGCTTCTAAAAACATCTCAAAAACTTTGCGCAAGGGAGGTTGCCAATATGCCAAAAATCACCATAGATGAGAACGTCTGCAAGGGCTGCGGGCTGTGCGCCAACGCCTGCCCCCTGCATATCATCGCCCTGGACCTGGGGCGGCTGAACCCCAAGGGGTATCACCCGGCCCGGCTCAGCCAGCCGGAAAAATGCGTGGGCTGCGCGGCCTGCGCCACCATGTGCCCGGACACGGCCATCACCGTGGAGAAGTAACCGGAGAACCACCGGAAAAACGCGGGCCTTTCCCGCGAAGAAAGGAAGCAGATATCCCATGAAAGTATTGATGAAGGGCAACGAGGCCCTGGCGGAAGCCGCCATCCGGGCGGGGTGCAAGCACTTTTTCGGCTATCCCATCACCCCCCAGACCGAGCTTGCCGCCTATATGTCCAAGCGTATGCCCAAAATAGGCGGTACATATTTGCAGGCCGAGTCCGAGGTAGCGGCCGTCAACATGGTGCTGGGGGCCGCCGCCGCCGGGGTGCGGGCCATGACCTCCTCCTCCTCCCCAGGCATCAGTTTAAAGTCCGAGGGCATCTCCTACATGGCTGGGTCCGACCTGCCCGCACTGATTATCAACGTGCAGCGGGGCGGTCCTGGGCTGGGGGGCATCCAGCCCTCCCAGGCGGACTATTGGCAGGCCACCAAGGCCACAGGCCACGGGGATTTCCAGATTTTGGTCTTTGCCCCCTCCACCGTGCAGGAGATGGTGGACCTGGTAAGCGCGGCCTTTGACGCTGCCGACCGCTGGCGGATGCCTGCCATGATTCTGGCGGACGGGATGCTGGGCCAGATGATGGAGCCGGTCACCCTGCCGGAAGAGGACGGAAAGCCTCTGCCGGAAAAGGACTGGAGCGCCAGCGGCCATCAGGGAAAGCGGGAACACCATATCATCAACTCCCTGTACCTGACCCCCGACAAGCTGGAGGACCTGGTGGTAGAGCGCTACCAGCGCTATGAACAGGTGAAGGCCCAGGAGCAGCGGGCCGAGGAGTACCTGTGCCAAGACGCGGACCTGGTGGTGGTGGCCTACGGGGCTTCGGCCCGGGTGGCCAGAAGCGCTGTGAACCAGGCCCGGGAGCAGGGCATAAAGGCCGGGCTGCTGCGGCCCGTCACCCTGTGGCCCTTCCCCACAGGGGCCCTGCAAAAAGCCGCGGGCCGCGCCAAAGCCTTCCTTACTGTGGAGATGAGCATGGGCCAGATGGTGGACGACGTGAAGCTGGCCATTGACTGCAGGGTGCCTGTGCATTTCTTTGGCCGCACAGGGGGCATTATCCCCACCCCGGCGGAGGTGCTGGGGGAGATTGAGAAGCTGGCATGACCCTGCCCCTAAAGAAGCTCCGGCTGAACACAGGCCTCTCCGCCCTGGACTGCGTCCGCTTTGGCGCTGGAAGCCGCCCCCTGGTCATGCTCCCCGGCCTCAGCGTCAAGGGGGTCCGGGAGGCCGCTTTCTCCCTTGCCTGGATGTACCGCAGGTTTGCCAGGGACTGCACTGTCTATGTCTTTGACCGGCCGGCCCTTGTTCCCAAGGACTGCACCATCCGGGATTTGGCGGAGGACACTGCCCGGGGCATGGAGCAGCTGGGCCTGTCCCAGGCGGATGTGTTCGGGGTGTCCCAGGGCGGCATGATTGCCCAGGAGCTGGCCATCCGGCACCCCGGCCTGGTCCGCAGGCTGGTGCTGGCAGTCACAGCCTCCCGGCCCAATGAAACAATGAAGCAGGCCATCCGCCGCTGGGTGGAACTGGCCCGGCGGGAAGAGTGGACTGCCTTCACTGTGGACATGATGGAGCGGATGTACTCCAGGCCCTATATAGAAAAATACCGCTGGCTGTTCCCCCTGCTGGCCAAAATGGGAAAGCCCAAGGACGCTGGGCGTTTCACCGCCCTGGCCCTGGCCTGCCTGACCTGTAACAGCTACCCAGAGCTGGACAAAATCACCTGCCCGGCCCTGGTCCTGGGCGGGGAACGGGACCAGGTGCTTACAGGCCGGGCCTCTCAGGAGATTGCGGAAAAGCTGGGCTGCGAAATGTTCCTCTACCCGGAACTGGGCCACGCCGCCTATGACGAGGCCCCTGATTTTAACCGCCGGGTTCTGGATTTCCTCCAGGGCGGCTGACCGGAAAGCTGCCCCCTGCCAGGCTTTTCCGTGCCATGCCCAGCCCATGCCTATAGAACGGATATCCGCCGGAGGGAAAGACCGGCAACTGCCGGGCCGCCCTCTCCGGGTTCTTATAAATCGCACAGAGAAAGGAAGTGCTCGTATATGCCAATCGTATTTCAAAAGCCCCATGCCCTGACGGACGCGCCCCTGCACTACTGCCCGGGCTGCACCCACGGCATTGTCCACCGGCTGGTGGCCCAGGCCATGGATCAGCTGGGGATAGAGGGCCGCACCGTAGGCGTGGCCTCTGTGGGCTGTTCTGTCATGTGCTACGACTACTTTGCCTGCGACATGGTCCAGGCCCCCCACGGCCGGGCCCAGGCAGTGGCCACAGGCCTGAAGCGGGCCCGGCCCGAGAACCTGGTCTTTACCTACCAGGGGGACGGGGACCTGGCCGCTATCGGCACAGCGGAGACAGTCCACGCCGCCACAAGAGGGGAGAACATCACGGTTATCTTTATCAACAACGCCATCTACGGCATGACAGGCGGCCAGATGGCCCCCACCTCTCTGCCGGGGCAGGTCACCCAGACCACCCCCTATGGCCGGGACACAGACTCCGCCGGGTACCCTGTAAGGGTCTGCGAGCTGCTCTCCACCCTGGACGGCGTAGCTTTTGCCCAGCGGGTCACGGTAGACAGCGTGAAAAACGTGAACATTGCCCGCAAAGCCATCCTGAAGGCCTTTCAGAACCAGCTGGAGGGCAAGGGCTACTCCATTGTAGAGGTACTCTCCACCTGCCCCACCAACTGGGGGCTGTCCCCAGTGGAATCCCTCCAGTGGCTGCGGGAGAACATGCTTCCCTACTACCCCTTGGGGGTCTATAAGGACGTGGACCAAGGGGTCAAGAAAGGAGGCGGGACCCTGTGAAGGACCTGAACATCCTCTTTGCGGGCTTTGGCGGCCAGGGCGTGCTTTTCGCCGGAAAGGTCACAGCCTATGCCGGGCTTATTGAGGGCAAAGAGCTCTCCTGGCTGCCCTCCTACGGCCCGGAGATGCGGGGCGGCACCGCCAACTGCAGCGTGTGCATCTCCGACCAGCCCATTGGCTCGCCCCTGGTAACAGCCCCCCATGCGCTGGTGGCCATGAACCTGCCCTCTCTGGAGAAGTTTATAGACGCCGTGCAGCCAGGGGGACTGGTCATTCTGGACAGCTCTCTGATCGACAGGCCCATCAGCCGCCAGGATATTGCGGTGCGCCGGGTGCCTGCCTCTGCCCTTGCCGAGGAGAACGGGCTGAAAGGGCTCTCCAACATGGTGCTGACCGGCAAGCTGTTTCAGGAGCTGGCCTTCTGCCCGGCGGAGACCCTGGACCAGGCCATCCAAGCATGTGTGTCTGCCCGAAGGCCGGAAATGCTGGAGCTGAACCGCAGGGCCGTGGCCCTGGGCGCGGCCCAGTAGACAAGAAAAAAGGAGGAACCGATGATGGGTGCTGTTTGGGAGCGCGTGAAGCGCTGTGCGGAGGATATCCGCAGGGCAACCGATTTTCAGCCCGAGGCCGCCCTGGTGCTGGGCTCCGGCCTGGGGAGCTTTGCCGAAAAGCTGGAGCCTGCCGCCCAGGTCCCCTACCGGGACATTGCCGGGTTCCCGGTCTCCACGGTGCCGGGCCACGCGGGGCGGTTTGTGTTCGGCTATGTGGAGGGCCGCCCGGTGGCTGTGATGCAGGGCCGGGTCCACTATTACGAGGGCTATCCCATGGAGGATGTGGTGCTGCCCATCCGAGTGCTGGGGGCCCTGGGGGTCAAAGAGCTGCTGCTGACCAACGCGGCGGGCGGGGTGGACAAGAGCCTCTCCCCTGGGGACCTGATGCTGCTCACCGGGCAGATCACCAGCTTTGTGCCCTCCCCTTTGATTGGCCCCAACGAGGACCAACTGGGCCCCCGCTTCCCGGATATGTCGGCGGTCTACTCCCCCTCCCTGGGGGCCCGGGCCCGGGCCGCCGCCCAGCGGCTGGACATTCCCCTGCAGGAGGGGACCTACCTGCAGACCACTGGCCCCAGCTATGAGACCCCGGAGGAGATACGGATGTTCTCCCTGCTGGGGGCCAGCGCTGTGGGCATGAGCACTGCCTGCGAGGCCATGGCTGCCCGGCACATGGGCCTGGAGGTCTGCGGCATCAGCTGCATTACCAACATGGCCGCGGGCATCAGCCAGAGCCCCCTGTCCCACCAGGAGGTCCAGGAGACCGCCGACCGGGTGGCGGAGCGTTTCCAGCGGCTGGTGTGGGAGTACCTGCGTCAAGCCTGATAAAACATATGTAAGCGGCCGGGATAATCCCAGCCGCTTTTTCTTTTAGAACCCGTCCACGCCGTCCACCCAGCCTGCATATCCGGATTTCCAGCCCAGCGCCTGCTTGGAAACAAGGAAAAGGCCGGATTTTTCCAACAGACTCTAGCACTCCTCAATGCGCAGCAGGCGGTTGTATTTGGCCACCCGCTCGGTACGGCAGGGGGCCCCGGTCTTAATCTGCCCGGCGTTCACTGCCACAGCCAAGTCCGCAATAAAGGTGTCCTCTGTCTCGCCGGACCGGTGGGAGATGATGGTGTTGTACCCGCTGCGGCGGGCCAGGTCAATGGCCTGCAGAGTCTCCGTCAGGGTGCCGATCTGGTTGGGCTTGATGAGAATAGCGTTGCCCGCGTTCTGGTCAATGCCCTGCTGCAGGCGGTCGATGTTGGTGACAAACAGGTCGTCTCCCACCAGCTGCACCCGGTGGCCCACCCGGGCCGTGAGCTCTGTCCAGCTTTTAAAGTCCTCCTCTCCCAGGGGGTCCTCAATGGAGACAATGGGGTACTTGCCGATAAGCCGCTCCCAATACTCAATCATGTCCTCTGGGTCCAGGGTCTTGCCCCGTTTGGGCAGGCGGTAGCCCCCTTCCACAGCCCACTCGCTGCCCGCCGCGTCCAGGGCCAGCTGCACCCGGCCGCCATATCCGGCCTTTTCCACGGCTGCCAGCACCTCTTCAATGGCCTCCTCGTCGCTGGCAAGGTCCGGGGCAAAGCCGCCCTCGTCCCCCACGCCAGTGGAAAGCCCCTTGGCCTTCAGCTGGGCGCCCAGGGTGTGGTAAATCTCGCTGCACCAGCGCAGGCCCTCCTTAAAGCTTCCCGCCCCAGTGGGCACGATCATAAACTCCTGGATATCGATATTATTGCTGGCATGGGCCCCGCCGTTCAGAATGTTCATCATGGGCACCGGCAGCTTATAGGCTGCCGCGCCCCCCAGAAAACGGTACAGGGGCATCCGGTAGTGGGCGGCCATGGCCCGGGCGCAGGCCAGGGACACCGCCAGGGTGGCGTTGGCCCCCAGGTGGGCCTTGTTGGGAGTGCCGTCCAGCTTGTTCAGCACAGCGTCCACCTCCCGCACTGTAAGGCAGTGCAGCTTCTCCAGCGCCGGGGAGATGATCTCGTTTACATGGCGCACTGCCTTCAGCACGCCTTTGCCGCCATAGCGGCGGTCGTCCCCGTCCCGAAGCTCCACTGCCTCGAACTTGCCTGTGGAGGCCCCGGAGGGGGAGGCAGCTGTGCCCATGGTTCCGTCTGAGAGCTGCACCGTGGCGCTGACCGTGGGGTTGCCCCGGGAATCCAGAATTTCACAGCCGTACACCTTTTGTATCTTTACCATAGCATATCACCCTTCCATTTTTAGCGGCAAACGCACGTCTGTGCCGTTGGCGCAAAAGGGGAGTTTTCCCCTCCTTCTGTCCCGCGTTAGCCACAGCCTGTTTTTTTTAGTATTGCGCATTGCAAGCGGAAATAATCTATGGTATACTTAAAATATTGGAACAGGTCGGCAGACGGGTTCTCCAGGATATGAGAGCTATTTTTAGATGGAAGCATACCCTAGTGTCTGTTTGAAAACTCGAAAAGGCCGGATGTATGGAGCAAAGCAAGGAATTTCCCCAGGTGGTCCGGGCTTTTGGCGCGGAAACCCGCCGCTTTCCCTGTTTTTACATTCCCTTATTTTCCAACAAGCCCTATCGCTTCACAGGGTATTTCTATTGAATTTTAATAAAAGTGAGGTTACCGCTATGAATTTCCCCCGCGTCACCCCCGAGTCGGTGGGCATACCCAGCGCGGCTGTTGCAGCCATGCTGGACGAGCTTTACCGCCAGGGCATTGAGATGCACGCTTTTATGCTGCTGCGCCACGGCCAGGTCTGCGCCGAGGGCAGCTGGGCCCCCTATGCCCCCGGCACCCCCCACATTATGTTCTCCTTCAGCAAAAGCCTCACCTCCACTGCCATTGGCTTTGCCGTGCAGGAGGGTGTGGTCTCTCTGGACGACCGTCTTATTGACATCTTCCCGGAGGAGGCTCCCCAGGACCCCAGCGAAAACCTGAAAAAGTGCCAAGTCCGCCACCTGCTGATGATGGGCTGCGGCCACGAGCAGGAGATCGACTGGGGCGACCCAGAGGACGCAGGCTGGATCGCCCGCTTTATGCACCAGCCCTTTGTGTACCAGCCAGGCAGCCACTTCCTGTACAACACCGCGGGCACCAACATGCTCAGCGCCATCCTGACCAAAAAGACTGGCCAGAGCCTGACCCAGTTCCTGAAGCCCCGGCTGTTCCAGCCCCTGGGCATGGGGGACATTTTCTGCCAGCCCCTGGCTGGCGGCATAGAGATGGGGGGCGCGGGCATGTCCCTGACTATTGAGGACATGGCCCGGTTTGTGCAGTTTGTGGCCAACCAGGGCAGCTGGGAGGGGCGGCAGCTCTTAAACGCCGCCTGGTTCCAAGAGGCCACCTCCAAGCAGATCGAGAACGCCGGGGCTGGCTGGGGCGGGGACCCGGACTGGCAGGCTGGCTACTGCTACCAGTTCTGGCGCTGCGCCCAGGAGGGGGTGTTCCGGGGAGACGGCGCCTACGGCCAATATGGCGTGGTGATGACCCAGCAGGATGCGGTGCTGGTCATCCATTCCGCTTCCATGAAGCTCCAGGCCGTGCTTACGGCTGTGTGGGAGAAGCTGCTGCCCGCCATGGCAGAGGGCCCTCTGCCAGAAGACCACAGGGCCTGGCATGTGCTGCAGAACCGGCTGAAGCACCTGGAGCTGAACCCCCTGCTGGGGATGCGCAACCCCGGAGCGGAGGCTTCCCTAAACGACGCGGTATATGCGCCGGACAGCCCCCTGCCGGGTCTGGGGGATATAGTGGGCGGCGTGGGGGGCTTTGTGCCCCAGGGCGGCAGCCTGCAGGCCCTCTCCTTCCGCTTTGAGAAGGACGCGGCCCAGCTGACCTTTACCGAAGAAAAGGGAGACGTCACCCTGGACCTGGGCATGGAGGGCCATTTTGCCACCACCCTGGTGGACGGCACCCCCTTTGGGGTCAACGCCGCCTGGCGGCAGCGGGATGTGCTGGAGGTGCAGATCCGCAATACCCGCCGGGCCAGCGGACGGCGGTTCCTGTTCCACTTTGCGGGAACCGGCCTGACCGTCACCGCCAGCTCGACCCTGCCAGAGCCCTTTGGCCTGGGCGAAGGGCCTGCGCCCGAGATGCGCTTCACCCTGAAAGAGGGGGATGTGAGCACCAAGACCCGGATGTACTGGGAGGTAAACGGCTGAGCGCCCGGAAGATCCTCCCCCAACCCATAAAAGAAAGGGCCCTAAGCCTGTGCGGCTTGAGGCCCTTCTTTTATGGTACATGTCCTTACAAACCAGTATATCCCTACTTGTAAGCCGGGCAGTTTTTGGCTCCCCCTTCGCGGCTCTTAGAAATTCTCAGGCTTCACCTGGAAATAGGCCTGGGGATGGGCGCACACCGGGCAAACCTCCGGGGCCTTTTTGCCAATGCAGATGTGGCCGCAGTTGATGCACTGCCAGACAGCGTCCCCGTCTTTGGAGAACACCAGGCCCTCCTCCATGTTCTTGGCAAGCTTGCGGTAGCGCTCCTCGTGCTCCTTCTCAATTTTGGCAACGCCTTCAAACAGGGCGGCAATCTGGTCAAAGCCCTCCTCTTTCGCGGTTTTGGCAAACCCGGCATACATGTCCGTCCACTCGTAATTCTCCCCGTCGGCAGCAGCCTTCAGGTTGGAGAGGGTGTCGCCAATGCCGCCGTTCAAAAGCTTGAACCACATTTTGGCATGTTCCTTCTCGTTGTTGGCGGTCTCCTCAAAAATCTGGGCAATCTGTACATAGCCGTCCTTTTTCGCCTTAGAGGCAAAGTAGGTGTACTTGTTGCGGGCCTGGCTTTCCCCTGCAAAAGCGGTCAGCAGATTGGCCTCTGTCTTTGATCCTTTCAGTTCTGGCATAGTGGTAACCTCCTAAAAAGTAATTTTGATTTTCAATTTTATTTTATATTACCTTAATTTGGAAATTTTGTCAAGACATTCTGAAAAGGAATCCGGCCTATTCATAAACAGCGCCCTGCCCGGGGCTCGTTACTCTAGGGCTCCTTTCCGGACTGCCCATTTGTAAAATTCCATACTTTGTGAGAATTTATTGCGCGGTCCAGGGGCGTTAGGCCCCTGGTAGGGTTTGGGGTGAGCGTCTGCCAGTGGCAGACAAGCCGCGAACCGACCGAGCCGACAGGCGAGACCAAAGCCCCAAGGTCTTGCCGGAGTGCGCGAACTGTGCGCACGGAGGCCCCATACATGCGTAAGCTTTTTTATCCATTTTCTTTTAGAAAATGGATATGAGTTGGCTTTGCCAACTCAGTTACGGCCTTCGGCCGTCTTGTCTGACGATGTTTCTGGCGTTGCCGCGCAAGACCTTGGAGGCTTTGCCTCCAAGCCTCCACCACTTTTGAAAAAGTGGACAAAACTTTTTCTTCCACTCTCATCAACCGGCTCTCAAAACCTATACTTTGTGAAGCCAATGGATGATAAATGTTAAATTATCGTGAAACCTCTTGAAACGGTTGAAAATTCCTGGTAAAACGCTTATACTAGAGAGAAGGAATCCGCAAATACCATACATACCATCAGGGAGGTCATGTCCCATGTATCAAAGGCTTCAACGCTTTCTCTACGGCCGCTACGGCACCGACAAACTGAACCTTGCGCTGCTGGTTCTGGGCTTAGTTTTGTTCTTTTTGGGCGGTTTATTCTTCCGTCCGCTGGTCTTTTTGGCAGACGGGCTGTATATCTGGTGTCTGTTCCGCACCTTCTCCCGGAATATCCCTGCCCGCCAGCGGGAATATGCCTGGTTTTTGCGGTGGTGGGGGCCTGTCTCCGGCTGGCTGAGCCAGCAGAAGCGGCAGTTCGCCCAGCGCAAAGAGTACAAATATTTTAAATGCCCGGCCTGCCGCCAGCAGCTGCGGGCGCCCCGGGGCCGGGGAAATATCGAGGTGACCTGCCAGAAGTGTCACAGCGTGTTCCGCACCAAAACCTGACCCAAAATCCGGGGCCCGCTCAGGCTTATCTGGCTTATTGGAAAGCCGTAAAAGCGCCGGATTTTTGAGCAAAAACAGAGGGAGTTAATCGTATGAGTTTAAAAGAACGGACGTCCAGCCGGGTGTTGTGGCACGGCTTTCTTCTCATCACCTTTGCCGCGGCAGCGGTACTGGCTGTGCTGCGCTTCGAGCAGCTGTGGGCAGCGGCGGCCACGCTGGCCAATGCCACCGCCCCGGTATTCGGGGGCCTGGTTATTGCCTACATACTAAACGTGTTTGTGCATTTTTTTGAGGATATCGCCTTCCGGCCCTTTGCCAAGTGCAAAAACCGGCTGTGGCTGAAGCTGAAGCGCCCCCTTTCTGTCCTGCTGGCCTATCTGGTCGTTGTGCTGCTGGCGCTGTTCATCTGCCTGTTCATCATTCCCGGGCTGGTGGAATCCATGGGCATTCTGGCTGTTACCCTGCAGCAAAACCTGCCTGTGTATATCAACCAGTTCACCAGCTGGGCCAATCAGCTGGCCCAGGAGTATGATCTGACGCTGGTGCAGGACTTTTTGTCCGGCTTCAACTGGACCAGCCTGCTCAGCGACGCCACCCGCTTTACCACAGACTTTCTGGCCTCCCTGTTCAGCGCCACCGTCAACGTGGCCTCCGGGGTATTCTCGGCCATTATGGGCTTCATCTTCTCCGTGTACATGCTCTCCGGCAAAGAGCGGCTTATCCGGGGGGTAAAGGACACCCTGCGGGCCTTTCTGCCGGAAAAGCTGTCCCGCACCGCTGCCCGGGTGGGCCGCCTAAGCAACCGGGTGTTCTTCTCCTTTATCCGGGGCCAGCTGACAGAGTGCGTTATTTTAGGGGTACTCTGCTATGGGGGCATGAGCATCCTCCGGCTGGATTACCCCCTGCTGATCTCCTCGGTGGTGGCCCTGGGGGCGTTGATCCCCATTCTGGGCGCGTACATTGGCGCGGGAGTGGGGGCCTTCATTCTGCTGCTGGTGCACCCCATTGACGCCTTGATCTTTCTGATCTTTCTGGTGATTCTTCAGCAGGTGGAGGGCAACCTGATTTATCCCCGGGTGGTGGGCTCCTCCATTGGCCTGCCCCCCCT
>CAJUPK010000077.1 GCA_910588415.1 uncultured Oscillospiraceae bacterium | reverse complement strand
GCAAGAAAGGCTGCCGCCTTTCGAGGATTTTTGACACCGAAAGCTCCATTTCTGGTCAAAACAGACAGTATTTCGGAGTTTTAAAACTGACTCTAGGCTTGGGGCAAAGCCCCAAGCCCTTGCCGGAGGACGCGCTTTGTGCGTCCGCAGGCCACATATATGCGGCAGCTCTTTTTAACCATTTTCTTTGAAAATGGCTGACGGCCTTTGGCCGTCTTGTCTGACGACTTTTCTGGCGCTAAAGCGCAAGGCCGTGGAGCTCTGCTCCACACCACGCAAGGGGAACCAGTTCCCCTTGACCCCTTCCTTAGCTGACCGAACCGACGAGTTGGTGTGCCAACTCGATGAGAAGGCGAAACTTTTACTCTGCTCTCACAGAAACAAACAATAAACGATAAATACGATGGATAAACGAGAGGATTGATACCAATGTGGTTTGTGTTCGCACTCATTACCGCCCTGTTTTGGGGCGGTTCTGACCTGTTTTCCAAAATGGGGACGGATCCCCGGGACAAGTACAGCCATCTGCGCATGGTCATCATGGTGGGTACAGTCATGGGCATCCATGGACTGGTGATGTTCTGCCTGCACTATCAGGAGTTTGACCCCATGAGCATTATAAAGTACCTGCCGGTTGCCGCCTGTTACATTTTGTCCATGGCTATTGGGTACATAGGCCTGCGCTATCTGGAGCTCTCTGTGTCCTCCCCGGTGTGCAACTCTTCTGGGGCAGTGGCGGCCATTCTCTGCTTCCTGTTCCTGGGGCAGACCATGAGCGAGCTGCAGCTGGTGTCTGTAATTTTGGTGGTGCTGGGCGTGATCTTGCTGTCTGTCTTTGACATGAAGGACGAGAACAAGGCCAGGCGCTTCCGGGGAGAGGTGATTGAGGAGAAGTACACAGTGAGCGCCCTGGCTGTGAGCATCCCCATCATCTACTGCATCATCGACGCCCTGGGCACCTTTGGAGACAGCCTGGTGCTGGACGCCTGGGCCCTGATGAGCGAGGAGGAGGGAGAGATTGCCTATGAGTTCACCTTCTTCCTGTGCGCGGTGGCGGCTTTCATCTTTTTGGTCTTTGTCAAGAAGCAGAAGTTCAGTCTTTGGGAAGAACGGGAAAAGGGCCTGGGAGCTATCTGTGAGACAGCCGGACAGTTCTTCTATATCTACGCCATTGCGGACAACGGCATTATGGCCGCGCCCCTGATCTCCAGCTACTGCCTGTTCTCCGTGGTTCTGTCCCGGATCTTCTTGAAGGAGAAGCTGACGGTGCGGCAGTATGGGGCCATTGCCCTGGCTGGCGTGGGCATTGTAATGATGGGCGCCTTAGAGGGGGCCT
The DNA here is from genome assembly GCA_910588415.1 of uncultured Oscillospiraceae bacterium. Classification (GTDB taxonomy): domain Bacteria; phylum Bacillota; class Clostridia; order Oscillospirales; family Acutalibacteraceae; genus Acutalibacter. The sequence goes on along the minus strand of CAJUPK010000077.1, from coordinate 9,592 downwards.
GACCTTTATGAAGGGCTTTTGCCGGCAGGACCAGCTGTTCTCCCTCTGCGGGCTGCACTGCGGGCTCTGCCCCATGAAAGTGGGGGGCCACTGCCCTGGCTGCGGAGGCGGAGAGGGAAATCAGCCCTGCAGGCTGGCGCGGTGCGCCATCAGCCGGGGCGGGCTGGACTACTGCTTCCAGTGCGGGGAGTATCCCTGCGAAAAATACCAGGGCTTTGACCAGTACGATTCCTTTATTACCCACCAGCGGCGGCAGGCGGACATACAGGCAGCCCAGGCTGACCTGCAGGGCTGCCGCCAGCAGTTGCGGGAGAGGGCGGATATTTTGGCCTATCTCCTGGAGAATTGCAACGACGGCCGCCGGAGGAGCTTTTTCTGTCTGGGGGCCAGCCTGCTGGACCTGGAAGAACTGCGGCTGGTCATAGCCCGTCTGCAGGCCCAGAGAGACCTGCCGGACCAAAAAGCCCGGGCCAGCCAGGCGGTACAGGAACTGCGGGCAGCGGCAGAGCGCCAGGGAGTTACGCTGGCATTACGGAAAAGGCCGAAGAAAGAGAAGCGAGACAAGGAGGTATAGGAGAACATGGCAACGCGAAACGATTTGGCGCATATTGCCCGGGAAGAGGCCGCAAGGACCTGGCACGGCAAGGTGATGGGCCTGAAGCCCAATATACAGCCCATCATCCAGCCTTTCCCCAAGTGGAGCCTGAAGGAAGCGGACAGTCTTTGGTGCGCGGCTTTTGTGTACTATTGCTGCGTGCAGGCGGGGTATCAGATCCCCGTGCGGCCCAAGGAGTGTGTTTCCTGCAATCTGGCTGGCTGCGGGGCCTGGGAGGAGTGGGCCAAAGCTGACAACCGGGTGGGCTGGCGGGCAAACACCTGTCTGCCCCAGCCCGGGGACATTGTGATCTATGACAAGGTGTTTGAGAACAAGGCCCACGACCACATCGGCATTGTGGTGGAGGTGCGGGAAAACGCCATTCTGGCGGCAGAGGGCAACCTGGGGAATGTGTCCGGCCTGGTGGAGCGGCCCAGGGACGGGCATATCCGGGGATATATCAGCCTGCCGGACAATTTTGTGTATGGAGGGGACGCGGAATGAGCGAACAGGCGATTGTCCCTATGACCCCGGCGCTGGCAGAGGAGCTGGCTGCCTGGGAGTACCCCGGCGAGTATGCCATATACAACTGGCAGGAAGGGGAGCCCCTGGACGAGATGCTGGATGGCAGCACCTATGGGGTTCTCAATATAGCGGGGGAGCTGATTGGATTCTACCAGTTTGGACAGGGAGCCCAGATCCCCACAGCGGAGGAGCTCTCTTACCCAGAGGGCCCCTTGGACATGGGCCTGGGCCTTCGCCCGGACCTGTGCGGCGCGGGCCTGGGCAAGCCCTTTGTGCAGGCAGGCATGAAGTTTGCCAAGACAAAGCTGCAGGCGGATATGTTCCGCCTGACGGTGGCAGCCTTTAACCGGCGGGCCCAAAAGGTTTACAGCAGCTGCGGCTTTGTGACAGAGCGGACCGTGACCCATGGGATTACGGGAGAGGGCTTTTTGGTGATGCTGAACACGGGCCAAAAGATGCTCCGCTACCTGGACACTCTCCAGGCAGAGGACTACTGCCGCCTGCGGGCCGCAGTGGGCTGGAGCCCTATCTGCCCTGCCCAGGCAGAGGCCGGACTGGAGGGCTCTGCCTTTGTGGTGGGCTGCTATGACGAGGAGCTGGCGGTGGGCAGTGCCCGGGTGATTTGGGACGGCGGCTACAGCGCCTACCTGACCAATGTGATGGTGCTGCCGGATTACCAGGGTGTGGGCATTGGAACCAAGCTGGTGGAGCACTGCCTGGAGTTTCTGCGGGCCCAGCTGCGGCCGGGCTGGCGGATCAAGGTACAGCTGCAGGCGGGCAAGGACCGTACCGGCTTCTATGAGCAGTTCGGGTTTGCCCGCCAGCCCGGCGAAGACGCGGGGCCAGCCATGGAAATGTGGGTGGAGTAGCGTGTCTGGGAAGGGATTCTGGTTTCCCTGATTTCTGATGGAGAAAATCCAGCGGAAAAGAGATTCCCTCCATCAAAGTCTTCTGTAAGGATTGCGGCTGTGTTTTCGGACACTGCGCTGTCATTGTGGTAAAAAAGATAGGGAGAAGGCCATGGGGTCTTCCCCCTATCTTTTTCTTGCATAAGCCTGGGAAATGTGGTATGATAGAAATTGGTGAATATCCATAAATTGTATACGCTGAAATTGAACCATAAAGGAAGGGATATCTATGACGGACCAACTGACCAACCGGCTTTTTGACTTTATTGAGAGCAGCCCCACGGCCTTTCACACAGTAAACGCTGTACGGGCCATGCTGCTGCACGCCGGGTTTGTGGAGCTGAGCGAACAGGAACCCTGGACGCTGGAAGCGGGGAAGGGCTATTTTACCACCCGGAATATGAGCAGCGTACTGGCGTTCCGCTGCCCTAAAAAAGAGTTTAACGCCTTTTCCGTTGCCGCGCCCCATGGGGACTCCCCCTGCTTTAAGGTGAAGGGTGCGCCGGAGATGAAGGTGGAGGGAAAGTATACCAAGCTGAATACCGAGGTGTACGGCGGCATGGCCCTGAACCTGTGGCTGGACCGCCCCCTGGCTGTGGCGGGAAGGCTGGCCCTGCGCACAGAGGAGGGCCTGCGGATGCAGCTTGTCGATCTGCACAGGGACCTGCTGCTGATTCCCAGCCTGGCCATCCACATGAACCGGGAGGCCAACAACGGCAGCAAGACCGATCCCCAGCGGGATACCCTGCCTCTGTTTGGGGGCAGCGAGGCTGACCTGCTGGCTTTGGCCGCGGAGCGGGCCGGGGTGAAGAAGGAGGACATTCTTTCTCACGAGCTGTACTTGTACAACCGGGCCCGGGGCACAGCCTTTGGGGCGGAGGAGGCGTTCATTGCGGCCCCCAAGCTGGACGACTTGGAGTGTACATTCTCAGCGGTCACTGCCTTTTTGCAGAGCGAAAACCCAGAAAACTGCATGATCTGCGCGGTGTTTGACAACGAAGAGACGGGCAGCGCCACCCGCCAGGGGGCGGGCTCCACTTTGCTGGCGGATACCATGGCCCGGATCTGCCAGTGGGCAGGGAAGGACGAGCAGCAGCGCCAGCAGGCCATTCAGAACGGGATGCTGCTCTCCGCGGACAATGCCCACGCGGTACACCCCAACTACCCGGACAAGGCGGACCCCACCAGTCGGTGCTATATGAACGAGGGTGTGGTCATAAAGCACAGCACCCGGTATGCCACAGACGCCTGCACAGCGGCGGTATTTAAGCGGGTGTGCGAGAAGGCCGGGGTACCCACCCAGGATTACTACAACCATTCCTCCGCGCCAGGGGGCGGCACGTTGGGGCTGATCTCCGGCTCTCAGGTGCCCATGCCCACAGTGGACATCGGGCTGGCGCAGCTTGCCATGCACTCCCCTTATGAGACGGCGGGCCGGGAGGACCTAAAGCACATGATTAACGCCATGACCGCCTTCTACAACAGCCTGTTCACTTGGCAGGGGAACAGCTGCCGCTTGGGCTAGAGGAGGGCGCAGGATGTTTGTGGATGTTTTTTTCCATAAAATTTATTATGAAGTGTATGGAGCAGAACACAGGAATACGCTCTTATATCTTCACGGCGGCCCGGGGGCCGGCTGCCTTGACTTCGTGAATCAGGCCAAAGCTCTGGGCGAAAAAATGAGGGTCATTCTCTTTGACCAGTTCGGGGTTCTCCGCTCAGACCCAATCGGTGAGGATGAAGATTACAGTATGGAATACCAGGTGGAGATGTTGGAGGAAATACGGAAATCCTTTGGCATAGAGCAGTGGAACATCCTGGGACATTCCTATGGAGGTGCCCTTGCGGTCCTGTACGCGCACCGGTATCCGGACTCCATCCAAAAGGTGATCCTGGAATGCCCCTCCCTGTGGTTTGAGGATTCCGCAAAATCCGTGGCGGAATATGTAAGCGGGCATATCGCAAGCCTGGGTAATCCGGACGCCAGCAAGCTCTGCGAAAAGCTGAAGGCCCCAGACTACCCCGGCGGGCGGGAGACCCCCCATGATTTGATGACCCTGCTGGACTATGTAGAGGACCCAAAGCTCGGAAACTACCTGCACGGCATTTCCTTTGAGGAATACTGGCAAAGCATGGACGCCAGCGGTATTCATGACGAGATGTGGGCCAAAGGGGAGAGGCACTTGAAAAAGCTGCTGGAGACCGGCCCGGCGCAAGAGGATGCTCCCGGGAAAAGAGTGACCATGCTGGATAATTTTTTGCTGCTGGCCCAGGAGATTGCTCTGCCGATTCTGTTGCTCAATGGAAAATACGACCCCGCGTGTACAAAGTATCAGACGGATTATCTGTTAAACAGAGGGCGGAATGTAACGCGGGAGGTTTTTGAGAACAGCGGGCATTTCCCCAGAACAGAAGAGCCGGAAAAATATACCCGCGCGGTTCTCAGCTTCCTGGAAGCATAAGCCGGCAGAATGGCCCCCGCCATCGGAAAAGGAGAAATCTATGCTGGAATACAAGACTAACCCCGGCGTCTCTCCGGAGAGCATCGCCGCCCTGCGGCGGTCGGTGGGCTGGGGCGGTATGGAGGCGGAGCTGGGAAACCCCGCTCTGCGGGATTACCTCCAAATCGCCTGCTATGACGGGGACGAACTGGTGGGCTTTTTGGATGTGGTGAGCAACGGTGTGACTGACGCCTATATCCAGGATGTGATGGTGCGCCCGGACTACCAGGGCAAGGGCATCGGCACAGAGCTGATGAACCGGGCAATCCAACGCCTGAAGGCCGGCCATATCTATATGATTTCCGTGATCTACGGCGAGGAGGAGCTGCGGCCGTTTTACGAGAAATTTGGCTTTTATACCATGCTCTGCGGCCAGATGGAGACCCGCCCGGAAAGTTAAAAACCTGTATTCACAGCGGTGGGTTGTGAATACAGATCTTAAGCACAGACAGGCATAGAAAGGATAAGAAAACCATGAGCAATACACAAGTCATCCACTTAAAGAACCAGCCCGGCTGGCAGAATTCCGCCATGTTCTACCAGATCTACCCCATCGGCTTCTGCGGGGCGCCCTATGAGAACGACGGCAGGCCGGAGAGCCGTATCCGCAAGGTCATCGACTGGGTGGACCACCTGAAGGCCCTCTCTACAGGCGCGGTGTACTTTTCCCCAGTGTTCGAGTCAGACACCCACGGCTATGACACCCGGGACTTCCGGAAAATCGACGCCCGCCTGGGCAGCAACCAGGACTTTGCCGATGTGTGCAACGCCCTGCACAAAGCGGGCATCCGGGTGGTGCTGGACGGGGTGTTCAACCATGTGGGCCGGGGCTTCTGGGCTTTTCAGGATGTGCTGAAAAACCGGGAGAGTTCCCCCTATAAGGACTGGTTTTACATCAATTTTGGGGGCAACTCCAACTATAACGACGGCCTGTGGTACGAGGGCTGGGAGGGGCATTTTGAGCTGGTGAAGCTGAACCTGCAGAACCCCGCTGTGGTGGACCACCTGCTGGACTGCGTAAACGGCTGGATGGAGGAGTTTGCCATTGACGGCCTGCGGCTGGACGTGGCCTACCTGCTGGACGAAAACTTCCTGCGGCGGCTGCACCAGTTTACCAAGGGGAAGGACCCGGCCTTTTTCCTGCTGGGGGAGATCATCCACGGGGACTACCGGCGGATCATGAACCCGGAAATGCTGGACAGCGTCACCAATTACGAGTGCTATAAGGGGCTCTATTCCTCCTTTAACGACAAGAATATGTTTGAGATTGCCCACTCCCTAAACCGGCAGTTTGGCAGCGAGAACTGGTGCCTGTACCGGGGGGAACACCTGCTGTGCTTTGCGGATAATCACGATGTAAGCCGTATTCACACCATTCTGAAGGACAAGGAGCAGCTGCCGGGCCTTTACACCATGCTGTACTGTATGCCGGGGATTCCCTGCCTGTATTATGGCAGCGAGTGGGGCGCGGACGGGGACAAGAAAAACGGCGACCCATCCCTGCGGCCTTGCTTTGACGGACCTGTGCAGAACGAGCTGACCCGGTTTATCGGGCGGCTCAGCCAGATTAAGCTGAACAGCAAGGCCTTGAGCGAGGGCAGCTATAAAAATGAGACCCTGCTGAATAAGCAGATTGTCATTCGCCGGGAGTGCCAGGAGGAGACTGTGCTGGTGGCCATCAATGCCGATGGGGCTGGGTTTGACATCAACTGCAACTACTATGGCCCGGCAGTGGACCTGTTTGCCGGGGAAGCTGTGCATGTAAACGGCAGCATTTCCCTGCCGCCCTATGGGGTGAAGCTGTACCGGCTGGGTGAGCTTAGGGGAGACGAAAAACCCTGCCAGCCTCCCGAGGCCGTGGCGGTCAGTGTCTCAACGCCCCAGTCTCAGCCGGAGGCAAATCCCCAGCCGAAGCCCGCGCCGGCTCCTGCGCCCCAGACAGCGAAGGCGCCTTCACAGCCAGTACAGCCGGTGAAGGTGAGCTATGGAGTGATCGACCAGGGCAACCGGGCGCAGGCCAGCGCCTTCCTGGGAGAGCAGGGCCAGGCCACAGACCGGACCATCCGGGGTGTGACAGTGGACATGGCCCAGCTGCCCGGCTTTGGGGCCTGGGAGGGGAGCAGGCTGGTGGGCCTGGCGACTTATACTGTGGCCGCTGGGGTCTGCGAGATCGTCTCCCTGAACAGCAGCGTGCCGGGCCAGGGTATTGGCGCGGAGCTTATCGCCCGGATAAAGGCTGCCGCCAAAGAGCAAGGCTGCCGTACCCTAACTGCGGTGGTTACCAACGACAATCTGGAGGCCATGGGGTTCTATCAGAAACAGGGCTTTGACATGGCCAGGTTCTACCGGGGTTCGCTGGAATATGCCCGCAAGGTAAACCCCCGGCTGCCGGAGACGGGCGAACAGGACATCCCCCTGCGGCATGAGATAGAATTTGAGCTGTATTTGGACTAGAATCTGCCGAAAAGCGGCGGGGACAGGTACATTCGACCCGCAGGTTACTGTTGAATTACGCCAGATAGGGTTAAGCGGGGAGAGCGGGAGGCTGCGGCTTTCTCTATGCTCCTGTGCCCTTGGGGGGAATCAATAGAAAGGCAGCGTTTCTGATTTTTCAAATAGCTATGGATTTTTCTGTATCTTCCTGTATCTGTAAATATCTATGCGCATATGCTTATGCTCAAAAAGCCTGTCCACATCCGGGCAGGCTTTTTTGCCCTCTTAAAAGGGAGCAGAGAGGCTAGGGCTTGTTTGAAAATAGAGAAAGTGCCGGATTTTTGAATCAAAACAAGAGATTTCAAGGCGGAAACCGCAAGAAATACTTTCTGTATTTCGAGGATTTCCAACACAGAAAGCTCTTGCTTTGAGCAAAAAGACGGTATTTGCGATTTTTCAAACATGCCCTAGTCAGTGCAGTGCCCAAGGGGCATTTGCCCCTGTGGAACCAGGCGGCATGACTGCCCCGCTTAAAAATCAGGACATGGGGAACAGGCTGATTTTTAAATGCGTTTACGATATAATCCAAGGGTTGTGAATAAACTAGGAGAGGTGCGCCATGAACTTTGCTGTGTATTCTGCTTTTGCCCTGCCCCTTTGGGGGGCGCTGTTCGCTCTGTATTTTATCCTGCGCCGGGCTGGACTGCAAAGGGAGAGCCTGATTGCCAAGTGCGCCGGAAGCTTTTTGGCAGTGGCCTCTAGCGGGCTGGCTCTGTATCAGAAGGGGGAGAATCCTCTTGCCGCGCCGGTATTCTGGTTTTTTGTGCTGTGCATGGCAGCGGACGCTCTGCTGGAGATCCGGTTTGTGCCTGGGATGCTGGTGTTTGGCGGGGCCCATGGGTGTTTGATCTTCTGGCTGTGGGGACTGGCGCCAGGGGGCTGGCTGAGCCTTTTGCTTTGGGTGCTGGCCTATGGAGCGGCAGCCTGGCTGTTCCGCCGGGAACTTCCTAAACTGGGCAGGCTGCTGGCGCCCTTCTGCCTGTATCCGGCCCTGCTGGGAGCGTCTCTCGCTTTGGGGCTGGCGCTGCCCTTTTCCGCTGGGGCAGCGTATTGGCCCTTGGCGCTGGGAACGCTGTGCTTTTTTGTGTCGGACATGATGGTGGCGAAAAGCGAGCTGTCCGGCCTGCCCCCTGTTTGGCAAAAGCTCGTGATGGTTCTCTACTGGACAGCTCTCTATCTCATTGCCGCTCCCCTGTGGGGCGGGCTGTAGGGGAAAGCTGTTCCCGGCCGCCCAGTCTTTTTGGAGAGTGGAGTTGTTCAAGGAGAAATCTTTCGGCAGCCAAAAAGGAAAAAGTTTCGTTGTCTCATCGAGTTGGCACACCAACTCGTCGGTTCGGCCGGCTCGGGACGGTCCCTCTCCTTGGCTTTGCCAAGTAGCCGGGGACCCTCGCCCTTTTCAAAGGTGGCGGGGGTCTTGGGGGAAAAGCCCCCGAGCCCCCGAAGGCCAAAACATCCTCAAAAAGCTGCGTTTCGGACACTCCCATGCTCTTTGATTCCATTGACAATCCCGGGGAAAAGGGGTATGATTAGAATATGGATTTTAGGGCTTCTGCCCGGACGAAAGGATGTGTCTTCTATGCAGCTTTCTAAACTTTTGGCTCCCTTGGGCGTTGCGCCTCCTGTGGAGACGGAGATTACGGATATTGCTTACGACTCCCGCCAGGCTGTGCCGGGCTGTGCTTTTGTGTGCCTGAAGGGGTCTGCCTCGGATGGACACCAATTTGCCGCGAAAGCCGCTGCCGCCGGGGCAGTGGCCATTATTGCCCAGGAGCCTGTGGAGGTTCCCGGGGTTCCGGTGGTGCTGGTGCCGGACACCAAAAAGGCTTTGAGCCAGATGAGCGCTGCCTTTTTCGGGGAGCCTGCCCAAAAGGTCAAGGTCATCGGCATCACGGGCACCAAGGGTAAAACCACGACCGCCTGTATGATTCGGGCCATTCTGGAAGCCGCTGGCCACAAGACCGGGATGCTGGGCACCATTGGCGCTGCTATTGGGGAGGAAGTTATCCCTCTGCCCAACACCACACCCATCAGCTACGAGGTGCAGAAGCACCTGGGCCGCATGGCGGAGGCTGGCTGTGTGTACTGTGTGATGGAGGTCAGCTCTATTGGCCTGAAGGACCACCGGGTATACGGCCTGCCCTTTGCGGCAGGGGTGTTCACCAATTTTTCCGAGGACCATATTGGCGGCGTGGAGCACAAGGACATGGAGGAGTACCTGGCCTGCAAGGCCATGCTGTTCTCCCAGTGCCGGGTGGGGGTGGTCAATACAGACGACCCCTGTGTGGAGAAACTTTTAGAACACAGCACCTGCCAGGTGTATCCCTATGGCATGGAGGGAAGCGGCAGCCTGCGGGGAGAGAACTGCCGCCACTTGAGCCAGCCGGGCCTGCTGGGCGTGGCCTTTGATGTGGCCGGGGACCTGGAGTTTACCGCCCAGGTGGGCATCCCCGGGAAATTCAACGCATACAACGCCCTGGCTGCCATTGCCTGCTGCCATCAGCTGGGCGTCCCAATGGAGGCCATGAAGCAGGGTCTGCTCTCCGTAAAGGTGAAGGGGCGGGTAGAGCCCG
>CAJUPK010000076.1 GCA_910588415.1 uncultured Oscillospiraceae bacterium | reverse complement strand
GGGAGAGGATCTTTCTTGAAGAGACAGGAGAGGGAGAGAAGGCCGGCCCATACCAGGAGGGAGGCCAGGAAACCAGCGCCAGCCCGGAAGGAGACTGAGGCAAAGGGCCTTTCTTCCGCGGAGATTTTGCTGGTGAAAAAAGACCTGGCCTCTATTTGGGCCAAAAGCAGCCAGCGGGCCCTGCTGGTGCTGCTGCCCATCACGCTGATGGTGGGGATTCCGGCTGTGTACTTTGTGGCTATCTCCCTGCTGCCCGTAGAGGCTGGGGCCAGGCTGCCAGAGGCCATTGCCCGCTTGCTGCCGTCCTATGTGTCCGGCCTGGACGTCCGCCAGGGGTGGCAGGTGGCGTTCACCCAGCTGCTGTGTCCGCTGCTGTTTTTGTGCGTGCCCATTCTTACGGCAGCGGCCTCGGCCAGCTATGCCTTTGTGACAGAGCGGGAAAGCGGTACCCTGGAGACCCTGCTGCTCACGTCTATGGACGTAAAGGCAGTGTTTCACGCCAAGGTGACCAACTGCACGGTGCTCTCGGTGCTGATCTCCGCGGCGGGGTTTTTGGCCTTCAGCATCACGGCCATTGTGGCGGGTGTGTTTGCGGGCATACCCCTGTTTTTTAATTTGGACTGGCTGGTGCTTCTGGTTTTGATGATGCCAGTGCTCTCCCTGTTCTCGGTGGTGTTTGTGGCCTTGATTGTCACCCGGGTACACAGCACAGGCGAGTCTTTGGAGACCATGGGTTATTTGATCTTGCCCGTGGCGCTGCTGTATTTGGTGCAGTTTACCGGGGTGTTCCGGCTGACTTTGCCCGTGCTTCTTGTGGTAACGGCTGTGCTGGCGGCAGCGGCGGTGGTTCTGTTTAACGGCGCGGCCAGGGGCTTTACGCCGGAAAAGCTGCTGGCGGAGGAGACCTTGGAGTGAGACTGTCTGCTTCCTTCGCCTTGACAAACGCCGGGAAATCTGATAGAGTATACTCTGAAAATACGGAATGTGCGAAGGAGGATGCATATGGAGATCCATTACAAGCCCAAGGGCGTGTGCAGCAAGATGATTGACGTGGTGGTAGAGAATGATGTCATTCAGTCTGTGAAGTTTACCGGGGGCTGCAACGGCAACACCCAGGGTGTGGCTGCGCTGGCCCAGGGCATGACCGTGCAGGAGTATTTGAAGCGCTGCAAGGGGATTCACTGCGGACTGAGAAAGACTTCCTGCCCGGACCAGCTGGCCCAGGCCCTGGAGGAGGCCCTGATGGCCGCCACCATGTAAGAACTTGTACCAATAGGATTTGTGCTGGGATTTTCGAGTGCAGTTTTGTTGGCAGCAAGGCGCCAAATCGCAGACAATCTCGCGATTGCCAAGGTTTTGCAGAGCGGCCAGCGGCAAAATTTGCTGAAAAGACGGGTTCCATATCCTATCGCCGCAAGTTCAAAAAAGCTTGTACAGGAAAATAGAAAAAGCAGGGGTGCTGTCTAAAAGACAGCACCCCTTTTTCGTACTGGAAGCCTTAGAGCCTGTGTATGCCTGGTCTATGCCCCGCCTGACAGGCGGTGTTTTCCAGGCATACATGCCAGGCCCTTACAACACACAGCCTGCTTTAGCAGCAGCCGTTGTTGCAGCCGCAGTCGTTGCCGCAGCTATTGCCACAGCCGTTGTTGCAGCCGCCGAAACCAGTGCCGCAGCCACCGCAGCACAGCAGGAGCAGAACAATGATGATGATCCAGGAACAACTGTTGTTACACATTTGGGAACGCCTCCTTTCGTTTACATTCCATACTATTCCCTGGCAGGAAAACTGTTCCGGTTTCCGGAGACTTTTTTCAGAAAGAAAGATTAGAGAAGAAAACAGGAGAAAGAATAAGAAAAAGGGAGCGATACATGGTTATCCAGAGTAGTTTGACTTTATTTGACCTTGACTTTTTCTTTGGAAGGCTGTACACTAAAGTCAAAGAAAGTCAAAGACAAATGGAGGCGGCAAAATCATGCGCATCAGCGACAGTGTGGCAAACTACATTATGGAGCTGCTGAACCAGGCCGGGGGCATTGCGGAGATCCAGCGCAACGAGCTGGCAGGATTTTTGGGGTGTGTGCCCAGCCAGATCAACTATGTACTCACCTCCCGGTTTACGCCGGAGCAGGGCTATCTGGTGGAAAGCCGGCGGGGCGGCGGGGGCTATATACGCATCACCCGGCTGCAGCTCTCCCGGGTGGATATGATCATGCATATGATCAACGGCGTGGGAGAGAGCCTGGACAGCGCCACGGCCCGGGCCATGGTGCAGAACATGGTGGACAGCCAGGTGCTGGACCGGCGGTGCGGAGAGCTGATTTTGGCGGCAGGCTCGGAAAAGGCGCTGGCCGCTGTGCCCAAAGAACTGCGGGACACAGTGCGGGCCATGATTGTGAAGAACATGCTGCTGGCAACACGGACGTAAGTATAAAGAAAAGGCTCCAGGGTTTGGCCGGGGAAAAGGCGGGCCAGAGGGAGCCGGAGAGACAGAAGAGACAGAAGAGACAGAAGAGACGATACTATATTGGTTAGGAGGATGCTTTATGATATGCCAGGTATGCGGGCAGCGGCCCGCCACCACACACATTCAGACCATTGTGAACGGACAGCTGAGCGAGACCCATCTGTGCGCCCACTGTGCCCAAAAACAGGGCAGCGGCCTGCTGGGGGACTGGGGCGGCTTTGGCAGCCTGCTGGGAGGGCTGCTGGGCGAGGCCCCTGCCAAAGAGGTGCAGCGCTGCCCCCACTGCGGAACCAGCTTTGGAGAGATCACCCAGTCCGGCCGGATTGGCTGCGCGGAGTGCTACCAGACCTTCCGGGCCCGGCTGCTGCCTGTCATCCAGCGGATACACGGCTCTGCCCGGCATGTGGGCAAGTCGCCGGGGGGCTCTGCCCTGCGGGTGGCGGAGCAGAACAGCCAGCTGGTGGCAAAGCCCCGGCAGGAGGAGGGGAGCGGTTCCCCGATTGAAGAGAAAAAGCGGCAGCTGAAGCAGGCCATTGAAGCCCAGGAGTTTGAGCGGGCCGCCCAGCTGAGAGACCAGATAAAGGAGATGGAACACCATGGCTGAGAACCGGGAAGACAGGAAAAAATGGTACGAGAAAGCAGGGGCAAGCGGAGACGTGGCTGTCAGCACCCGGGTGCGCCTGGCCCGAAACCTGCGCCGGGCGGTGTTTCCCGCCAGGGCCAGCTTAGAGCAGAAGGAACAGGTAGTGGGCCAGGTGCGGGCCGCCCTGCTGAACAGCAACAGCGTTCTCTCTAAGGAGTTCTGCTTTCTGCCCCTAGAGGAGCTCTCGCCCCAGGCAGCGGCCTCTCTGGTAGAGCGGCATATTGTCAGCCCGGAGTTCATCGCGGACCGGCAGGGCAAGGCCGCGCTGGTGTCCGCGGATGAGAGTGTGTCCATAATGATTAACGAGGAGGATCATGTGCGCCTGCAGGTGCTGCGGGAGGGGCTGTCGCTAAAGGAAGCCGCTGAGACTGCGGACCGCATTGACACACTGCTGGGCGAGGCCCTGGACTTTGCCTATGACAAGGACTTTGGCTATTTGACCCAGTGCCCCACCAACCTGGGCACCGGGATGCGGGCCTCTTTGATGCTGCACCTGCCAGCCCTTACAGAGGCGGGCAGCATGCAGCGTGTGGCGGCCAATCTCTCCAAGCTGGGGCTCACCCTGCGGGGGGCTTTTGGGGAGGGGAGTCGGGCCAGCGGGGAGCTGTTCCAGCTCTCCAATCAGATCACTTTGGGGCTCAGCGAGAACCAGGCCATTGAGAACCTCTCTGCCATCGCGGCCCAGCTGATGAACGAGGAGCGGCGGCTGCGGGCCCGGCTGGGGGAGAACCTGGCCTGGCAGGATAAAATTGCCCGGGCCGCCGGGACCCTAAAGTCCGCCCGGCTGATAAGCGGCAGCGAGGCCACAGGGCTGCTGTCCTTGGTGCGGCTGGGGGTGGTTCAGGGCCAGCTGAAAGGGCTGGAGCTGGGCCAGGTCAACGGCCTGCTGGTGCAGGTGCAGCCAGCCACCCTGATGGCCCAGGCGGGCAGGGAGCTGAGCGGCCAGGAGCGGGACAGCCGCCGGGCCGTGCTGCTGCGGGAGGCCCTGGGCGCCCTGCAGGCGGAATAGACCGGGCAGGTTTGGAAAGGGGAAAACATGGATATACTATACCAGGACAGCATAACCCCCGAGGAGGTGAACGCCCTGCGCGGGGCCATTGGGTTCCGGCGGATTGCCCCGGCGCAGCTTCAGGGGGGGGCTGAAAGGCAGCGGGCGGGTGGTCTCCGCCTGCCACCAGGGCCGGGCTGTGGGCATGGCCCGGTTGGTCTGGGACGGCGGCATGACAGCCCTGATTACCGATGTGATTGTTTTGCCGGAATACCAGGACCAGGGCCTGGAGCAGGAGCTGGTGGCCAGAATCCTGGACTTTCTCCGGGACCAGCTGCAGCCGGGGTTTGGCATACAGGTGGATGTGAAGGCCTGGGAGCGGCAGGAGGCCCTGTACACCGGGCTGGGCTTTCAGCCTTCCACCCGGGAACGGCGGGGGACTCCCATGCACATATGCCTGACAGATCAGATAGAAATAACAGATGCGCTCTATAAGCAGGGCGTGTTTAAGGAGTGAGACGATGTTTCGGTTTAACGGCTTTACAGAGAAGGCGAACCAGGCCCTGAATCTGGCGGTGGAGGCCGCCCAGAACCTGGGGCATGACTATATTGGCAGCGAGCACCTGATGCTGGGGCTGCTGCGGGAGGGCAGCGGCGTGGCCCACACGGTGCTGAGCAAGCTGGGGGTGACCCCAGAGGGCTATGAGAAGCTGCTGCGGGACCGGATTGGCTTTGGCCAGGAGACCAGCCTGACCCCGGAGAACTTTACCCCCCGCACCAAGCAGATTTTACAGATTGCGGCCATGGCCGGGGCCAGGCTGAACACGGCCTATGTGGGGACAGAACACATTTTGATTGCCATTATGCAGGACGAGAGCTGCTATGCGGTGCGCTTTTTGAAGATTATGGGCGTAGAGCCCGAGCGGGTAGTCCGGGAGCTGTCCGCGGCGGTGGGGGCTGCCTCTATGGCTGGCAAGGAGGAGGAGCAGGGCAAGTCCGGCAAAACCCTGGAGCAGTTTGGCCGGGATCTGACAGAGCTGGCCGCCCAGGGGAAGATTGACCCGGTGATTGGGCGGCAGGAGGAGATCCAGCGGGTCATCCAGATCCTCTCCCGCCGGACCAAGAACAACCCGGTGCTTATTGGGGAGCCCGGAGTGGGCAAAACCGCTGTGGCCGAGGGCCTGGCCCTGAAGATACACACCGGGGATGTGCCGGAGCTGCTGAAGGGAAAGCGGCTGGTGTCCCTGGACCTGACGGGCATGGTGGCGGGCACCAAGTACCGGGGGGATTTTGAAGAGCGGATTAAGGCTGCCATGGACGAGGTGAAAAGCGACGGAAGCGTCATCCTCTTTATTGACGAGCTGCACACCATCATTGGCGCGGGCTCGGCAGAGGGCTCTGCGGACGCGGCCAACATCCTGAAGCCAGCCCTGGCCCGGGGGGATTTCCAGGTGATTGGCGCCACCACCATCAACGAGTACCGCAAGCATATCGAAAAGGACGCGGCCTTAGAGCGGCGCTTCCAGCCAGTCACCGTGGGAGAGCCCACCCAGGAGGAGGCTGTTGCCATTCTGCAGGGACTGAAGGACCGCTATGAGGCCTATCATAAGGTGAAGATTACCGACAGCTCCATAGACGCGGCGGTAACCCTCTCCGCCCGGTATATCCCGGACCGCTACCTGCCTGACAAGGCCATCGACCTGGTGGACGAGGCGGCCAGCCGGGTGCGGCTGCGGGCCTTCACGGCCCCGGAGAGCCTGCAGGACCTGGAAAAGCAGATCAAGGACCTGGAGGCGGACAAGGCGGCAGCGGTCAATTCCCAGGACTTTGAGCGGGCGGCCTCCCTGCGGGACCGGCAGAAGGAGCTGCAGGACCAGCTGGAAAAGGCCCGGGACGAGTGGTCTGCCAAAAACGAGCGGAGCCATTCTGTGGTGACGGCAGAGGACATTGCGGACATTGTCTCCATGTGGACAGGGGTTCCGGTGTCCCAGCTGACCGAGGAGGAGAGCCAGCGGCTGCTGCGGCTGGAGGAGATTTTGCACCAGCGGGTGGTGGGCCAGGAGGAGGCTGTGGCTGCCATTGCCAAGGCCATCCGCCGGGGCCGGGTGGGCCTGAAGGACAAAAACCGCCCCATTGGCTCCTTCATCTTCCTGGGACCCACAGGCGTGGGCAAGACCGAGCTGTGCAAGGCTTTGGCAGAGGCCATGTTTGGGGACGAGAAGGCCATGGTGCGCCTGGACATGTCGGAGTACATGGAGAAGCACACCGTGTCCCGGCTGGTGGGGTCCCCGCCCGGCTATGTGGGCTTTGACGAGGGCGGCCAGCTCACAGAGGCGGTGCGCCGCAAGCCCTACTCGGTGGTGCTGTTTGACGAGATTGAGAAGGCCCACCCGGATGTGTTCAACATTTTGCTGCAGGTCTTGGAGGATGGCCGGGTGACCGACTCCCAGGGAAAGACCGTGGACTTTAAAAACACCGTGATTATCATGACCTCCAACGCGGGGGCCCGGCTGATTACGGAGAAGCAGGCCTCTCTGGGCTTTACCGGAACAGACGGCAGCCAGGAGCGGGACTTTGAGAAGATTAAGGAGACGGTGCTCAGCGAACTGAAGCATGTGTTCAGGCCGGAGTTTTTGAACCGGGTGGATGATATCATTGTGTTCCACAAGCTGACCCAGGAGGACACAGGCCGGATTGCGGAAAAAATGCTGGAGGGCCTGGGCCGAAAACTCCAGGAGATGGGCATAGAGGTGGAGTTCTCGCCGGATGTGGCAGAGGCTGTGGCAAAAATGGGCTTTGACCCCCTGTACGGCGCCCGGCCCCTGCGGCGGGTGATTCAGAGCAAGCTGGAGGACCTGGCCTCTGAAAAGCTGCTGGAGGGCCAGCTGGAGACAGGCAGGCGCTATCTGTGCAGCTGCCAGGAGGGGGGCTTTGTCTTTACCCAGCTGGCGGAGGAGTAGAAGCACCTATTGCTCCCATTGCCAGGAACAGGGGACGGGGCAGCTGGGGCTGTCTTTGAGAAGAAGGAGGAAGCGGAGGGCTTCCTCCTTTCTGTTTGGCCAGGGGCGGGGCAAGGAGACTGGGGGAAAATCGACAAAAATCAGTGGGAAAATTTGTGTATCCTGTTGATTGACCTGGAGCTTGCTCTAAATAGTATAATGCAGGTACACCAATGTGGAGGAGGCAGCAATGTGACGATTAAGGAAGTCAGCGAACAGTACGGCATTACCCAGGACACCCTGCGGTATTACGAGCGGGTGGGCATGATTCCCCGGGTGACCCGTTCTTCCTCCGGCCACCGGGACTACCAGCCGGAGGACCTGGGCTGGGTAGAGCTGGCCAAGTGCCTACGCAACGCCGGGCTGACCGTGGAGGCCATTGTGGCCTATGTGAAGCTCTCTTTAGAGGGGGAGGACACTGTGCCGGACCGGCTGGAGCTGCTCCGCCAGCAGCGGGAGGATTTGCTGGACCAGCGCCGCCAGATTGAAGAGGCCCTGGCCCGGCTGGACAGGAAGATTGACATGTATGCCGCGAAAGTCTGCTAGGACCCACAGCTGCCCTGGATGTGGGTCCATAGGCGCTGCCCGGCTGCCGGAAAAAGCGGTTGCATTTGCGGGAACTCTCCTTTATAATGAGAGCAAAAGACAAAACAGGAGGGCATTATGAAGCAATTTGTCACCTTTTTGTACGCGGTGCTGGCCGGGGCGGCCATTTCCATAGGCGGGGCGGCGTTTTTGGCCAGCGACAGCAAGGCTGTGGGAGCGGCCCTGTTCTCTGTGGGGCTGTTTGCTGTGTGTACCCTGGGCCTGCACCTGTTTACGGGCAAGGTCTGCTATGTGTTTGAGAATCCCCCGGGCTATGCCCTGGACTGCGGGCTTATCTGGCTGGGCAACCTGGCGGGCACGGTTCTCTCTGGCTGGGCCCTGAACCTGACCCGGGCAGGCTGGACGGAAAAAGCCCAGGCCATCTGCCAGGCAAAGCTGGAGGACAGCCCGCTCAGTGTGTTCATTCTGGCGGTGTTCTGCAACATTCTCATTTACCTGGCTGTGGAGAGCTATAAAAACAATCCCCACCAGCTGGGGAAATACCTAGGGCTGTTTCTGGGGGTGGCGGTCTTTGTGATGGCAGGCTTTGAGCACTGCGTGGCCAATATGTTTTACATAACCGTGGCCAAGGCCTGGAGCGGCAAGGCCCTGCTCTATGTGCTGGTGATGACCCTGGGCAACGGGGTGGGCGGGGTGCTGTTTCCCCTGTGCAAAAAGCTGCACCAGCAGGCGGAGAAGGGGTAAAATCCAATAGGCGTGATACAGCGGCAGGGGAGAAGTACCTCTGGCCGCTGTTTTGTTTTGCCCAGAGGCTGTTCTGCATCTATGCTCTATAGGCATAGAAGAGGGAGCGAAATCCAATCTGACTTTTTTGGCTTTTGGCCTTGCTTTTACTCCGGTAAAATGCTATGCTAAAAACCTAGCCCCGGTCCCCGGAAGGGGACAAGGGTACAGGGCGACCTGCCGGCAGCCTGTCTCCCAACATACCATAAAGGAGAGATTCAGCATGACAGAGTATGAACAGCTTAGACAAGACCTGGCCGCCATAGGGGTAAAACCCGGGGACGCGCTTCTGGTCCACTCGTCCATGAAGGCCCTGGGCACCAGCCTGACCCCCCACCAGGTGATTGACTGCCTGCAGGAGGCAGTAGGCGAGACCGGCACCCTTTTGTTCCCAGCCCTGACCTATGAGAATGTGACCAGCCAGCACCCGGTGTTTGAGAGCGGCAAGACCCCGCCCTGCATTGGCCTGCTGCCCACCACCTTTTGGCAGATGCCCGGGGTAGAGCGCAGCCTGCACCCCACCCACTCGGTGTGCGCCCGGGGGCCCCTGGCCCATCGGCTGACTGTAGGCCATGCCATGGACAGCACAGCGGTGGGTCCCCACTCGCCTTTTATGCAGCTGGCAGTGGTGGGCGGCAAGCTACTGTTTATCGGGGATGTTTTGGCCAGCTGCACCTTTATGCACGGGGTGGAGGACATTGTGCAGCCGCCCTTTATCCGCCCCACCGCTGTGACCTATACGGTGGACGGGCAGGAGCGGGTCTATCAGGGGGGCGATGACTTTGGCTGGGGCCAGGAGTTCCAGCGGATAGGCGACCTGCTGGAGGAGCCGGACATCTGCCGGGGCAGGCTGCTGCAGGCCAGCAGCACCCTTGTGGACGCCCGGGCCCTGCTGGCCGTGGGCTTGATGGAGATGCGCAGCAATCCCTATGCCTTTGTGACAGACATCTCCCGGTGGATTTGAAAGGGGCGGAGGCCCCTATGGAACTAAAAAGATAGGCAGGCCTCCCAGGTGAGGCCCTGCCTTTCCCCCAAGGGCGGGGAATCCAGCCATAGGTGGGAGGATGGAATCTGGCTGAAAGCAGGGGCTTGGCCGCGGTCGGGCCTCTGCTCCCAGGAAGAAGAGGATCAGAAGAGAACAACGGCGGGGCCTTGGCAGGTCCCGCCGCTGATTTATTCGGTTAAGGAGAGGGCAGGCTGGCTGGTAAAGTCCACCTGCAAAATCAGCTTGTCTGTGTCCACCCCGCTGGCCGGGTTTTGGGGGCCCAGGGTGACAGCCCCGGCCTCGTCGTACATATTGTAGTCGTCTATAAGAGGGGAGTAGGCGTGGACATAGACCTGGTTGCCGGCCAGGTCAAAGTACAGCAGCTTCACATAGCCCTGTCCGCTGTCCGCGTTCACCTGGTAGTCTGTACAGATCTGGTACACAGCCCGCTCGGCGGTGCCGTCCCCATTGTCGTCAAACAGGGCGGTCTCATAGGAAGCGCCGTGATAGTGGCCGCTGAGCACCAAAAACACGTTGGGATTTTTGGCCACCACCTCTTTTTGCAGCAGCTGCCCGGTGGGGTTCAGCAGAGAGCCAATGTCCTCGTCCTCCTTCACGTTGGTGTAGGCGTGAAAGCACAGGATGGCCCGGCGGTCCGGGTATTCGGCCAGCACCTGGTTCATCCAGTCTATCTCCGGCTGGCCGATATTCCAGCTCATATAGACCAGGATAAAGTCCACCCCGCCTGCGCTGACCAGGTCATAGTGCCCGGCGTTGTTGTTGTAGCTGCCGCCGTACCAGGGTTGGGCGGAGAAGCGCTCTTCTCCAAAATACTGCCCATAGGTCTCGTAGTCGGCCAGGTCCAGGCCCACATCATGGTTGCCGGCCAGCACGCCGTAGGGCAGGCTGGCGGCTTCCAGCAGACCCATGGCCTGGCTGGCCAGTTCCCACTGGTACGGCATGTCCATATCGTTGATGATGTCCCCGGTATGAATCAGGTATTTCAGCTTTTTCTGGGCAGCATTGTCGGCAATCCACTGGTTCAGCTCCAGGTACTTGCGGGGGGCCTGCCGGGAGAAATATTGGGTGTCCGTCTCCCAGGCAAAGCAGAAGTCATAGTCTGGGGGAACGGTTCCGTCCCAGCCAGTGTCCTGGGGTTCCGGGCTGGGGGGAGGGGCCTCCTGGGTCTCGCAGCCCCACAGCCCCAGGGCCACGCAGAGGGCCAGCAGAAGGGCGGCGGCTTGTTTTTTCATGGGTTTCGTCACTCCTAAGTTTCAAACTGGCTCTATTGTACACCATTTGGAAAAATTTTGCAAGAAGCCCCCAGTCCTAGAAAAGCCCTGGGCCTCTGGCTGCCAGAGGGAAGGTGTGCCAATGAAATATAGAGGTATAAATATAGGCTTTCCCGTAAGAACCTCTATGTTCCGCTGGCGCACCTGGTACATACCGGGGCTTTGGGTAGAAAACACTCCTGGGCCCCTCCTGAAAAATTTCTGGACAGGAAAAAGTTTCTATGCTATAATATTTCCAATGAAATTGGAAA
>CAJUPK010000075.1 GCA_910588415.1 uncultured Oscillospiraceae bacterium | reverse complement strand
CGCGCAAGACCGTGGAGCTCTGCTCCACACCTCGCAGCCTTTGAAAAGGCTGGCGAAACTTTTTCCCTTGCTCTCACAAAGCATAGAAAGTGAGAAAATCCCCTCTCCAGCAAGGGCCCTGAACCCCGCCGCTTTTCCACTTTTCCCCCACATTCCACCAACATGGTTTCAACTCCCTGTGGAAACGTATCCCAGCATTTCACTTTTCCCATTTTCTTTACACAGCCCGGCGTGCAAATTTTTTTCTCCCCAAGCAGGGGTTTTCTAGGGGGCTTTCCTTTTTCCACACATTTAACAGCCCCTATTACTGCTTCTAAATCTAACAAGTATAAACAATGACAAACAGCATGAACCTCTGCAAAAGCATTTTTCAAACCATAAACCATCCACCCACTTTAAATATCACAGAAAGGACAGAACACTCCCCATGAAATTTACCGTCAACAAAGCGGACATCACAGAAGCTGTGTCCAACATACAAAGAGCTGTTTCCACAAAGACCTCCATTCCGGCCCTAGAGGGCATCCTCCTCCATGCCAGCGAAAACCAGCTGGAACTCTGCGCCTATGACCTGGAACTAGGCATTACCACGGTGATCCCCGCCCGGGTCCAGGAGGAGGGCCGCTCGGTTCTCAGCGCTAAAATTTTCTCCGACATTGTCCGCCGGACCCCGGACGAGGCCATCTCCGTCAGCATCGATGACAAGGATATGGCTTCCATTGAAAGCGGCAACAGCCACTTCTCCATTATTGGCATCCCTGCCGCGGAATTTCCCGAACTGCCCCGGGTCTCGGACTCTACCCAGCTGAAGCTTTCCGCCCATGTGCTGAAAAGCCTGATTCGCCAGACCGTGTTTGCTGTGGCGGAAAGCGACGCCAAGCCCATCCACCAGGGCAGCCTGTTCAGCATAGAAAACGGCCTGCTGGACGTGGTGGCTGTGGACGGCTACCGGCTGGCCAAGCGCACAGAGCCTGTGGACTACAAAGAAAAATTCTCCTTTGTGGTGCCTGGCAAGACCCTTTCAGAGATCCAGCGCCTGCTGAAGGATTCAGAAAATCCGGTAGAACTCTGCGCCGGACAGCGGCATATCCTGTTCAAGATAGAGAATTATACGGTGATCTCCAGCCTGCTGGAGGGAGAATTTCTCAACTATAAGGCCACCATCCCCACCAACAGCAAGACCACGGTGGTCATGCGCTCCCGGGATATTATAGACAGCGTAGAGCGGGTGTCCCTGCTGATCACCGACCGGCTGAAAAGCCCGGTGCGCTGTATATTTTCCAGTACAGAGCTAAAGCTTCTCTGCACCACCTCCATGGGCCGGGCCAGCGACCAGCTTTCCGTGGAGCTGGAAGGGGAGGATGTGGAGATCGGCTTTAACAACCGCTATCTTCTGGACGCCCTGCGCAACACCGAGTGCGATGAGATCCGCGTGGGGCTCAGCGGGCCCCTAAGCCCCATGACGATCCAGCCCAAAGAGGGAGACAGCTTTTTGTTCCTAGTGCTGCCCGTGCGCCTGAAAAGCGACTGAGCGACAGCCCACCCATAACGCCGTCCCCTTGGCTGAAGTTTTGTCCACATTTTTAAAAGCAGCTGGGGAAAACCTCTTTTTGACCAGAGGCTGTAACCAGGGATAGAGGAGCCGCGGGCTCCTCCCAGCTGCCGTCCCAGTAGGGATTGCTTGGAAATAGGGAAAATGCGGGAGTTTAGAATCAAAACAAGAGGCTGCAAGACGGAAACCCCGATTTCCAACACAGAAAGCTTCTGCTTGGAACAAAAGGATGGTTTTGCGGTTTTTAAACAGACCCTAATACTCAGCAGAATATCCCATAGAACCTTATCCCACTCCTTTTAGAAAGGGAGAGATTGAGAACATGGAGAGCCATATGGAAACCATAGAGATTCACACAGAGTACATCCGGCTGGACGCCTTCCTAAAGCTCACCGGCCTGGTGGACACAGGCGGGCAGGCCAAAGAGGCTGTGCTGCAGGGGCAGGTGCAGGTAAACGGCGCTCCCTGCACCATGCGGGGCAAAAAGCTGCGGCCTGGCGACCAGGTCAGCGCGGCCGGAAGAACCTTTCAGGTCGCCGGGATACCGCCATGTTTGTGATGCGCTACGCCTTCCGGGATTTTCGCAATCTGGAGGAGGACGAGCTCTTCCCCTGCGAGGAGGTCAATGTAATCTACGGGGGCAATGCCCAGGGAAAGACCAATTTGCTGGAGGGCCTCTGGCTGTTTACAGGGGGCCACTCCTTCCGGGGCGCCAAGGACGGGGAACTGCCCAGGCTGGACCCAGAGACCGGAAAAAACGCCTCCGGCACAGCCCTGGAGCTGGATTTTTTCAGCGAGGACCGGGAGCAGAACGTGATGCTTCAAATCGATGGGGGCCGCAGGACCAGCTGGATCAACGAGGTAAAGAAGAACAGCGGCAGCGCCCTGGTGGGCAAGGTGCGGGCTGTCATCTTTTCTCCAGAGCATCTCATGCTCATCAAAGAGGGCCCTCCCCACCGCCGGAAGTTTTTAGATACCGCCCTATGCCAGATTAAGCCCAGCTATGCCCAGCTTATCAGCTCCTACCGTCGGGCCCTGTCCCAACGAAACGCCCTGCTCAAGGAGATTGCCAAAAATCCCAGCCTCTCTGATACAGTCAGCATTTGGGACGCCAAGATTGCCAGTTTAGGCTCCCGGGTGATGGAACAGAGAAAGGGGTTCATCCGCAGGCTGCGGCCCCATCTGCAGGAAATTTTTGGGGGTATTGGCCGGGGCCGGGAGCAGATTGAGATGACATATGCCCCTTCCTTCAAATGCCCGGAGGAGGACCAGGGCAGCCGGGAGGAAACCGAAAGCCTTTTTCTCCAGGAGCTGGCCCGCACTCTCTCCTCGGACGTGCGCACAGGCTTCACCTCGGCTGGCCCCCACCGGGACGACATAGAAATCTCCATCAACGGCGTCTCCGCCAAGGCCTATGGCTCCCAGGGCCAGCAGAGAAGCGCAGTCCTGGCCATGAAGCTGGCTGAAGCAAAGATCCTGGCGGAATTTTCCGGGGAAACGCCTATTGTGCTGCTGGACGATGTGCTCAGCGAGCTGGACAAAGCCCGGCAGGACTACCTGCTCAATCAGCTCCACGGCCAGCAGGTATTTATCACCTGCTGCGAGCCAGAGGTGGTCAGCGCCATGGAGACTGGTATGCGCTTCCAGGTGCAGGCGGGAACCGTATACCCAGAGGAGGTCTACCTTACCGCCGACTAAAGGTTCCCAGCAGCCTAACCGGCGCGGGGTATGCGAGAATAAAATGAACAGAACCGGGTTTTCCACACAGGGACAAAATTCTGTGGAAACGTGAAAACATAAAAGTTGTACCAACACCACCTGAATCCAGCGCAGTCTTTGCCGGGAATTTCACGGGCTTTCCTGGGAAAAGTCCAGAAAAGGCAGGGAAGTTTTCCAAAAGTTTTGCCCTGCCCCGCCCAAATCTCTGGAATGTCTCCGCGCCATTCCAATGGGCACACGGCTTCTAAAAAGGGCAAATTTCACCTCCAGCAAAAGAAAAACAGGGATTTTTTTCCACAGGAAAGGAAAAATATTGCAAATGTACCTGCATTTGGGGCAAGATACCATTGTTATGACAAACAGTATTATAGGCGTGTTCGACCTGGACAACACCACAGGTTCCAAGCGCACCAAGGAATACCTGGCCCTGGCCCAGCAGGAGGGCCGGGTGGTAAATGTGACGGCAGAACTGCCCAAGTCCTTTATTGTGTGCCAAGAAAACGGCCGGGAGCGGGTCTATCTCTCCCAAATGTCCCCTGCAACGCTTTTCAAAAGGTCTACGGTGCTGCGCTTTGCGCAAACCGCGGAGTTTCCCCTAACCACAAAACAGTCGCCTGCCGGATAGAAGTACCGGAGAACTTCTACTTAGACTTTAGGAGCGGCGCTGGCTCTTTGGGCCAAGCGGATACAATTTGACAGAAAGGAATGAGTGAGAACACATGCGTTATTTTGGAATACCTACCTGCCCATACTGCAAAAAGCGGGTAAACATTGTCAGGACCTGGTCCTTAAAAAAGCAGGGGGAATACCGCTGCCCAAGATGCAGCGGCATATCCAATATCTACCTCTCCCCGCTGGTGTATGTGCTGGGGCTTTTTGCCCTGTTTGCCGGCGGGTCCATCTATTTCTTTCACAAATTTGTGCTGGATGATATAGAGCTGAAAACAGCCCTCCATGTGTTTGTGCCCTTTGCGGTATTCTTTTTGTTCAGCCTCTTCATGGTCTATCTGGAAAAGCCGGTGATCAAAAAGGTCTCCAAGGAGGAGTACCAGAAAAAACGGCGTATCCGTGCGGCAGTAGAAAACAGCCAGTCTGTCCACGGCGCCACGGAATATTTTGACGACGATGACTACACGCCCCGCAATTCCCACCGTCCGGGTCCCAGTCCCCAGGCTGGCTCCCAGGAGGAGTCCCTCCAGGGCAGGCAGGATACAGGCGTTGTCAACCAGCAGGCTTTCAGCCGGGCCAAACAGCGGGCAGCCGCGGAAAACGGGCAGATCAGCGGACAGATCAGCCAGCGACCCCACGGGCCAAAACAGAACGCTCCTGGGGCCCAGAACCGCCTAGGTTCCACCCAGGCCCAGGCCAGGCCTGTCCGGCCTGTGACCCAGCCTATTTCTCAGCCCGTCTCCCGGCCGGTTTCCTCACAGGCTTCTCAGTCTGTTTCCCAGCCAGGTTCCCGGCAGGCCGCCCAGCGCCTAGAGCCTGTCCCCCGGCCAGCGGGGTACAATGCCGCGCCCAAGCGCGCCTCCCGGGTGGTCAGCGGGGTAGAAACCCCCATCAATGACAGAAACCTGCTGGAAAAGTACGATGATACCGCCTACATCCAGCGCAGGCTGAAAAATATGGACGGCGGCCGGAATACCATGCAGAATACCAGCCGGAACCCTGGCGGGAGAAGCTGAAAAAATTTTTTAAATTCCTGGGGAAGTTCCTGGCTCTGCCGGACTTTACAAATTCTTCAAAATCTGCTATACTATATGCGGTGCAAGTGTAAAAAGGGCATGGCACAAAGTGCTGTCCTTGGAGATGGGAAAGTATGGAAATCCCATGCAAAAAACAGAGACAGGGTAACGGGAGTTGATGTTTCCTGGTGTTAGACCGCTTTTGGAATGTGATTTGGGGGGCAGTTGTTTTTGGAAATCAATGAAATGATGGATATGACAAAAAGCGAACAGGCGTATGACGGCGACCAGATCCAGGTGCTGGAGGGCCTGGAGGCTGTGCGCAAGCGGCCCGGCATGTATATTGGCTCCACAGGCCCCCGGGGCCTGCACCATCTGGTATATGAGATTGTGGACAACGCCATTGACGAGGCCCTGGCCGGCTTCTGCGATAATGTGGTGGTGCGCCTTTTGCCGGGCAATGTGGTCTATGTGTCGGATAACGGCCGGGGCATCCCGGTGGGCATCCAGCACCAGACAGGCCTGCCCGCTGTCACGGTGGTGTTTACCATTCTCCATGCTGGTGGCAAATTCGGCGGGGGCAGCTACAAGGTTTCCGGCGGCCTCCACGGCGTGGGCGCCTCTGTGGTCAACGCCCTCTCCACTTGGCTGGAGGTAGAGGTCATTACAGACGGCGTGCGGTACTACCAGCGCTTTGAGCGGGGCAAGGCTGTCACTGAGCTGATCGAGAAGGGCCCGGCCCCAGAGGGCAGCAGCAATGGCTCTGTCATCTGTTTTCAAGCGGACCCGGAGATATTCAAAGAGACCACTGTCTATAGCTACGAGACCCTGCAGATGAGACTGCGGGAGCAGGCCTTCCTGAACGCAGGCATTACCATCCAGCTGATTGACGAGCGGGACCCGGAGGAACGCGTCCCAGAGGAGCAGGCCCTGGAGAGGCCCATTGTCAACCAATACTGCTATGCGGGCGGCATCCGGGAATTTGTGGACTATCTCAATAAGAAAAAAGCTGTGGAGGTCATTCATCCAGAGATCATGCACTTCTCCACCGTGGCAGAGGATGACAGCGCCACCGCGGAAGTGGCCATGCAGTATACGGACAGCTTCAACGAGCTGATCCTCTCCTTTGCCAATGATATCCGCACGGTGGACGGCGGCACCCATGAAGAGGGATTCAAACGGGCGCTGACAAGGGCTATGAATGACTATGCGCGTAAATACAATATATTGAAGGAAAACGACAAGAATCTCTCCGGCGAGGATGTGCGGGAGGGACTGACCTGTATCATCAGCGTCAAGCTGAAGGAGGCCCAGTTCGAGGGCCAGACCAAGGCAAAGCTGGGCAACACGGAGATCAGCGGGCTGGTCAGTTCCATGCTGTATAAGGCCATGGTACAGCACTTAGAGGAGAATCCAGCCACAGCCCGGGCTATTTTTGACAAGGCCATGACTGCCTCCCGGGCCAGAGAGGCGGCCCGCAAGGCCAGAGAGCTGGCCCGGCGCAAAACAGCGTTAGAGAGCAACTCCCTGCCCGGCAAGCTGGCAGACTGCCAGTCCCGGGACCCAGAGGAGACAGAGATCTATATTGTGGAGGGAGACTCCGCCGGCGGCTCTGCCAAAGGCGGGCGGGACCGGAAGTTCCAGGCCATCCTTCCCCTTTGGGGCAAAATGCTCAACGTGGAAAAAGCTCGTTTGGATAAAGTGTATACAAACGAAAAGCTCCTGCCTGTGGTCACTGCTCTGGGCACAGGGATTGGGGAAGATTTTGATATTAGCAAGCTGCGTTATGGCAAGGTTATCATCATGGCGGACGCGGACGTGGACGGAAGTCATATTCGTACCCTGCTGCTCACCTTCTTTTTCCGCTTTATGCGGCCTTTGGTAGAGCAGGGGCATGTGTATCTGGCCCAGCCTCCCCTATACCGCATCACAAAGAATAAGCGCCACTACTATGCCTTTTCTGACCCCCAGAGGGACAGAATTCTGGCAGAGCTGGGCGGCAACTGTCCCATCCAGCGGTATAAGGGCTTGGGTGAGATGGACCCCATCCAGTTGTGGGAAACCACCATGGACCCAGCGGCCCGCACCATGCGCCGGGTAGAGGTGGACGACGCGGCCCGGGCTGACCAGGTGTTTACCATCCTGATGGGCGACAAGGTGGAACCCCGGCGAGAGTTCATTATCGAGAACGCCCAGAAAGCAAATTGGGACGTATAAACGCGCATAAGTGTATAAAAGAAAATTTTATAATAAAATGTGTTGCTTTATATAAAATAGCAACCTGTGAATCTAGGACTAAAACTGTAAATTTTTATTGCCTGCAATGAGTAAAAATTCGTTTATCGCTTTATGGAGAAACAAGAGCCGTATCTGTATCTTATAAGCCTTTTGGAAGCTTGTTTTTGGCACAAAACCGTCCTATTTCATGAATAAATTGTATCGAATCTATATCTGATTTGTGTTTAAATCATGAATAATTCATGAACGAAAGGCCTCCATGGCAAAGAAAAGCAAAGGGTCCGTTTGAAGGAGAAGGAATTCATGGCAGATTTTGAAAACAGTACTACCCAGCCAGAAGAAGCCGGAGGGCGCGTGATAGACGTGGCGCTGACAAAAGAGATGGAGCAGTCCTTTCTGGATTATTCCATGTCTGTTATTGTGCAGCGCGCTTTGCCCGACGTGCGGGATGGTCTAAAACCCGTACACCGGCGCATATTATATAAAATGTACCAGGATTCCCTGTGGCCGGACGGACCTTACCGCAAGTGCATGGACACCGTGGGCAAGACTTTGGCAGAGTTCCACCCCCACGGCGACGCGGCGGTGTACGACGCCATGGTGCGCTTGGCCCAGGATTTCTCCCTGCGCTACATGCTGGTAGATGGCCACGGCAACTTTGGTTCTGTGGACGGTGACCCCCCTGCTGCTCCCCGTTACACCGAAGCCCGGATGACCAAGCTCTCTGTGGCCATGCTGGACGACATCAACAAGGACACTGTGGACTTTCAGCCCAACTATGACGACCGTCTGAAAGAGCCGGTGGTGCTGCCCAGCCATTTTCCCAACCTGCTGGTCAACGGCTCCATGGGCATTGCTGTGGGCATGGCGACCAATGTGCCCCCCCACAATATCAATGAAGTGCTAGACGGAGTTTGCTGCTATATAGACAATCCAGAGGCTACCCTGGATGAGCTGATGGAGCACATCAAGGGCCCGGACTTTCCCACTGGCGGCATTATAATGGGCCGCAGCGGCATCCGGTCCGCCTATGCCACAGGCCGGGGCAAAGTGGTTGTCCGCGCCCGGGCTGAGATTGAGGAGGACGAGAAAGGCGGCCGCTCCAAAATCATTGTGTCAGAAATCCCCTATAAGGTCAACAAAGCGGAGCTCATCAAGAGCATTGCCGACCTGGTAAAGGAAAAGCGCATCGAGGGCATCTCCAATGTGGACGATCACTCCGACCGGGAGGGTATGCGCATTGTGATTGATGTGAAGCGGGAGGCCTCGCCCCAAATCGTTCTAAATCATCTGTTTGCCCTGACCCAGCTGCAGGTCTCCATTGGCGTGATCATGCTGGCCCTGGTAAACGGCAGGCCGGAGATTCTCAACCTGCATAAGATCCTGCAGAAATATGTGGAATTCCAGATGGACGTCATTGCCCGGCGTACCCGGTTTGACCTGAAAAAGGCTCAGGACCGGGCCCATATTCTGGAGGGACTGAAGCGGGCTGTTGACATTGTGGATGAGATTATTGCCACCATACGGGGCTGCAAGGGAGGAAGGCCCGAGGCGAAGCTGGCCTTGATAGAGCATTTCGGCTTTGATGACCCCCAGGCGGACGCCATCTGCCGGTTCCAGCTGGGCCAGTTGGCGGGGCTGGAGATTTTGAAGATAGAGACAGAGCTCAGCGAACTGCACGAGCAGATCGCCGATCTGACAGATATTTTGCAGAGTGAAAACCGGCGCAAGGCCATCATCAAGGATGAGGCCATTCACATGAAAAAGCGCTTTGGCGATGAGCGCCGCACGGAGATTGCCGCTATCAGCGGCGAAGTGGACGTGGAGGATTTGATCCCCGTGGAGGAGTGCGTGCTTACTCTGACCCAATATGGGTATGTAAAGCGCCAGAAAATGGAGGCATATAAGACCCAGAAACGGGGCGGCCGGGGCATCTCCGGCATGAGCCGCCGGGAAGAGGACGCTGCTTCCGATATCTTTGTTACAGGCAGCCATGACTACATCTTGTTTTTCTCTGACCTGGGCCGCATGTACCGGGTGAAGTGCTATGAAATACCCGAGGGTTCCCGTACCAGCCGGGGCATGCACATCCGAAATCTCCTGCCCCTGCAGGGAGAGGAGACCATTACCTCTATTCTCCACCTGGACAGTCTGGAAGGGGACAAATATCTGGTCATGGTTACCCGCAAAGGCGTGGTAAAGCGCACCAAGCTCTCCGCTTTCAGCAATGTGCGGAAGGCTGGCTTGATTGCTGTGGATTTGGACGAGGGGGACCACCTTGCCTGGGTGCAGGCTACCTCTGGACAGGACAATTTGATTTTCGCCACCCGGAACGGCATGGCCCTGTGTATGCATGAGACGCAGATTCGCGAGCTGAGCCGTATTGCCCGGGGTGTGAAGGTGATGAACCTGGGCGAGGGAGACGCCATTGTGGGCATGGACGTTCTGCGGGAAGGCCGCATGGTGCTTACTGTGACGGAAACTGGTTTTGGACGCCTCTCCCCCATTGAGGATTATCGCCTGCAGAAGCGGGGCGGCAAGGGACTTTTGAACTATCATGTAGATAAATTCGGCGCCGTAGCGGGCGTGAAGCTGGTGTCGCCAGAGGAAGAGGATGTGATCCTGATTTCCAGCGATGGAGTGATCATCCGCATACCGGCGGTAGAGATACGCCAATGTGCCCGGCCCAGTAAGGGTGTTCGGGTGATGAAAGTGCAGGAGGACAGCCAGGTGGTCACTTTGGCCAGCGCCCCCAAAGAAGAAGAGCTGGATGACTTGGAGGAGCTAGAAGAAGAGACGCAGCAGGAAGAGCCCGGAGATACCCCTGAATCCCACGGGGAAACCCCGGACCAGGAGGAGAATGGGACCTCTGAAGAAGACAATGACTGAGCCTGACCAATGAGCACGGTTGTGCTGTTATTATTGTTATAGGGAACGCAGTGTAAAATCGGTAAAACCTTTTTTGAACTGCGCTGCCTATAGAATCAGTCTCCAGAAACGCTGGAGCTTTAGGACGAAAACACCTTTGATCGACCCTCATATTATAAAAAAGCAAGCTCTCTTGATGGATTTCAAGATGGGCTTGCTTTTTTTGTCCGGCTTTTATGGCCGTGCTGTTATAGTAAACGCACTTGAAAATCGGTATTTACTGATTTTCAAGTGCGTTTACTATATAAATATTTTCGCAGGTTTCCTAAGAATAGAGTGCCTTATGATGAAAGATGTTTTAGCCTACTGGCTGCAGAAGGACCTCAAAATCAGGGAGAGTCTGATTGGCCGAGTAGTACACTTTGCAAATCTCATAGGCCCTGTCACGATAAAATTCCATGGTTTCACAGGCCACGGTAATAAGGCCGTCATCGCCCTCCCCGCTTTTCGTCTGAATATCCGCGATTGCCTCGTCCTGGCCATTCTGCCAGGTCTCCTGTTCCTGACGGAAGGTTTCCTGGTCTTTTTCCGGCAGAGTTTCCTGTGTGGACCGGAACAGATTGTCCAGCAGCCCCTGCCAGCTGTTGGCCGCCTGCTCATAGGCCTGGACAATGGACCGGGTGGTCATGGCCATGGCAAGATCCTCTTCCAGCTGGGCATCTACAGGGTTGGCCTTAAAGAGAGTCTCAAAGTCCGCGGCCGGGGAGGGCTCTGGTGTGGAAGTAGGCTGGGGAGTGGCTGTAGGCGCAGGGGTGGGAGAGGCCGTGGGAGCGGGAGCAGCGGTGGCAGCTGGCGTTGCCTCTGGCATAGAGGACGGGACAGAAGAGGACTGTACCTTTTCACAGCCAGAGAGTATACAGGCTGCCAGCAGAAGCAGGGCTGCCAGCATAGATAGTTTACGGTTCATATTGGGTTTCTCCTTAGAAATGATTGATAATTTTCATAGTATACTTTTTGAGAGCAAGGGAAAAAGTTTCGCCAGCCTTTTCAAAGGCTGCGAGGTGTGGAGC